>NZ_JBIVUV010000018.1:12606-225100 GCF_044768525.1 Streptomyces sp. NPDC091287
GGTTTGGGGTTCCGCCGGGCCCGGGTACCCCGCGGGGCCCCCCCGTGCTTTGGGCAAATTCATGCGCGGGCGCCAACCCCCCCCGGGGCCGTTGTGGCCGGGGCGGGCCCCCCCCCCCCACACACCGGCCCCGAACGTGGGAACTACAGGACCGCGGGACCCTGACGGATCAGCGGTCGAAGTAGTCCGGCTGCGTCTGGGCGTTGAGCTCGTCCAGCTCGACCCGCTCGGCCGGGTCGGTGCGCCGGTCCTCCAGCTTCAGCACGTCGAAGCCCTTGGCGATGTCGCTGGAGTAGATGTGGCCGTTGTAGTAGTACGCCGACCAGGAGCCGGCCATGGTGACCTGGTCGAGCGTGACCGGGCCGCGCTCGAAGAAGGCGATCTCCTTGGGCTTGGAGGAGTTGGTGAAGTCCCATACGGAGATGCCGCCCTGGTACCAGGCCTGGACCATCAGGTCGCGGCCCTTCACCGGGATGATCGAGCCGTTGTGCGCGACACAGACCTCGGCGTCGGCCTGGTGCCGGTCGATCTTGAAGTAGCTGCGGAAGACCAGCTTGCGCTGGTCGCCCTTGCCGACGATGTCGTAGATGCCGTCGGCGCCCCGTTCGGGCCCGATCTCCGCGTTGCAGGTGGCCGCGCCGCCGCCACCGAGCTCGTCGGTGAAGACGACCTTGTTCGCACCCTGGTTGAAGGTCGCCGAGTGCCAGAACGCGAAGTTCACGTTGTCCTGGACACGGTCGATGATCTTCGGGTGCTCCGGGTCCTCGATGGAGAACAGCAGACCGTCACCCATGCAGGCGCCGGCGGCGAGGTCCTTGGACGGCAGCACCGTGATGTCGTGGCAGCCGGTCGTCTTGGAGACACCCGGGTTCTCCGGCGCACCGGGGTTGCCGCCGTCCGGGAAGAGCACCGGGAAGTTCACGATCCGGGCCTTCTGGGGCGCCTTGACCGGCACCTTGATGACGGAGATCCCGTCGTGCGGCGGCTTGCAGTCCGGGAACGTCTCGTCGGGCGCGTACGAGGAGACGTACACGTACACGTTCTTCTTGCCGTCCGGCACCAGCGTGTGCGTGTGGGAACCGCAGGCGGTCTCCACGGCGGCGATGTACTTCGGCTGCCGCTTGTTGCTGATGTCGAAGATCTTCATGCCCTCCCAGGAGGACTTCTCCGTGGCGGGCTGGGAGGTGCTGGAACAGGAGTCGTCGCTGCGCGAGGAGTCCGTCGACAGGAACAGCAGGTTCCCGGAGACCGAGATGTCGTTCTGCGAACCGGGGCAGAGGACCTGCGCGACGGTCTTCGGCTTCTTCGGCTTGCTGATGTCGTAGATGACGAAGCCGTCGTAGTTGCCGACGTACGCGTACTTCCCCTGGAAGGCGAGGTCCGTGTTGTGGCCCTTGAGGGCGCCCTTCGGCACGTTCGTCAGGTGCTTGATGTTGGAGCTGTGGACGATCTCGTCCACGCCGGGTATGTCACCACGGGTTATCGCGGCCCTGGCCTCGGCCTGCTCGCTCTTGGTGACGGAACCGCGCTCGGCCGGGGCATCGCCCGGGTCGGGGGTAGCGGCCGCCGTGGTGGCCGTCAGCAGCGTGGCGAGGAGTCCGGCTGCGGCTGCCACCGCGCCCAGACGTCTGCGCCGCACGCGGGTGGTGCGCAACGAGGTCACTGCGTCCTCCTTGTCTCCGTTCGGGTTCGAACGGTTCATGAACCCCCGGCAGTATCGTCTCTCTCATGTACACATCAACAGATGGCAACACAGACGTAATAAAAGTTTTTGATCTTCGCACGGTGGAAGCGTGTTAGGACGGTCTGCAACAAAACCATGTGGCACAGGAGGTCACCGTGTTGATCCATCGCCGGTCCGCGACTCTGCGCTCAACCGCTCTCGCGGCGGCGGCCGTTGCCGCCGTGCTCGTCCTGGGGGCCTGTGACGCGGGCAGCGGTGACGGACGGTCGGACAAGGCCGACGACGCGGGTCCGGGTGTGGTCGCGCCCGGCAGTCCGGGCGAGCCCGCCCGGACGATCTCCGCCGAGGAGGCCGTCAAGGAGGCCGGTCAGGACACCGCCAACTCCGCCGACTTCCGCTACGCGCGGATGATGATCGAGCATCACGGCCAGGCGATCGTGATGACCGGGCTGGTCCCGGAACGGGCCTCCGCCGACACCGTCAAACGGCTCGCGGATCGCATATCGGCAGGCCAGAAGCCGGAGATCGGCGCGATGAAGGGGTGGCTGCAGAAGAACGGCGGCGACCGGCGCAAGGAGCGCCACGACCACACCACGATGCCCGGCATGGCGACCGATGCCCAGCTTGACACGTTGCGCGCCGCCGAGGGCAAGGCCTTCGACAAGCTCTTCCTGGAGCTGATGGTCACCCACCACCAGGGAGCGATCACCATGGCCACGGAGGCGCTCACCGAAGGGAACGACGTCATCGTCGAGGAGATGGCGAGCGACGTGGTCGCCCAGCAGACCGTGGAGATCAACCGGATGCGCGGGCTGATGGACTGAGCCACTCGGCCGAACGCCCCGTGCACCGGGCGGTGCGAATCGGCCCGGCGGTGCCATCCTGGAGGGAACCTCCGGGAAGAGGTGCGCCGTGCTCTCCGTCGCCGTCGTCGGTTCCGGTCCCAGCGGGGTCTACACCGCTCAGGCCCTGCTCCAGCAGTCGCTCGTGCCCGATGTGCGCGTGCACGTCCTGGACCGGCTGCCCACCCCGTACGGACTCGTGCGGTACGGGGTGGCCCCCGACCACGAGAAGATCAAGTCGCTGCAGAACAGTCTGCGGACGGTCCTGGAAGACGACCGGGTCACCTTCGTGGGCAACGTCGGCGTCGGCGGGGCGGAAGGGGTCTCCCCCGCCCGGCTCGCGGACCTTTACCACGCGGTCGTCTACTGCGTCGGGGCATCGGCCGACCGGACGCTCGCGGTGCCGGGCGAGGGGCTGCCGGGCAGCTACTCCGCCACCCGCTTCGTCTCCTGGTACAGCGCCCATCCGGACGTCGGCGCCGACCCGTTCGTCCTGGACGCCCGCTCGGCCGTCGTGATCGGCGTGGGCAACGTGGCGGTCGACGTGGCCCGGATCCTGGCCCGCGGCGCCGACGAACTACGGGCCACCGACGTGCCCCGCGCGGCGCTCAGCGCACTGGAGGACAGCCGGGTGCGCGACGTGCACATCGTGGGCCGCCGGGGCCCCTCCCAGGCCCGGTTCACCACCAAGGAGCTGAGGGAACTGGGGGCGCTGCCCGGTGCACGGGTCGTCGTCGACCCGACTGGACTCGCGCTCGACCCCGCGTACGCCGCTCCGGACGGCCTGCCCGGATCGCTGCCGCTGCCCGCCGTGGTGCGGCGGAACCTGGAGGTCCTGCGCGGCTGGTCGGCGGCCGGGGAACCGGCGGCGGCCGACGCCGGGCGCCGCATCCGGCTGCGGTTCTTCCTGCGGCCGGTGAAGCTGCTGGAGCGCGACGGGCGGGTAGCCGGGGTGCGGTTCGCCCGGACGGCTCCGGACAGCGGGGGCGGGGTCCGGGACACCGGCGCGTACGAGGATGTCGAGGCGCAACTGGTCCTGCGGGCGGTCGGCTATCGGGGGGTGGAGCTGCCGGGACTGCCCTTCGATCCGGTGCGCGGCACAGTGCCGCACGCGGCGGGCCGGGTACTGCGGGACGGGACGCCGGCGCCGGGCGAGTATGTGGCGGGGTGGATCAAGCGGGGGCCGACCGGGGTGATCGGTTCGAACCGCTCCTGCGCCAAGGAGACGGTGGCCTCGCTCCTGGAGGACGCGGCCGCGCTGAGGAGCCGCGCGGCGGTGGACGATCCGCTGGCCGTGCTGCGGGAGTGGGGGCTGCGGCCGGTGGAGTGGTCCGGCTGGCTGTCGATCGAGCGTGCGGAGGCGGAGCTGGGCCGATCGCTGGGGCGCGGCCCGGTGAAGATCCCTGACTGGACCGGGTTGCTGGCGGCGGCCCGGGACAGGGACCGCTGAGCAGCTGCCCGCGTCATCCCTCCCGGGCCGCCACCACCAGCCGGGCGCGAGGGCTGCCGTCGGGGCGCTGGCCCAGCTCGGTCAGCGGGAGCAGCCGCACGGCGAATCCGGCCTGCGTCAGGTCCTCCAGCACGTCGCCGAGCGGGAACGTGCGGTAGTACATGACGAACCGCGGGCGCCACAGGGCGTTGCGCACCCGCATCGCCGCGTCGAAGCCGAACAGCGACCAGTAGGCGCGCGATCCCACCGGGGGCGGTGCGCCGATCGGGAAGACGAACTGCCCGCCCGGCCGCAGCGAGCCGTACACCTCGGCGAAGAGGCCGAAGCGTTCGGCGGGCAGGAAGTGGCCGAACGCGCCGAAGCTCAGGGCGAGATCGAAGGCGGGCGCGAAGGGCAGGGAGCGGGCGTCGGCCCGCACCCAGTGCACCGCCGGCCCCTCGCTCCCGGGCGGGAAGGCGGCACGCGCCTCGGCGAGCATGCCCGCGCTGAAGTCGACGCCGACCGCACGCTCCCGGCACAGCTGCCGGAGCACGCCGATTCCCGCGCCGGTGCCGCAGCAGACGTCGAGTCCGGTGTCGAAGGGTCCGAGCTCGCGTACCGCCCGGGTGACGGCGTCGAGCACGCGGTCAGGGGTGCGGTAGGGCGTCCGGTCGAACTTCGGGGCGAGGAGGTCGTATCCGCGCTCGGTCGAGGAAAGCGCCTGAACGGCCAGTTCGCGCACGGTGGGGCCCTGTTTGGTGAACATCACGGGCCACCCTACCGACGCGGCGCACCCGCCGCGGCCGGTCGGGCGCCGGGTGGGGGCACGGGTGGAGGCCCGGCGGGGGCACGGGCGGGGCCTGGCGGGGCGGAAGCGTCAACGTCCTTCGGAAAGTCGCCGCTTGAGGGTGATGGCGGTATCGGCGGCGTACGCCTGGGTCCAGCTGCGGCCGGCCCCGGACTTCCAGGTGACGTGGACCGTGGAGCCGTCGGTCCGGGCGCTCTCCACGGTCATGGACCGGTCGCCGTCGCGCACGTCGCCGCGGCGCAGTTCGCCCGCCTCGACCGTGACGGGACGCTCCCCCGGCGCGTTCTCGGCCTCCTCGGCCGCCCGGAGGAGTACGGCGGCCAGCTCGCGGGCCGCCCCGGAGGTGCAGGACCAGACGAGCTCGCCGGTCGGGGGCGAGAGCCGGATGGAGACGCGGGGGCCGGGCTCCCCCGCGGTGACCGTGACCGGCGCGGGCTCCCCCGCGGCGACCGTGACCGGCACGGGGTGGCCGTCGGCGTCCGTGATCCCGCTGCCCATCGTCGTCTCCTCGGTGTCCCTGTCCCCGGCCGTGTCCAGACCGCCGTCCGGCCGTCGTCCGGCCCCCGCCAGCATGTCAGCACCAGGCAGCGGGAGGCGCGAGCGGGGCGGGGGCGTGGTGTGTGCCGGGGGGACACTGGTGGAGCGGCTCTCAGCTCCGGTAGACGTCCAGGCGGCCGCACATGCCGAATCTGCCGCGCGCCGAGGGCCGTTCGGCGTGGACGCGGGCGTCGGCGAGGTGGCCGGCCTCGCCCCGGTCCAACGCGTCGAGCTGGCCGGCGGTGGCGGCGGCGGCCGTGGCGGCTCCCTGCTCCCAGCGGCTGCGCCACTCGGGCGTCCGGGGACGGACCAGCGCGGCAGCAGCACGGTGGAACGCGGCCAGCGGTTCCGGGTCGCCGTCCTCCACGGCCTCGCGCAGCACCAGGAACCCCTCCACGGCGAGATCGCGCCGGGCCCGCGCGGCCCGCTCCTGCACGGCCTCCCCGGCGTCCACGGGCAGCGTCGCCGCCGTGCGGTAGACCTCCGGGTCCGCGAGACAGCGGGGCGGCAGGGTCAGCACGGCGTCGCCAGCCTCGGGCAGCCCGCTGTTCTGCATGAGCACGATGACACGCAACGCGTCCTCGTTGACCAGCCGATGCACGGCGCCCGGGGTGAACCACACGAGCGCGCCCGGTGTCAGCGGGGTCTCCAGGAATCCGGAGGCCGTGAGGGTCTGCACGGAACCGCTGCCGCCGACCACGACGTACCCCTCCGAGCAGGTCAGGTGCAGATGCGGGGTGCCCCCGCGCAACCCGTCGGCGGCGGGCCAGTCGTAGACGCTCAAGTGCGAGACGGCGACGGCGCCGGGCAGTCCTTCGAAAGTCACCACGGGGGCTCCTGGGTCTCGGCGGCACGGGGCGCACGGCCTGCGCGAACACACCGCACCGGCCGCCCGCAAGCGCTTTCTACGGCAGCTGAACGCTAGGGCCGCCGCGGGACGCCGGTCAAGGGCACGGCCCCCGCCCGTCGGCCGCCCGGACGGGGGCCACACCGACGCGACCGGGGCGGCGGGCGTGTACGGGGGCCACTGTCAGTGGGCGGGTGCAAACTGGCACTGTTCCGACACAACGGCGTTTCGGGAGGTCCAGGACCATGACCGGCGTATTGCTCACCGCAGGCACCCGCAAGGGTCTCTTCATCGGCCGCAGACACGGGGGGACCTGGGAGATCACGGGCCCGCACTTCAACGCGCAGGCGATCTACTCGGTCGCCGTGGACACCCGGGGGGACACCCCCAGGATCCTGGTCGGCGGGGACAGCGCGCACTGGGGGCCTTCCGTCTTCCACTCCGACGACCTGGGCGAGACCTGGACCGAGCCGCGACAGCCCGCGGTGAAGTTCCCCAAGTCCACCGGGGCGTCGCTGGAGCGCGTCTGGCAGCTGCACCCGGCAGGACCCGAGGCGCCGGACGTGGTCTACGCGGGCACGGAGCCGGCCGCGCTGTTCCGTTCCGAGGACCGGGGCGAGTCGTTCGAGCTGGTCCGGCCGCTCTGGGAGCACCCGACCCGCTCGCGGTGGGAGCCGGGCGGCGGCGGCGAGGGGCTGCACACCGTCCTGACCGACCCCCGGGACGCCAAGGCCGTGACCGTGGCCGTGTCGACGGCCGGCGTGTTCCGGACCAAGGACGGGGGTGCGAGCTGGGCCCCGTCGAACAAGGGCGTCTCCGCGGTCTTCCTCCCGGATCCGGACCCGGAGTTCGGCCAGTGCGTGCACAAGGTCACCCGGGACGCGGCCGACCCGGACCGGCTCTATCTGCAGAACCACTGGGGCGTGTTCCGCAGCGACGACTCCGGCGACCACTGGAGCGACATCGGCGCGGGCCTGCCCTCCGACTTCGGGTTCGCCGCCGTCGCGCACCCGCACCGCGGCGACACGGCGTACGTCTTCCCGATCAACGCCGACGCCGACCGGGTCCCGGCGGAGCACCGCTGCCGGGTGTTCCGCACGACCGACGCGGGGCGCACCTGGGAGCCGCTCACGGAGGGCCTGCCGGACGGGGCGCACTACGGCACGGTGCTGCGGGACGCGCTGTGCACCGACGACGCGGACCCCGCCGGGGTCTACTTCGGCAACCGCAACGGCGAGTTGTACGCCAGCGCGGACGACGGCGACAGCTGGCGGCAGCTCGCGTCGCATCTGCCGGACGTCCTGTGCGTGCGCGCGGTGGCGCTCGGCTGACGGCAGTTGATCGGAGTGGTCGTATCAGCAGTAGAGTGCGGGCCGTGGCAGCACGACCGTTGAAAGAGATCATCGAGCCGGGGTGGGCGGACGCCCTCGAACCCGTCGCCGAACGCGTCGCCGCTATGGGCGACTTCCTCCGCGCGGAGATCGCCGCGGGACGCACGTACCTGCCCTCGGGGGCTCATGTACTGCGGGCGTTCCAGCAGCCGTTCGAGGAGGTGAGAGTGCTGGTCGTCGGCCAGGATCCGTATCCCACCCCGGGGCACGCGATCGGGCTGAGCTTCGCGGTGGCGCCCGACGTCCGGCCGCTGCCGGGCAGTCTGGAGAACATCTTCCGGGAGCTGCACGCGGACCTGGGGCTGCCCAGGCCGTCCAACGGCGATCTCACACCCTGGACGCGGCAGGGGGTGCTGCTGCTCAACAGGGCGCTGACCACCGCGCCGCGGCGGCCCGCCGCCCACCGGGGCAAGGGCTGGGAAGAGGTGACCGAGCAGGCCATCAAGGCGCTGGTCGCCCGGGGCACGCCCCTGGTGTCGGTCCTGTGGGGGCGCGACGCCCGCAATCTGCTCCCGCAGTTGGGCGACTTCCCCGCGATCGAGTCCTCGCACCCCTCCCCCATGTCCGCCGACCGGGGCTTCTTCGGCTCGCGGCCGTTCAGCCGCGTCAACGAACTGCTGGAGCGCCAGGGGGCGCAGCCTGTGGACTGGCGGCTTCCGTGACCCGTCCCCCGGCGGCGCCCGACGCGGCCGGACCCGGCGCGTACGTCCTCGGGGTGGACTCCGGCGGCTCCGGTCTGCGGGTGGCGCTCGGCCGGGTGGAGCTGCCCGGGCCTGACTCGACGACGCTCTGCGCGGAGCCGGTGCGGACGGGGCCCGGCGGCATCGACGCCGGGCATCTGCTGGACCAGTTGCTGCCCGCGGCCCGGGAGTTGCTGGACCGGGCGTCCGCCTCCGCGACCGACGGCGCCCCGACGGGCGGGGTCGCGGCGCTGGCGATCGGGGCCGCCGGCATGGCCACGCTCGGCGATCGGTTGCGGTCGGAGCTGCCCGGCGCGCTCGCGGACGCGCTGGGGGTGCGCCGGCTGGCGCTGGCCGCCGACGCGGTGACGGCCTACGCGGGCGCGGTGGGACAGCGCCCGGGGGCGGTCGTCGCGGGCGGCACGGGCATGATCGCCCTCGGTACGGACCTGACGGAGTGGCACAGGGCCGACGGGTGGGGTCACCTTCTGGGTGACAGTGGCGGCGGTGCGTGGATCGGCCGTGCCGGACTGGACGCGGCGATGCGGGCCCATGACGGGCGGCGTGGCGGCTCCCCCGCCCTGCTGGACCGGGTGCGGGCCGTGTTCGGACCGGCCGAGGCGCTGCCCGGGCTGCTCTATCCGCGCTCCGACCGGCCGGCCGTGCTGGCCTCGTTCGCCCCGGAGGTGGCGGCGTGCGCCGGAGCGGATCCGGTGGCCGCCGACATTCTTCGGCAGGCCGCCGGTCATATCGCCGAGGCCGCGGCGGCTGTGTGCCCGACGTCCGCCGGGCCGGAAGTCGAGGACGGCGAAGGTGGTGAAGTGGCTCTGACGGGTGGCTTGTTCAAGATGGGCGAGCCCCTGATGGCACCCGTGCGCGAGGAGCTGGCACGGCTGTTGCCGAGGGCCCGGGTGACCTCGGCGGCGGGCGATCCGCTGACCGGCGCACTCCGGATCGCGCGAGCCCTGGCTGCCGGGGATCTGCGCCTGCCGCTCCACCCGACGATGCTGTTCGTGCCCCAGGAGCACGGGAGCGGACAGCCCGGCGGAACGACGGTGCGCGAGGAGCCCCGTACGGGGTGACGGCCGGCGGACGAAGGGGAGCCGGATCGGAGGGCGGCGGAACAACGACCCGACAGACAGGGACACTCCGGTGGTACGTCACTCATCGGACATAAGCGGATAGTTAACGCTCGACCGGACCCTCCCCGAACAGAGGGGCAGGCAAAACCAGTAGCATGCGGCGCCATGAGCACCCCCACTGGGCCCGCTTCCGGCCTGCCTGTACGAATGCCGCGACCTCGCCAGTCCGGACGGCACCGCCGCCCGGAGCCCGTGGTCGCACCCGAGGGCGCTGCCGCGCTCGTTCTCGCCGTTCCCGGTACCCCCTCCTCGGCCACGCGCGGCCTGGCCGAAGAGGTGATCAGCATCGCCCGTTCCGAGCTGCCCGGCCTCAACGCCCGGATCGGCTACCTCGACGGCGACGATGCCGAGTACCCGACCCTTGCCACCGTTCTCGCCCACACCGCCGCCGAGCGCGTCGCGCGCTTCGAGCAGGCCGTCGCCGTCGGCCGCGAGGTCGCCGAGCCCGCGGGTCCGCCCGCCGTCGTGGTCCCGCTGCTCGCGGGTCCCGACAGCGCGCTGATCCGACGGATACGGCAGGCCGTGATGGACAGCGGTACGCAGGCCGAGCTGACCGATGTGCTCGGCCCGCACCCGCTGCTCGCCGAGGCCCTGCACGTACGGCTGTCGGAGGCCGGGCTGGCGCGCGCCGACCGCGCCAGGCTGTTCACCGTGGCCACCGCCGCCGACGGCATCGTGCTGGTCACCGTGGGTGGCGAGGAGGCCGTGCGGGCCGCCGGGATCACCGGCATGCTGCTGGCCGCCCGGCTCGCTGTGCCGGTGATGGCCGCCGCGCTGGACGTGGAGGGCTCGGTCGCCTCGATCGCGGAGCAGTTGCAGGGCTCCGGCTCCGCGCAGCTGGCCCTGGCGCCGTACCTGGTGGGCCCGGAGGTCGACCCCGGCCTGCTGGACGCCGCCGCGAAGGAGGCGGGCTGCGCGACGGCCGAGCCGCTGGGCGCCTACCCGGCGATCGGCAAGCTCGTGCTGTCCCTGTACGCCACGACGCTGGGCATCACGCCGGCGACGCCGCAGGGAGCTCAGGCTCACTGACCGGACGCCGTCGCCGTGGGGCGGCGGCTCGGGAAGCCGGACAGCGCGGCGGGGGGGGGGGGGGGGCGGGGGGGGGGGGGGGGGGGGCCGGCGCGGGGGGGGGGGGGCGCGGGGCGCGGGGGGGGGGGGCGCCGGGCCCCCCCCCCCCCCGCGGGCCGCCCCCCCCCCCCCCCCGCCCCCCCCCCCCCCGCCCCGCCCCGCCCCCCCCCCCCCCCCCCCCCCCCCCCCCCCCCCCCCCCCCCCCCCTGTCCGGGGGGGCGGCCGCTGTCGGACGCGACCGTCCGGGGGCGACCGCTGCCGGACGTGCTGCCCCGGGAATGACCGCTGTCAGACGAGGACGACGCAGGAGGCCGCGGGAACCTCGACGGAGCCCGCGTGCCGCGGGACACCCGTCTCGGCGTCCACGGCGAACCAGCTGACGTTCCCGGAGTGCTCGTTGGCCGCGTACAGCCACTGGCCGCTCGGGCCGAGGGTGAGGTCGCGCGGCCAGCGGCCGCCGCAGCCGACGGTGGCCACCAGGGCCGCCTTCTCGCCGCTCTCGTCGAGGGTGAGCACGGAGATGCTGTCGTGGCCCCGGTTGGCGGTCCACAGGAAGCGCCCGTCGTGCGCGACGACCACCTCGGACGGGTAGGTGCGCGCCGCGTCGTCGGCCGCCTCGTGCTCGGGAAGCACCGGTGTCTCGCCGAGCACGTCGAGACGGCCCGCAGCCGCGTCCCAGCGGCACACGGTGAGCGTCGGCTCCAGCTCGCCCAGGACGTAGGCGAGCGAGCCCGAGGGGTGGAAGGCCAGATGGCGCGGACCGGTGCCGGGGCGCAGGGCCGTCTCGCTGTGCAGGCGCAGGGCGCCGGTGACGGGGTCCAGGGCGCAGACGCGTACCGAGTCGGTGCCGAGGTCCACGCTGACCACCCAGTTCCCCGAGGGGTCGGCGAGCACCTGGTGGGCGTGGGGGGCCTCCTGGCGGCCGGTGTCCGGGCCGTTGCCCTCGTGCTGAAGCACCGAGGCCGCCGCTCCGAGCGAGCCGTCGGCGAGGACCGGCAGGGCGGTGACGCCGCCGGAGGTGTAGTTGGCCGTGACCAGGTGGTTCCCGGCGAGCGCGAGGTGGGTGGGCGCATCGCCGTCGACGGCGCGGACGGGACCCAGGAGAGCCGGCACGTCGCTGTCGAGGGCGAAGGCGGCGGCGACGCCGGGGGTGCTCTCGCCGACCGCGTACAGAGCCGTGCCGCCCGGGCCGACCGTGAGGAACGAGGGGTCGGGCACGGCGTCCGTGGACCCCAGCACCGTCAGCGCACCGGTGTCCCGGTCCACGGCGGCGGCGGTGATCCCGCGCCCGCCCGCCGAGGTGAACGACCCTACGAATGCCCGCCCGGCGCTGTTGCCGATCATCGCGCTACCCCTCTTCACCGTCGCCGCGATCTTCACGGCCGACGGTAGCAGGCACCCCCCTGCGGTCCAGACCAATGCGGCCGGAAGGAATCGGCGGGCGCGGGCCCGCGGCTCCGCGGTCAGGCCGGTTCGGGCGCCACGGCCGGTGTCCGGCCGCCCCGGCCCTGGAGCGGTGCCGCCAGCGCGGCGAGTGCCCGCTCCAGGCCGTGCAGATGGGCCAGGGCCGGGTCCGCGGCGGCCCCGGGCAGCTCGGGCAGGTGAAAGCCGCGGGAGCCTTCGGGTGCGGTGAGCGCCTCGACGGCCGCCTCGACGCGGGAGCACGCGGCCGACAGCCGCGCGTCGTGCGAGGCGTCCGGGTCGGCGGCGATCGAGGCCAGGCCCCGGACCTCGGTCACGCAGTCGTCCAACAGCGCGAGCACCTGCCGGGCGCGCGCTTTGCGGGCCGGCAGCGGGCTCAGGGGGTGCACCAGCGGCGCGAGCGAGAGCCGGACCCGGCCGAGCAGCACCTCCAGTTCGGCGACGCGGGGGCCGGGGTCGGCGAGCGTCGAGCCGGCGAGCCGGTCGGCGGCCTCCGCCGTGCAGGCGTGGACGCACCGCAGGGCCTTCTGGATCCACGCGTCGGTGATGGCGTGGGTGGTGACGGGGAGGACCAGCAGCACGGCGAGCACCGCGCCGAGGGAGCCGACGGCGGTCTCCGCGACGCGCAGCCAGAGCAGGGCGGCGTCCAGGACGCCCAGCGCCCCGTAGAGCATGCCGGCCATCACCGTCACGAAGAACATCATCCAGCTGTACGAGACCGCCGCCGTGTAGAAGATGCCGAAGACGCTGACCGCGACGATGGCGGCGGTCGGGGCTCCCGCGCCGTCGAGCGGGATGGCCACGGCGAAGCCCGCGACGATGCCGATCACGGTGCCCAGGACCCGCCGGAAGCCCCGTACGAGCGTCTCGCCGCGCGAGGTGGTGTTCACGAAGACCCACCAGGTGGCTCCCACGGCCCAGTACCACCGCTGGTCGGACAGGATCTGCCCCAGGCCCAGCGCGAAGGCCCCGCCCAGGGTGGCCTGGACGGCCTGCCGGGTGGTGATGCGCAGCGGGCCCGGGCCCTCCGGGGGAGCGGGCGCGGCCGCGACGGGCAGCCGCCGCTCGTAGCACCACAGGCCGAAGCGCACGGCGGACGAGGCGCCCAGGGACAGCAGCACGGCGACGTACAGCTCGGGCAGCTGACCGGGCACGGTGTGCAGGAACTGGGCGGCGAACAGCATCATGAACGCGAAGACGCCCAGCGCGTGCCCGCGCGGCCCCCAGCGCCGGGCGTACACGCCCGCCCCCATCACGGCGAGGAAGATCAGGTCGCGGGCGACCGGCTGGTCGTGCAGCACGGCGGCGACGGCGAGGACGGGCAGACCGACGACCGGGAGCAGGACGGTGGTGACCGCCTGACCGCGCACCGTCGGGTCGGTCACGGTGAACAGGGCGAGCAGCGCCGCGAGGCCGCCCGTGATGGCCGCCACGAGCGAGTGCCCGGCGAGGCCGCACAGCGCGACCGCGAGGCTGATGCCGAGAACGCCACGGCCGGCGAAGCGCAGCCGCACCCGCCCCGGGTCCGGCGCCACGAACACCCTTTTCAGCACACTTCCACCCCTTCCGCGTCTCCGCAGAACTCGCATGAAAAAGGCGCCGCGGAAGTCCGCAGCGCCATCGATGGATCCATTGCAGCATCTATCGGGCTCTTGGATCAAACCGGGAGGAGAACCATGTACCAATGGCCCAGCAGATATCGCGATCGATCAGCCACCGGCGTGCCAACGGACCACCTGGGGCGGGCACCACCGCACGCACGGCGGACGGAGGCACCGGACGGCTGGGCTCCGGTTCGGGGAGTGAGCGGGGGATGAGTACGCGTACTCATCCCCCGGACGGGACGGGCGGCGCACGATGCCGACATGGACATGGACACGCGCGCGGACGGGATCCGGGAGGGGCACGAGCCGCGGAGCGGAGGGGCGAACCTCCTGGTGTTCCTGGCTCTGCTGCCGCTCGACGCGCTCGTCGGCGGCCACGCCTGGCTCGCGATCGGCATGAACGGCTGGGCCGCCGCGCACAACGGCGAGGAAGCCACCGTCGCGGTGACGGAGCTGGCGGGGTACGGCGGCGTGCCGGCGGCTGTGGGGCTGGCGCTGTGCTGGGGACGGTACCGGGGCGCCGCCGTGGCCCAGTTCGTCCTGACGGCCGTGCTGATGGCCTGGCTGCTGTCGTTCTACGGCTGAGGCGCTGTCGTACCGCCCCGGCGGCGCGGGGCCCTCGCCCTGGGTACAGTCGGGGCCGCACCGGACGGCTCGGAAGGAGATCTGCGGATCATGGCGGTGGACGCTCTCGACACCCGGATCCTGCGCCTGCTGATCGAGCAGCCGCGCACCAGCGTCCGGGAGTACGCGCGCATCCTCGGCGTGGCCCGCGGCACGCTGCAGGCCCGGCTCGACCGGCTGGAGCGCGACGGGGTGATCACCGGTACCGGGCCGACCCTCTCCCCCGCCGCGCTCGGTCATCCCGTGCTCGCCTTCGTCCACCTGGAGGTCACGCAGGGGCATCTGGTCGAGGTGGGCGACGCCCTGGCGGCCGTGCCCGAGATCATCGAGGCGTTCTCGACGACGGGCGGGGGCGATCTGCTGACCCGCGTCGTCGCCCGGGACGCCGGGCATCTGGAGGACGTGATCCAACGGCTGATCCAGCTGCCGGGGGTCGTCAGGACCCGGACCGATGTGGCGCTCCGCGAACGTGTGGCGCACCGGGTGCTGCCGCTGGTGGAATCCGTGGGGCGCGCGGCGGGCGACCGGGACCGGCCGGGTCCCGCACCCGGTCGGGGGTGACCGGGCCCGCCGCCGCGGACTGCGGCATGCTGGGGCCATGACGTCCCACCCCGTGGCCGCGCCCGGCCCCCACGTGATCTTCGATCTCGACGGGACGCTGGTGGACAGCGAGCCGAACTACTTCCAGGCGGGGCGCCGGCTGCTCGCCCGGTACGGGGTGCGGGACTTCGACTGGGAGGCCCACACCCGGTTCATCGGCATCGGCACCCGGGAGACGCTGACGGTCCTGCGCGCGGAGTACGGGATCGACGCCCCGGTCGAGGAGTTGCTCGCCGGGAAGAACGCCCTGTATCTGGAGCTGGCCGGGGCGTCGACGGAGGTCTTCCCGCAGATGCGGGTCTTCGTGGAGCGCCTGTACGCGGCCGGGGTGCCGATGGCAGTGGCCTCCGGTTCGTCCCGGGCCGCGATCGGGGCGGTCCTCGCGGTGACCGGGCTCGACGCGTACATCCCGCTGTACGTCTCCGCCGAGGAGGTCGCGCACGGCAAGCCGGAGCCGGACGTGTTCCTGGAGACGGCCCGGCGCATGGGGGCGGAGCCGGCGGACTGCGTGGTGCTGGAGGACGCCCCTCCCGGAGCGGCGGCCGCGCACACGGCGGGCATGCGGTGCTTCGCCGTCCCCTATGTGCCGGAGACGGCGTCCGACCCGGCGTTCGGGACCGCCGAACTCCTTTTCAGGGGCGGGCAGTCCGCGTTCACGGCCGATGCCGCGTACCGTCGGCTGCTCGGCTGAAGCGGGGGTCCGGCGGGCGCTCCCGGCGCCGGGGCGGGCGCGGAGGGGTACCGGGCCGTCAGCAGAGCCCGGCGAAAGGGCCGTCGGGGCATCGGGGCTCCGCCGGACCGATATCCTGATCATGTCGTTCGCCGCTCCGCCCCGGACTGCGCCGGAGACCGGGAACCACGGGTCCCGGCAGCCGGAGCGGGCCACAATTCGAGACAGGTGTACAGGTGCTGGTAGCTGGTCGGTACCGATTGGTATCCCCCATCGGTCGTGGCGGCATGGGCGAGGTGTGGCGTGCCACGGACGAGGTGCTGGGGCGTTCCGTGGCCGTGAAGCTGCTGCTGGGGGACCAGGCGGACGCCTCGTCGACCGCCCGCTTCCGGCTGGAGGCGCAGACCGCCGCCCGGTTGAGCCACCCGCACCTGGTGGCCGTGTTCGACTTCGGGGCCTGGGAGGACCGGTTCTTCCTGGTGATGGAGCTGGTCGAGGGGCAGAGCCTCGGGGACCTGCTGGCAGCCCAGGAGCGGGTCCATCCCGAACAGGTCGCCCTGATCGCGGGCCAGGCGGCCGCCGGGCTGGCCGCCGCGCACCGTCAGGGCATCGTCCACCGCGACATCAAGCCGGGCAACCTGATGCTGGACGCGGACGGTTCGGTGAAGATCGGCGACTTCGGGATCGCCCAGTTCGTCGACGACCCCTCGACCGCGCTGACGACGGCCGGCCACATCGTCGGTACGAGCCTCTACCTGGCCCCCGAGCGGGCGCTGGGACGTACCGCCGACTCCGCGTCCGACATGTACTCCCTGGGCTGCGTCGTCTATCAACTGCTGCTCGGACAGCCACCGTTCCGCTCCGACACGGCGACCGCGACGCTGTACCAGCATGTCGACACCCCGCCGGTCCCGCTGCGGCAGCGGGGCGTGGAGATCTCCGCGGCCTTCGACTCGTATCTCCTCGGGCTGCTGGCCAAGCAGCCGGAGGAACGGCCCACCGCGCAGCAGGTCTCCGACTGGTTCCGCACCGACGCCTGGCGCGGCCGGCCGGAGCCCCTCCCTCTGCAGACGCCCACGTCCCACCGGGCGTCCGCCCCCATGGCCCCGAAGCCCTCCCCCGCCGGGCCGCCGGCGCCGGTCGGCCCGACGACGTACCGGCTTCCGGGACCCACGGGGCGAAGACGGCAGGCGTCGGCCCGATCGGCTCCGGCCCGTCGTCGCAGTACCCGTGAGGCGATACGGCGTCGGCCCAGGGTGGCCAGCCTCATCGCGGGCACGGCGACGTTCCTGGCCGCCGTGTATCTCGGAATGATCCTTTTCTCCCCGGACTCCAGCTCGGCCGGAACACCGGATCAGAGTCCGTCCTCGGGCCCCTCGCAGGACGTCGGCGACGGCGGCGGGCAGAACCCGCAGGACCAGCAGGACGGTGGCCGACAGGGCGGGGACGACGAGCAGGACGACTGAGTCCCGCCCGCTCCCCCTCGCCCGCTGGCGCCCTGCCCGTTCCGGCCCCGCCCGTTCCGGCCCCGCCCGCCGTCACCAGCGGTCGTGGACCTCCGCGCGGATCGACCGGTCGTACAGGTCCCGCACCGCGTCCAGCGTGGACTGCGGCAGCGGTGGAAGGGCGGCCGCCGCCGCGTTGGCGCGGGCCTGTTCCACCGAGCGTGCGCCGGGGATCACGCTGGTCACGCCCGGCTGCTGGGTGATCCAGCGCAGCGCGGTCTGCGCGGGGGTGGCGCCCTCGGGGGCCAGTTCGGCGAACTCGGCGGCAGCGGCGACGCCGGTCGCGTAGTCGATGCCGGAGAACGTCTCGCCCCGGTCGAACGCTTCACCGTGCCGGTTGTACGTACGGTGGTCCTCGGGGCCGAAGACCGTGTCCTTGGTGTATTTGCCGGAGAGCAGGCCGGAGGCGAGCGGCACCCGGGCGATGATGCCGACGCCCGCCGCCGCGGCGGCCGGGAGCACCTCGTCCAGCGGCTTGAGGCGGAACGGGTTGAGGATGATCTGCACGCTCGCGACGCCCGGGCGCGCGATGGCGGTCAGCGCCTCGGCGCAGGTTTCGACGCTTACAGCGTAGGCGGCGATCCGCTGCTCGGCGACCAGGGTGTCCAGGGCGTCGTAGACGGCGTCGGAGGAGTAGACGCCGCCGGGCGGGCAGTGCAGTTGTACGAGGTCGAGCGTGTCGGTCCCGAGGTTCGTGCGGGAACGGTCGTTCCAGGTACGGAAGTTGTCCAGGACGTAGTTCTCCTCGATCTGGTCCGCGCGGCGGCCCATCTTGGTGGCGACGAGGACGTCGGCGTCGGGGCGGCTCTTGAGGTAGCGCCCGATGAGCTGTTCGCTGCGGCCGTCCCCGTACACGTCCGCGGTGTCGAAGAAGGTGACGCCGGATGCGACGGCCGCGTCGAGAACCCCGAACGCGTCGTCCTCCGCGACCTCGCCCCAGTCGCCCCCGAGCTGCCAGGTGCCCTGTCCGACGACCGATACGTCACGGCCGGTCCTGCCGAGTGTGCGCTGTTCCATGAGGATCATGCTATTCCGCTCTCGGGTCGGAGGGTGGACGGCGGCAGGAGCACCTCTGCCGCCGTCCACCGGCTTGGGGGCCGCCCTGGCAGCGGGCGGGCCGGGGTCAACCCCGGTACTGCGCGAGGACCCGCGTGAAGTCCCACGGCTGCTGTCCGACACCCGAGCAGGTGTCGGCCCCGCCGCCGGTGCAGGGGCGGTCGCGGTTGACGGACCAGAAGGTCAGCCGGGCGAGGTGCCGCTGCTGGGCGTAGGCGAGGATGGTCCGGAAGTCGGCGACGGTGATGGTCTCGCCGACGTCGGTGGTGCGGTTCATCGAGGAGATGCCGGTGTGCCGGTAGGCCTGGTCGTCGCTGTAGCCGTAGGCGTCTCTGACAGCCGTCTTGAGCCCTTCGGCGGCGCGGACGCTGAGCGTGCCCATGTTCTGGCCGTTGCCGCCGAAGTTGAACGGCATGATCGTCCAGCTGTCGACGGTGAGCCCGGCCTGGGCCGCCCGGTTGATGAGGCTGGTGTCGGGGCCGTTCTGGCCGGTGCCGAAGGTGACGTACAGCTTGATGCCGGGGTTGTTGGCGCGGACGGTCTTCAGGGCGTCCACGGTGCGCTGCTGGACGGTCGGCGAGTCGTAGGCGGCGGCTTCGATGTCGATGTCGATGGCCTTGAGGCCGTACGCGTCGATGACCCTCTGGTAGGCGGCGGCCAGTTCGCCCGCACTGCCGCAGGAGCTCTCCAGCTTGTTGCCGCTCCAGCCGCCGAACGACGGGATCACGTCGCCGCCGGCGGCCCGTACGGTGTTGATCGTCTGCTGGTCCACGCCGCCGACGAGCGGGCGGCCGCCGTCCCACTGGGGGTTGCAGTAGCCGTTGCTCAGGACGAAGGCGAGGGTGAACCACTTGACGCCGGTCGCGTTCATCACGGTCGTCGGGGAGGGCGGGCTGCCCCAGCCGTTGTAGAGGTAGGGGGCCACGGCCATCGGGGCGCCGCCCGGGTCGGGGTCGCCGCCGCCGGACGGGGCGTTCCACTTCTGGTTGGCGGCCCCGGTGCAGGTCCACAGCTGGAGCCGGGTGCCGTTGGCGGAGCTGTTGCCGGTCGCGTCGAGGCACTTGTCGGCTGCCACGGAGACGATGTCGCGGGCGGCGGAGATCCCCCAGCGCTGGGCGCCCGACCCGTTGCAGTCTCACAGGTGGAGAACGGAGCCGTTGGCGGTCGCGCCGTCCTTGACGTCGAGGCACTTGCCGAGCGCGCGTACGGTGCCGTCGGAGCGGACGTCCCACTGCTGGGCGCCGGTTCCGTTGCAGTCGTAGAGCTGTACGGCGGTCCCGTTGGCGGCGGACGCGCCCGCCACGTCGACGCACTTGCCGCCGATGCCGGAGATCTGCCCGACCGCGGCGACGGCCGCGGTGGCGGGGCTGCTGGGGGTGAGGAACGCGGCTATGGCGGCGAGCGCCAGGGCGGGCAGCGCTAGGGCGTGTTTCGAAAGTAGCGCCGTCCGCCCGGAGGGCGGGCTCGGCGGCGTCTGGTGCGTGCGATCGCAAGGCGGAGGGTCGCCCCGATACTGGATGTATCGGGGTGATCCCGACAACGCGGCGAGGGATGGGGTCTCCCCTGCTCGAGCGAAGCCGAGAGCTTGGGGAAGTGCCAGACGCCGCCGAGCAGGCGGGACTTTCGAAACACGCCCTAGACGCCCGAGCCGTCTTCGCGGGGAGCGGGGGGTCGCGGTCATACGGGTCACCGTCCTTGTAGGAGGGAACCGGCGCCCGTCCGCGGACTGCCGCGGACGGGTGCCGGAGCTGCTGGTTCCACCGCAGCCGACGCGTGGGGGCTCCTTCTCGGGCCGCCACCGACCGGTCGGCCGTCGCCGGTCCCCGGGCCTCAGTCGCCGGTCGTCACGCGGACGTAGTCGATGACCATCTGCTGCGGGAACTGCGTACTGCCGTCGGGGTCACCGGGCCAGTAGCCGCCGACCGCGAGGTTCAGGATGAGGAAGAACGGCTTGTTGAACACCCACTGGTTGCCGCCCAGGTCGGCCGGGGTGCGCCGCTGGAAGACCTGGCCGTCGACGGACCAGGTGATGGAGTCGGGCGCCCAGTCGACGGCGAAGGTGTGGAAGTCGTCGGCGAACGCCTGCCCGTTCGGCAGCGTGTACGCGGCTCCGATGCCGCCGGAGCCGGAGTATCCGGGCCCGTGCAGGGTGCCGTGGACGGTGCCGGGTTCGAAGCCGACGTTCTCCATCACGTCGATCTCGCCGCTGTTCGGCCAGCCGACGTTGCCGATGTCGTCGCCCAGCATCCAGAACGCGGGCCAGATGCCCTGGCCGCGCGGGATCTTGATGCGCGCCTCGACGTGGCCGTAGGCGGCGGAGAACTTGCCGGAGGTGTTGAGCCGGGACGAGGTGTACTCGCAGGTCCCGTACCAGCACTGGTAGTTGCCCGGGTTCTCCTTCCGGGCGGTGATCACGAGGTTGCCCTGGCCGTCGAGCGCGGCGTTGTCGTTGCCCGGGGTGTAGTACTGCCGTTCGTGGTTGTTGACGTTGTCGCCGGTCTCGATCTGCCACTTGCCGCCGTCCACGGCGGCGCCGGCCGGTCCGTCGAACTGGTCCTCGAAGGCGACGGCCCGCGCCCCGGGCCCGGAGGCGGGGGAGCCGGCGGCGGGTGCGGCGGACGCCCCGCCGGGGAGTGCGGTCAGGATGGCGGAGCAGCAGAGCAGCGAGGCGGCGTAGAGGGCGACGCGGCGGCGCCGGGAAACGCTGCGCGCCGTGGAGTGCGTGGGGTGCACGGTCATCACATCACTTCGCGTGGGGGGACATGTGCATGACAGGTCGACGCCGAGAGGTGAACGGTTGGGGCGATCACCTCGGGCGCATATTTCAATACTTGATTTAAGGGAGTGTCGCAGGAGCCGTCAATGACCTGGTCCAGACCGGAGAGGGAACGGCATGCCCCCGAGGCATATGCGCCTGAAGGCAGTCGGCTCATCGTGCGGTTCGTCCCGGGCAGCCGCAGAGTGGAAACACGGACCGGCGAGACGGGCCGGGGCCACGAAGGGAGCACGACGTGGAGAACGACGGCACACCGCGGCCCCACTTCGTCGTGCAGATCCATGACGCGCGACGCCTGCACTTCGATTTCCGGCTGGAGGTCGACGGCGTACTGAAGTCCTGGGCGGTGCCGCGCGGGCCGTCGGAGAACCCCAGCGACCGCCGGCTCGCCGTACCGACGGAGGATCACGCCCTGGAGTACCGCGAGTTCGAAGGGGTGATCCCCCACGGCGAGTCCGGCAGCGGCACGGTCATCGTCTGGGACCAGGGCACCTACCGGCCGCTCGGGCATGACGGACAGGGCGACTCCGTCCCCTTCTCCGAGTCCCTGGCGCTCGGCCATGCGACGTTCTGGCTGTACGGGTCGAAGCTGCACGGCGAGTTCGCGCTGACCCGCGTCCAGAAGGGCGACGAGCCGGACAGCGGCGGCCACGAGGCGTGGCTGCTGATCAAGGCGAACGACCGCCTCGCCGTTCGCGGCAGGCCCGGCTCCCCCGACCCGTACCACGCCAGGTCCGCCCGTACGGGGCGGACGCTGCACCAGGTCGCCGCGGCAGCGTCCCGGGAGCCCGGAGGCTGACGACACGCCCCGGGGTGACGCTCGGGCGCCCCGTCCGTCAGGCCCCCGCGCCGGAGATCTCGGCGAGCACGTCCGTGTAGAGCGGCCGCCGGTCGGGCCGGGCGTGGGCCGCGGTCCGGCGCAGGACCGGGACCGCCACGTCACCGAAGCCGACGAGCGCGTCCCGGGCCGCTCTCCGGACCACCGGCTTCGGGTGGCCGAGGAGCCGGACGAGGTCGGGCAGCGCGGGCTCCCAGCCGGCGCGGCCGAGCGTCCGCGCCGCCATGCGCACCACGTCGGGCAAGGGATCGGACAGCAGGAGCGCGGTGAGCCGGGCATGGGTGTCCCGGTCGAACAGGGCGCGCGAGGTCCGGTGTGCGTGCAGGCGTACCCCGGCGCGTGGGTGGCTCAGCAACTCCTCGACCAACGCGCTCAGTTCCGGGTCCGGACCGGCTCCGGGCACGGGTGCGCGCTCCTCGACGAGGCGGGTGAGGGCCTGGCGGGTCTGCTCGGGCGTTCCCGTGCGGGCGAGGTCGAGCAGTTCCGGCAGCGACGGACGGTCCGCCGGAGCGGCCGTCGTGCTCCGGAACGGGGTGCGCAGGGCGTCGAGCGCGGCAGCGTCCTCGTGTTCGGCCCCGGGTGTGCGCAAGGGGCCGTCGACGAGGACGAGCCCGTCGGCCAGGGCGTCGCGGCCTTCGGTACGCAGTCGGCGCTCGGCCCTGGTCAGCACGGGGGTCCGGAGCAGTCGCAGCCCGGTCAGCAGGTCGAGCAGCCCGAGGTCGCCGGCCTCGACGCGCGGTGCCAGGTGGTGGGCGAGGACCTCGGCGGGAACGTTGCGCAGCGCGGTGCGGGCCGCCTCGTGCACAGCGGGCGAACCGTGTTCCCACCACCCGACGATCAGCGGGACGAGCGGGGGCAGCTCGTCCTCGGGCAGCCGCGCCGCCCAGCGCAGCGCCCGCTCGGGCAGCACCCCTCGGGAGGTCAGTTCCACGACGGCGGGGTGTCGGCCACCGCCCTCTGAGGGGTGGGCGTCGGGGTGGGCCCCGCCGTGGTCCTCCGGGTGCGCGAGGAGATCCAGGGCGGCGGTTTCCGGGAGCACGTCGGCCCGGCCGCGCAGATACGCCCGCAGCACGGCGCGCGCCACCCCCGGCTCCGGCCAGTCGAGCAGGGCCCGCGCGGCGGCGGTCCGGCGCTCCCGCCTCTTCGCGTCCAGCATGGCCAGCAGCCGGGTCCGCTGGGCGGCCGACCGGGGCTGGTCGAGATCGTCCGCCCGCACCCGGCGCGACGAGGCGCCGGATGCCGCGCTCGCCGCCCTGTTCTCGGCGATGGTCCACTCGGGTGCGTCGATCGGCTGGAGCTCGGTCATCCAGTCGACGAGCCGCCCGCGCACGTCGGGCGCGGCCTTCGGGTACGCCTCGACGAGCGCGGAGAGCAGTTCTCGGGACTCGTTCGCGGCAGGCGCGCGCCGGGCACCGTCCGCACCGGCGGCGCGCCGGGGCCGGGCACCGGCGGCGACATCGCGTCCCCGGAACTCCGCCAGTGCTTCGGGCGTCCGTACCGCCTCGGTCAACTCGGCACGCCAGGAAGCTGATTCATCGACGACCGCCGGTTCCTCCGGTACGCCGAACGCCTCCCGGAGCACAGCGGGCGCGGCGCTCCAGGGGTCTGCGCCGAGGTGGGCGGCGTCCAGGGCCCGGTCGAGATCTGCCCGGACGAGCACGGCGCCCAGCTGTCGGAGCAGCGTGAGGCCCCAGGCGGCCGTCCCGGGCCGGGGCCGGCTGTCCGGGTCGGCGGGCGGCAGGGCGCGAAGTCCTTCGACGACGGTGAAACGCTGGACGGCGGACAGGTGCGGTGCGACGGCGTGCAGGACCTCGATCAGGTCCCCGGCCGACCCGGCCGCCGGCCTCGCGGCTGTGGCCAGGGGAGACCCGTCCGACCCTCCCCCGCCGGTGGCGGCGTCGAACGCGTCGGTCACCGTACCGGTGTGCCGGGCGAGCACCGTCATCTCGTCGGCGGACCACGGCCCCGGGCACAGGCGCAGGGCGCACCGCAGGAGGCGGCCGCGGAGCCCGGCCTCGACGGTGCTGCCGGCCAGGCCGAGCCAGTCACCCAACAGGGCGCGGGCCGCCGGGCGTTCGTGGGCGGCAACGGTGTCCGGGGGTGCGGTCCGCCGGGCGACGCGCAGGGCGAGCGCCGGGTCCCAGCCGGAGCGCAGCAGAGCCGTCACCTCGGGGTCGGCCCCGTCCGGGGGCCCGCCCGGGGCAGCGGGCGGCGTCGGCACACCGTGCCGGGCCAGTGGTTCCGCCAGGTCCTGGACAGAACCGGCGGCGAGCCGCACCCCGCCGTCGGCGACGAGCGCCAGCAGGGCGGGGACGACCGGCGATCCCCCCATGTCGAGGGCGAGCACGGCGCGGGCGGTCGCCTCGTGGTCGAGGGCACGGAGCAGGAGGCGGCAAGAGCGCTCGTCGCGAGCCGCCTCGGCGGCGGCGAGGAGGGTCGCGGCGTAGGCGCTGCCCACGACGGCGCGCAGCGCCCGTGTCAGTGCGGACCGCAGCCCCGGGTTGTCGTCGCGGCCGAGCGCCCGCAGGATGTGCGGGACGGCGGACGGCGCGCCCGCGTCGAGGAGGGTGGCCGCGGCGGTCTTCCTGATGTTCATGTTCGGGTGGTGGAGACAGCCGGCGACCGCCTCGCCCGCCCAGCGGGCCCGTGCCGCGCCGAGCGCCGACAGGGCCGCGCGCACGGTGCGGATGTCCGGGTCGCGGGTGAGCGGGACGAGGGTCGCGGACAGGGCCCGCGCGTCCTCGCCCGAGGCGTCGTGGGCCAGCAGCGCGATGACGTGCTTGCGCACGTGCGGGTCGCGGTCGCGCAGCAGACGGTGCACCCGGGCCCGGGTGGACGGGGTCGCGGGGACCTGGAGCAACGCCTTGAGCAGCACCGCCCGTTCCCCGCCGGTGAGCCCGGGCCGCTCCAGCAGGCCGAGCACCGTCGCGGTGAGGAACGCGTGGCCCGCTCCGGTGTCGTCCGGTGCGTCGAGCAGACAGACGGGCCTGATCCGCCGCCGCCTCCACAACCGGCTCCCGTGGGCGCGCATCGCGTCCAACACCTCGGGCGGCAGCTCCGGTTCGCCGTCCGGGCGGGCCGGTCCCGCGGGTGCGAAGCCGGGGCCCGGGGCGTCCGTCCCCGGCCCGAGTCGGCCGGCGGCGAGGTCGCGCACGATGCGCAGGAGCAGGTCGGCCAGGGGGACACCGTCCGGGGGCACGGTTCCCGTACCGGCGTGCGCCGCGATCCGGCAGAAAGCCGCCACGGGGGCGTCCACGTCCACACGGGCGCGCAGAACGGCCAGTTCCCGCTCGTCGGGGGCGCCGAGGTCGGCCTCGATCTCGCGCGGGAGGTCCTGGGGGGCGAGCCGGGCAAGCAGCTCCTGTCGCTGCCCGGGTTGGTGGGTGAGGTGCCACAGGAGTGCCAGCGCCCGGTCGCGTACGGGGCGCAGTTCGGGTGCGACCGGGAGGCGTGGTGGGCCGTCCGTGGCCGTGGACGGTCCGTCCGCCGGGCCGCCGACGCCGAACGCGCGGGCCAGCGCCGATCGCGTACGGTCCCCTCCGATGGCCTCCAGGGCGTCCAGTGCGGCGGACGGGACCGTGGGAAGCAGGGCCAGCACCGCTTCCTCGGCGGCCGGCGGTCGCAGGACGCGGATCGCGGCGAGGAACGGGCGCGGGGCGCGGGCGGCCGGGAGGAGTCGGGTGATGGCCTCGCCGATGGGGATGTCTGCGGCCCCCTGACGCGACAGGGCGATGAGCAGCTCCAGGCGGCGTGGCCAGTCCGGGGCGGCGGACGGGGCGTCGGTGAGGGCGTCGAACAGCGGGCGACGGGAGGTGTAGAGGACCGTGGCGAGGTCCTCCGCCGGCAGCGTGTGGTCGGCCAGGGCCAGGGAGAGGAGCGGGCCGACATCCGGGTCCGCCGGGAAGTGGCCGCGCCGGTGCAGTGCGCGCAGACAGGTCAGCACGGGCCCGGCGAGCAGGAGGGGGTCCGTCGCGGCCAGGGCCACCAGACGGCCGGTGTCGGCGCGTTCCGCCCGTTCGCCCAGGAGTTCCACGGCCTGCCCGCGCAGGGCCGGAGCCTCGGCCGGATCCTCCGCCGTGCTCCACAGCACCGTGGGGTGACCGTGCCGGGCCGCGGCGACGAGAGCGGCGGCGGCGAGTGCGGCCGACGCCCCGTCGCGATCGGCGGACCGGCCGCCCAGGGCCCTCGCCGGGCGGGTCAGCGGTGACGCGTCCACGGGGATGACCGCCGCCCAGGGCTCGGCGAGTTCGCGCAGCACGTCGGTCACGACGTCGGGGTCGGGCGAGTCGAGCAGCCGCACCAGCCGGCCGCGTACGAACGCCGGTGCGAGCAGTCCGGCGTGCAGCCCGTCGCGGGCCAGCCGCAGCGCCTCGGTCCCCAGCACCGGGTCCCCGGTGTCGACGAGTTCGGCCACGAGCCGGTCGGGGCGGTGCGCCCCGGCGGCGTCGCTCTCCCGCACGGCCCGGTAGAGGAGCTCGCCCGCCGGTTCCGTACGGAGGACGGTCGGGTCGCCGAGGATCTCCGCCCGCAGCCAGGCGATCCGTACCCGGGCGGGCAGCGCGGCCGCACGCCAGTCGGGCAGCCGGTGGCGCGGCTTCCGCGCCCCGAGCCGGGCGTGGATCCCCGCGAGCAGGAGGGACTCCTCGGGCGACGCCCCGGGGGAATCCGGCAACAGGCTGGCCGCCAGAGCGAGATGACCTGCCCCGGCCACGCCTTCTCCCCCGCCCCCGGAGTCCGGGATGTCCGCGCGTTCGGCGAGGAGGGTGAGGCCGAGGTGCCGTATCCGGGGTGCGGGGTGCCGGACCAACCGGCCGAGCAGTTGCGGCGGACAGGTGCGGGCGTCGAGGCGCCGGGCGAGGAGAGCGGGGTCGGCGCGGTCGAGGGCGTCGATGATCGTTTCGTCCGGCGGAGGGGTCACCGACGGAGCGTAGACGGCCGGGTCACCCGGTCGCCCGAGGTTTTCCGACGCCTGGTACCGCCCCGGCCCGTCCTGATCGATGATGTTGCCCTGGGCCCCCGCCCCGGCAGGAGCAACGGCCCTTGGGACGAAGGGGTTGTGATGCGGGAACTGCCACCGGACCCGACGACGACGGACGCACGGGAGACTCCCCGTACGGGAGCCCCACGGGAGGCGTCCCGTACGGAAGACGCGCGGGAGGCGTCCCGTACGGAAGACGCGCGGGAGGCGTCCCGTACGGGAGAGGACGCCCAGGTGATCGTGGTGGGGGCGGGGCCGGCCGGGTCCTCGGCCGCGTATCACCTGGCGCGGGCCGGAGTGGACGTGATCCTGCTGGAGAAGGCCCGCTTCCCCCGGGAGAAGGTGTGCGGCGACGGTCTCACCCCGCGCGCGGTGCACCAGCTCATCCGGATGGGCGTGGACATCACCGCACCGGGCTGGATGCGTTCGCGCGGGATGCGCTGGGTGGCCGGGGAGCACCGCGTGCACATCGACTGGCCGGCGCTGGGCGGCTATCCGGACTTCGGGCTCTCCCGCAGCCGGCACGACTTCGACGACATCCTGGCCCGGCACGCCGTGGCGGCCGGGGCCCGGCTGTACAGCGGCTGGAAGGCGGAGCGCCCGCTGACGGACCGGGCGGGCCGGGTCGCGGGGGTCGCCGCGTCCTCGGATTCCCCGGACGTCCCGGAGCCGGTCGACTTGCGTGCGCCGGTCGTCATCGCCGCCGACGGGGCCTCCGCCCGCCTCGCCCTGGCGCTGGGTCTGGAGCGGGACCCCCGGCGGCAGATCGCGACGGCCGCCCGGCGCTACTACCGCAGCCCCGAACGCTCCCAGGAGGAGTACCTGGAGCTGTGGGCCGACCTCCGCTTCCCGGACGGGGGCCCCTACCTTCCCGGCTACGGCTGGATCTTCCCGATGGGCGACGGCCGGGTCAACGTCGGGCTCGGGGCGTTCCCCCACCGGCGGCACGGCAAGGCGGACCTGCGCGCCACCCTGAACCAGTGGCTGGCCCGGACCCCGGAGGGCTGGGGGTTGCGCGAGGAGAACGCGGAGGGCCCGGTCCGCAGCGCCGCCCTCCCCATCGGTTTCAACCGCCACCCGCTGTACGCGCGCGGGCTGCTGCTGGTCGGCGACTCCGGCGGGATGGTCAGCCCCTGGAACGGCGAGGGCATCGCCCAGGCGATGGAGGCGGGCGAGGTCGCCGCCGGGACCGCGGCTCTCGCCCTGGCCCACCCCCGAGGGCCTCGCCGCGAACAGGTGCTGCGTGGTTACCCGGTGGAGATGAACCGCCGCTGGGGCCGCTACTACCGCCTCGGCAACACCGCCGCCGACCTGATCTTCAGTCGCTCGGGCTTCCAGCCGGTGCTCAACCGGTACGTCATGGGATCGCCGTTCCTCCTCAACACACTGGCCCGGCTGCTCACCGACCTGACGGACAAGCCCTCGCGCGATGTGATCGACCACGTCCTCAACACGGCGTTCCGCCTCGTCCCGGCCCCGAGGCCGGGGCCCGCGCGGCGGGGGGCTCGGAAGCGCTGACGGGGCGGTGGCCGGAGGACGGGCGACGCACGCCCCCGGGAGCACGCGCCCGGAAAGATCGGACCGCTGACGCGACACCGGCGTCACCCCGCGCGAGGGCTCAACCGCTCTGGCCGGCGACGCGGACCCGCGGCGGGCCGGACGTCCGGGCTGTGTCTCAGGTGGCGATCCCGGCGACAGTGGCTGCCTCCTGGAGCACGTCGACCAGCATGGGCATGGTCAGCCGGCCCGTGAAGGTGTTGCGCTGGCTGGGGTGGTAGCTGCCCAGCAGGTGCAGCTCCTGTCGACGCCCGGTGGCGGGCAGCACGACCCGGGCGCCATGGCCGAAGGCGGGACGCGGACGCGGTAGCTCCCATCCCGCCTCCGCGAGGACCGGCAGCAGCGCCTGCCAGCCGAAGCCGCCGAGGACGACCACCGCGGTCAGCCCCGGACTCAGCAGGTCCAGCTCCGCCGCGAGCCAGGGACGACAGGTGCCGCGTTCTTCGGGCGTCGGCCGGTTCTCCGGAGGCGCGCAGTGCACGGGTGAGGTCAGTCGCACGCCACGCAGACGGAGCCCGTCCTCGGCGTGGACCGAGGACGGCTGCGAGGCGAGGCCCACCGTGTGCAGCGCGGAGAAGAGGAAGTCGCCGGTCGCGTCACCGGTGAACATCCGCCCGGTCCTGTTGCCGCCATGGGCCGCGGGCGCCAGCCCCACCACCGCCACCTTGGCATCCGCCGGGCCGAAGCCCGGCACCGGTCGCGCCCAGTAGTCCTGGTCCCGGAAGGCGGCGCGTTTGACCCCGCCGACCTCCTCCCGCCAGGCCACGAGCCGCGGACAGGCGCGGCAGTGGGGAACGAGGACATCGAGCTCGGCGAGCCCGGTGCACGAGGGCGCGTGCCGCGCCGGGAATCCCCGGTCGTCGGCCGCCGCCACCGGGTCCGCCGCCTCGTCCATGCCTCCAAGCTACTTCCCGGCCTGCCGCGGTGCCGTCGGGGGATGCAGCAGCCGGGCGAGCAGGTCGTCCAGGCTCACCAGTCCGGTGAGGCCGCCCTCCCCGTCGCGTACGACGGCGATCGTGGCCCGCCGCTCGCGCAACTGCTCCACCGCGTGTGCCGCGGTCGCGTCCGGGGCCAGTTCCGGGACGGGACGGGCCAGGTCGCGGGCGAGGACGTCCCGGCCTCCGGCACGGGCCACGAGGGCGTCCCGGGCGTGCACCGATCCGAGGATCTCCTCCCCGTCGCGTACCAGCAGGCGGGTGCGGTCGGCCTCGGCGGCGGTGGCCAGGATCCGGTCGAGTCCGGCGTCCGCCGGAACCGTCGCGATCCGCTCCACGGGGGTCCGAAGCACGGAGACCGGGGTCCCCGGCTCGGTCAGGGACCTGGTCATCAGTCCGGAGTCGCCCTTGCTGATCAGCCCGAGGCGCTCGGACTCCTCGATCAGGTGGGTGAGCTGGTCGCGGTTGTGCACCGAGGCGAGTTCGTCGCGCGGGGTGACCCGGCACAGCCGCACGAGGGCGTTGCTGATCGCGTTCAGCAGCCGGATCAGCGGGCGTACGGCGCCCACCACGGCGCGGAAGGCGGGGCTCAGCAGCATCGCGGAGCGCTCCGGGTGGGCGATGGCCCAGGATTTCGGGGCCATCTCGCCGACCACCATGTGCAGGAAGACGACGACGATCATCGCCAGCGCGAAGGCGATGCCGTAGCTGAGGGCCGCGGGCAGTCCGAGCCTCTCCAGCAGCGGGTCCAGCTCGTGGGAGATCGCGGGCTTGGACACGGAGCCCAGGCCCAGGGTGCAGATGGTGATGCCGAGCTGGGCTCCCGCGAGCATCAGCGACAGCTCGCGCATCCCGTCGAGCGCGGCCTTGGCCCCGCGCTGCCCCTTGGCGGCGGCCTGTTCCATGCGGTGTCGCTTGGAGGCGACCAGGGCGAATTCGGCAGCGACGAAGAATCCGCTGCCGATCAGGAGCAGGACCGTCACGAAGAGCGCCATGGGGAAGCTCATGCCTGCGGCTCCTGTCCGGTGGGTCCTGTGGGCCCTGTGGGTTCGACACGTTCGGTGGGTTCGGTGGGCTCGGTGCGCTCGATGCGGACGTACTCGGCGACGTGCCGGTCGAGGGTGCGCACCTCGATCCGGACCGCGCCGACGGTGAGCCGGTCGCCCACGGTGGGAAAGCGTCCGAGCCGGTCGATGATCAGCCCGGCCAGAGTGTCGTAGTCGTCGCTCTCCTGGGGCAGTGCGACGCCGGTGGCCTCCTCGATCTCGTCGAGGCGGCGGCCCGCGTCCACGGTCCAGCCGGAGCCGTCGGCGACCGCGAGTTCGACGACGGTGTCGGACTCGTCGGCGATGTCCCCGACGAGTTCCTCGGCGATGTCCTCGTACGTGACGATCCCGGCCAGGCCGCCGTGCTCGTCGAGGACGACGGCGAACTCGTCGTCGCGCTCACGCATCTGCGCGACCGCCGCCGGAAGCCTGAGGAGCTCCGGCAGCAGGAGCGGGCGGCGGGCCAGGGAGCCGACGGTGGTGCGCCCGACGTCGGCCGCGGGCAGCCGCATCAGCTCCCGTACGCCGAGGACTCCGGCGGGGTCGTCCGGATGGTCGCCGAGCACCGGGTAGTTGGAGTGTCCGTGCCGGGCGATCAGCTCGACCGCCTCGGCTGCGAGGGCGTCCCGGCGGACGAACGCCACGTCGGCGCGCGGGATCATCACCTCGCCCAGGTTCCGCTCGGAGAATTCCAGCGCGTGGTCCATGAGTTCGGCCGTGGCGGCCGGGAGTTCGCCCTGTTCGTGGGATTCGCCGATGAGGTGGCCCAGCTCCTCCAGGGTCGCGCCGTGGTGGAGCTCCTCGACCGGTTCGATGCCGATGCGGCGCAGCAGCCGGTTGGCGACGCCGTCGAAGACGTGGACCACGGGGCCGACGATCCGCAGGTAGATCAGGGTGGAGGAGGCGAGGGACTTCGCCATGCTCTCGGGCACGGCCAGGGCGAGGTTCTTGGGGGCGAGTTCGCCGAGGACCATCTGGATGACGGTCGCCACCACGAACGACAGCGCCACGGAGATGCCCGAGACGAGGCCGTCGGAGAGGCCCGTGCCGCTCAGGGCGGGCCGCAGGAGGGCGGAGACGGACGGTTCCGCGAGGAATCCGACGACGAGTCCCGTGACGGTGATGCCGAGCTGCGCGCCGGACAGCATGAAGGAGAGCCGCTCCAGGACCTTCACGGCGCGGGCGGCCCTCTTGTCCCCGGCGGCGGCCTCCCGGCCGAGGGTCAGCCGGTCCGCGGAGACGTACGCGAACTCCTGGGCCACGAAGTAGCCGGTCCCGGCGGTGAGGACGAACACGGCCAGCAGGCCGAGCAGGGCGGAGGTCATCGGTCACCCGCCCCGCGCGGGAGGCGGCGGGCGGCCCTGCCCGGGGCCGCGGGTCGGTGACTGTGGGGGTCGGGCCCTGAGGGGCCCGGACTGGCGGACAACGCGTGGCTCCTGTCCGGCTGGGTTCTCCAGCCATGGGTTCGAGTGGGACGCACTCCGACGGCAGGTGAGCACCCGGGCATGATTCTGCATGCCGGGCGGGTGAGGAAGGGCCGTCGACGGGGCCCGCGTTCCGCGGCTGATGAACTCTACAACCCTGTAGCGACAGGCGTCGGGCCGATCTTCGCGGCTCCGGACAGGCTGCTCGCCCGAGGGCCCCGGACTACAGCGGTGTCGCCGCCTCCAGGACGAGAAACAGCGCGACGGCCGCGTTCAGCGCGGACAGCGCGGAGACGGTCGTCCCGGCCGCGGCGACGAGCGCGGCGACACCGGCCGGGGTGAGGGCGGGGGGCCAGCCCCGGTCCGGCGGTACCGGGCCCAGGAGCGCCGCCACCCGTCGCGGTACGGGCCCCGCCGCGGCGAAGGCGGCGAAGGCCGCGCCGCCGGGCACCGAGCGGGAGACGAGCGCCGCCTTGCCGACCGCGCGTGCGGTCAGCCGACGGTCGCCGGTGACCCGGGCCGCTTCCTCGTCCGCCCAGCGCTCCGTGCTGTAGACCAGGGCCCCGAGCAGCGGCCACAGCAGTGGATTGACGCAGCCGGCCAGCCGGGTCGCGAGCAGCAACCGGTGGTGGCGTCCCGCCAGATGAGCGCGTTCATGGGCGAACAGCGCCCGGTGCTCGGCCGGTTCGAGGGAGGCGAGCAGCGCCGTGGAGACCATCACCCGCCCCGGGGAGCCGGGGAGCGCGTAGGCGTACGGGACGTCGTCGGGCAGCACGGCGACGTCGCCGCCCGGCAGGCCCGCGAGCGTCCGGTGGGCCCGCGCCCGGAAGCGGTAGTGGCGGTGGACGGTGACCCCGCAGGCCGTCGTCACGACGACGAGCGCGAGGATGGACGCCTTGCCCGCGAACGCGTCGTGCGGCACGGCCTCGCGGACCTCGGCGTCGGACCAGCCGTCGGGCAGCGGATTGCCTGGCAGCTGGGCCGTGCCCACCACCACCAGCAGTCCGAGACACACCAGGCTGCAGGAGGCGAGGATCACGGCGACGGTGGTCAGCAGCCGGGCGGCCCTGCGGGGGTGCAGGTGCTGTTCGGCCAGGCGCGCGATCGGCAACGCGGTCAGGGGCAGCACGAGCGGCAGGTAGACGAAGACGCCCATCGTCAGCGCTCCGGCCGGTCCGAGGGCGTTCCGGTGTCGTCGGGACCGCTCTCGGCGAGCAGGGCCCGCAGCAGGTCCTCGTCGTGCGAGGAGAGGACGGAGACGAAGCTGGAGAGCACCGCGTCCCGGTCGCTCTGCTTGTCGAGGAGCCGGCGCATCCGCAGGGCGGCGAGACCCGCCTCGTTCGCCACGGGCTCCCACAGGACGGGGCGGCCTCGTCCGGTGCGCGTGACCGCCTGTTTGGCGTGCAGACGCGTCAGGATCGTGATGACGGTGCTGTACGACAGGCCCGCGCCGAGCCGTTCCAGCACCCAGGCGGCGGTCACCGGCTCGCTCGCCCCGCCCAGCACCGACAGCACCTGGGCCTCCAGCTCGCCCTGGCCACGCCTGCGGGCGGGAGATTCCCGCTCGCCACCGGCTCCTTCGGCGTCCACGGCCCGACCCCTCTCTCCGTCCGTCCGGCTTTCTCCGTTCGGCCGCCCTGCTGCGGCGTCCCGCCTGCCGGGCGTCGGGAAATCGTATCCAGCCGACGGAGGTACCGGCGACCGGCCGGGGCGGGCCGAACACCTCCTGGCCCGGAAAATCTACAGTGCTGTAGATTTTTCTTGTAGTCGCAGAGTGTCCGCGCCGTCACCCGTGGCGTGGCCGCCACCACGTGAACACCCGTCACCGCACAAGGGAGAACATCATGGGCGTGAGCCTCGCCAAGGGCGGAAATGTCTCGCTGAGCAAGGAGGCCCCGGGGCTGACCGCGATCCTCGTCGGTCTCGGCTGGGACGTCCGCACGACCACCGGCACCGACTACGACCTGGACGCGAGCGCGCTGCTCTGCGACGAGGCGGGCAAGGTGCTGTCCAACGAGCACTTCATCTTCTACAACAACCTCAAGAGCCCCGACGGGTCGGTCGAGCACACCGGCGACAACCTCACCGGTGAGGGCGAGGGCGATGACGAGATCGTCAAGGTCGACCTCGCCTCGGTGCCCGCGACCGTCGCGAAGATCGTGTTCCCGGTCTCGATCCACGACGCGGAGAGCCGGGGGCAGAGCTTCGGCCAGGTGCGCAACGCGTACATCCGGGTGGTGAACCAGGCGGGCGGCGCGGAGATCGCCCGGTACGACCTGAGCGAGGACGCCTCCACCGAGACCGCGATGGTCTTCGGCGAGCTGTACCGGCACGGCGCCGAGTGGAAGTTCCGCGCGGTCGGGCAGGGTTACGCATCCGGCCTCAGCGGCATCGTCGCCGACTTCGGCGTCAGTCTCTGAGCCGCCGGGACCTCGACGCGCACGCCCCTACCGAAGTCACCCCAGTCACCGAAGGCGGAACGATGACGATCAACCTCACCAAGGGCCAGCAGGTCAGCCTCACCAAGTCCGGCGGCGGCGAGCTCGGTGTCGTACGGATGGGACTGGGCTGGAAGTCCGCTCCCCGCAAGGGATTTCTGGCGCGGCTCACCGCCCGCGAGATCGACCTGGACGCCTCGGCGGTGCTCTTCGCGGGCCAGGCCCCGCAGGACGTGGTCTTCTTCCAGCACCTGACGAGTGACGACGGTTCGGTCCAGCACACCGGGGACAACCGGGTCGGCGGGGCGGGCCAGGGCGGTGACGACGAGTCCATCGTCGTCGACCTGCGGCGCGTGCCGGTCCATGTGGACCAGATCGTCTTCACGGTGAACTCCTTCACCGGCCAGACCTTCGAGGAGGTCGAGGCGGCCTTCTGCCGTCTGGTCGACGAGAGCAACGGCCAGGAGCTGGCCCGGTACACCCTGACCGGCGGCGGGCGGCACACCGCCCAGATCATGGCCAAGGTCCAGCGGTCCGGGTCGGGCTGGCAGATGACCGCGATCGGGGCTCCGGCGGACGGGCGGACCTTCCAGGACCTCATGCCCGCCGTCGCGCAGCACCTCTAGGGCGTGTTTCGAAAGTAGCGCCGTCCGCCCGGAGGGCGGGCTCGGCGGCGTCTGGTGCGTGCGATCGCAAGGCGGAGGGTCGCCCCGATACTGGATGTATCGGGGTGATCCCGACAACGCGGCGAGGGATGGGGTCTCCCCTGCTCGAGCGAAGCCGAGAGCTTGGGGAAGTGCCAGGCGTCGCCGAGCAGGCGGGACTTTCGAAACACGCCCTAGCCCCCTCCGGAACACCTTTCCAGAAGACTACGAACGCCTCACCGGACAGCCGCGGAGGTGCGCACGCGACACGTGCGCGCCCCCGCGGTGCGGTGGGCGGAACACCCACCACACAGGTGTCGGCACACCTGTGTCGACCGAGGGACAGCATGGGCAGACCTATCCGGCTCGGGGACGAGGACAGCTCCGACTACGGACGCGCACTCGACGAGGTGATCGCCTCCCCGGAGATCCAACGCCTGCTCGAACGCTCGGGAGTCCCCGGCGGCCGGCTGCGCGTCCGGGGCCTGGCGGCCGTGGCACGCACGACGCCCGCGGCCGACGCCGAGTACCGGCGCTACGCGGCCCTGCGGCGGCGTACCCGGGGCGGACCGCAGAACGCCGGAAGCGCGCCGCTCTCCGGACCGGGCGATCAGGAGCGGCCGGGGGCCGGGGTACTGGCGGTCCTCGGGGTGCTGACGCCGGTGCTCGCCGCCGTGGCCGCGGCGACGTTCCTGCTGCTGGGCTACGGTCTGCGACTCGCCGGGTCCCTGCCCTCCCTGGCGGGCACCCTCGTCGGCGTCGGCTGGTTCAGTCTGGTGGTCGCGGCGGTCACGGCCCTGGTCAGCGTGGTCGCCCTGTACCGCACGGCGGCGAAGCAGTCGGCGGACGGCACGGCGTCCGTGCCTGACCGGTCCCCCGCTCTCGAGGACGCCCGTGAGACATGGCTCGCGGCGCTGCGGGACCGGGGGATCCGGCCGTTCCTCCTCCAGGAGCTCGCCGAGGCGGCGTCCGCGCCGGGTCCGGGCGAGGGCCACGGCTCCCGTTTCAGCTCACCGGCGTTCGCTGGGCCCGACTTTTCCGGTCCGGGGTTCGAGGGCTCAGCGCCGCCCGCTCCCCGGCGGCCCCGACCAGAGCGGCCATGACCCGCGTGTCCTCGCCCATCTCCGGGTGCCACTGCACACCGAGCACCAGGCTCCCGTGCCCGGGGAGTTCCAGGGCCTCCACGGTCCCGTCGGGTGCGTGGGCGGAGGCCACCAGGCCGGCGCCGAGCCGGTCGACCGCCTGGTGGTGGTAGGCGGGCACCACGGCGGTCTCCGGGACGGCGTCCGCGTACGCGGTGCCGGGCACGGGGGTCACCGGGTGGCTGCCGAAGACGCCGGGGCCGCCGGTGTGGTCGTCCAGGTGCTGGTGCAGGGTGCCGCCGAGGGCGACGTTCAGCAGTTGCATGCCCCGGCAGATGCCGAGCAGCGGGACCTCCCGTTCGATCGCCGCGCGGATCAACGCCAGCTCCCAGGCGTCGCGTTCGCGGGCCGGGGGGCCGGTACGGGGATCGGCGACCGCGCCGTAGCGCGCCGGTTCGACGTCCGCTCCCCCGGCGATCACCAGCCCGTCGAGGGCGGCGACGGTGTCCCGGGCCGCGTCCCGCGCGTCGTCGGGCGGCAGCAGCACGGCGAGCCCGCCCGCCGCCCGGACGAGGCGGGGGTAGCCGGCGGGCAGCAGCACCGCGGGCATCTCCCACACACCCCAGCGGGCCGGGTCCTGGTAGGTGCTGATGCCGATGACGGGCCGGGACATGGAACGTACTCCTCGTTGGATCGGGGCAACGGGCGGAAGGGGTGCGGGGCTCAGTCGCGGGCGAGTTCGGCCTCGGCCGCCGCCAGTGCGGCGAACTCCTCCTCCGGGGCCCCCGCGACCAGCCGGTGACGGCTGTAGAAGGCGAAGTAGGCCAGCGCCACCGCGTACACGCCGAGGGCGATGAACGCCGCGTCGCGGTCCACCAGGAAGGTCGCCACCAGGGCCGAGCATGCCAGAACGAAGGCCACGGACGAGGTGAGCGCGCCGCCGGGGGTGCGGTAGGGGCGCGGCAGCTCCGGTTCGCGGCGGCGCAGCACGAGGTGGGAGAGGGCCATGAGGGCGTAGCTGATCGTGGCGCCGAAGACGGCGACGTTCAGCATCCGGCCGCCGTTGCCGCTCCAGGCGGCGAGCGTGAACCCGATGATTCCGGGGATCAGCAGGCCGAGGTAGGGGGACTTGCGGCGGTTGGTCAGCGAGAGGAAGCGCGGCAGGTAGCCGGCCCGGGAGAGGGCGAACAGCTGGCGGGATCCGGCGAAGATCAGGGAGAAGAAGGAGGCCACCAGTCCGGTGAGGCCCGCGTAGTTCACGAAGCGGCTCAGGGCGGTCGGCTCACCGGTTCCTTCCAGGGCCACCACGAGCGGGTTCCCGGCCTCCTTGATGGCGTCGGCCCCCTGGGCGCCGGTGGCGGAGATGAAGGTGATGACGGCCAGGAGGACCAGCACGGCGAGGGAGATGGTCAGGGCCTTCGGCATCGAGCGGACCGGGTCCTTGGCCTCCTCGGCGGCGAGCGGCACACCCTCCACCCCGAGGAAGAACCACATGCCGAAGGGGAAGGCCGCCCAGATCCCGAGGAGTCCGAACGGCAGCCAGGAGGAGGAGCCGAAGGCGGAGGTGTCCGCCGGGATGTCGTTGAGGCGGCCCGCGTCGAACTCGGTGAACGCGCCGACGGCGAAGATCAGCAGCGCGGCCACCGCGATGGCGGTCACCACCAGGCTGAAGCGGAGCGCCTCGCCGACTCCCCAGAGGTGGATGCCGATGAAGATCGCGAAGCAGGCGAGGTAGACGGGCCAGCCGGAGGTGAGGCCGAACAGGCCGAGCGATTCGACGTAGTCGCCGATGAACAGCGCGATCGCGGTGGGCGCGAGGATGTACTCGATGAGGATGGCCGTGCCGGTGAGGAAGCCGCCCCAGGTGCCGAGCGCCCGCCGGGCGAAGCCGTAACCGCCGCCCGCCGTGGGCAGGATGGCGGAGAGTTCGGCCAGCGCGAAGACGAGACACGCGTACATGACGCCCATCAGGACCATGGCGATGGCGAGTCCGCCGAAGCCGCCCTTGGCCAGGCCGATGTTCCAGCCGGAGAAATCGCCGGAGACGACGTAGGCGACGCCGAGCCCGGTCAGCAGGAGCCAGCCGGCACTGCCCCGGCGCAGGGTCCTGCGGTGCAGATACGCGTCCTTGCCGGACACCCCCGGGCTCGCGTCACCGGGTGGTCCGGAGGGTGTTTCGGTTCCCTGAGCCATGAGGCGCTCCAGATGTGTGTCGACTTCATCGTTGGAACTGCTTCGATCAAAGGTTCGTCGGCACACCTTTGTGGAGCGTCGGGGGAAGCGCAAGGGGCGTGCGTCAAAGAGTGGTTACGGATTCGCCTCCGCGCCGGACACCCGCCGGGGGGACGTCCTGTCGATCAGGCCGGCTCAGGCGAGGAAGCCGCGCAGCAGGGCCGCCGTGCCGCCGCAGTGCTCGCGCATCATCTCGCGGGCCGCGTCCGCGTCCCGGTCGAGCACCGCCTCGACGACGGCCGCGTGCTGCTGCTGGGAGTGCTCCAGGTTGCGCACCAGCAGCGGGATGCAGTCGAGCAGTTCGTTGAGGGTGGCCCGGACCGCGGCGTGCTGCGCGGCGAGCGTGCGGGAGCCGGAGAGTTCGGCGAGCGTGAGGTGGAGCAGGGTGTCCTGGCGGCGGTAGTCCTCAAGCCTGGCGCCCTGCGTCGCGTCGAGCGCGGCCCGCAGCCTGGCCCCGCCGTCCGCCGGGAGCCGTTCGGCGCACAGGCCCGCCGCTCCGGCCTCCAGCACCTCGCGGAAGCGCAGGGTGTCCTCCACGTCGACGGCGGCGATGCGGCGGCGCAGTTCGCCGCTGCCATCGGGAGCCGTGCGCGGCAGGACGAACGTTCCTCCGTAGCGGCCCCGGCGGCTCTCGACCATGTTCTGGTCCTGGAGCACCTTGAGGACCTCGCGCAGCGTCACCCGGCTGATCCTCAGGTGCTGGGACAACTCGCGTTCGGAGGGCAGCCGTTCGCCGGGTGGGACCAGCCCCAGGCGCAGGAGCTGGAGGAGCTGCTCCAGCGCCTCCTCGAAGCCGTTGCCCGCACGGACGGGCCGCAGCACGGAGGCCGGCCGGCCGATCACGGTGTCGCCCCCGTCCCCGGCGGCGTCGACCGCCGCCACCACCACCTCTGTCGCGGCCACCGCCCCTACCGCCGGACGGGTGTCGTCCGCTCTTCTCCTGGTGGCCACTGGCCGATCCCCTTCCCAAGCAATGGTTCTCTGTCATACCTTATGCCTCCCGGTTCACCCAAGGAGGCATCCCGTGGCAGACCGCACACCCCCGCTCGGCGTCGACGAGCTCCGCTCACGGGTCGCGGACGGGTCGATAGACACCGTGGTGCTGGCCTTCCCGGACATGCAGGGCCGGCTCCAGGGGAAGCGGTTCGCGGCCGGGTTCTTCCTCGACGAGGTGCTGGAGCACGGCACCGAGGGCTGCAACTACCTCCTGGCCGTGGACACCGAGATGCGGACCGTCGACGGCTACGCGATGTCCTCGTGGGAGAACGGCTACGGCGACTTCGCCATGGTCCCCGATCCCGCCACCCTGCGCCCCGTCCCCTGGCACGAGGGGACCGCCCTGCTGATCGCGGATCTCGCCTGGCACGACGGCAGTCCGGTGGTGGCGGCCCCGCGCCAGATCCTGCGCCGCCAGCTCGACCGGCTGGCGGAGCTCGGATACACGGCACAGGTCGGCACGGAGCTGGAGTTCATCGTCTTCCGGGACAGTTACGAGGAGGCCTGGGACCGCGACTACCGCGGGCTGACCCCGGCCAACCAGTACAACATCGACTACTCGATCCTCGGCACCGGCCGCATCGAGCCGCTGCTGCGCCGGATCCGCAACGAGATGCAGGAGGCCGGGCTGACCGTCGAGTCCGCCAAGGGCGAGTGCAATCCGGGCCAGCACGAGATCGTCTTCCGCTACGACGAGGCGCTCACCACCTGCGACCAGCACGCCGTCTACAAGACGGGCGCCAAGGAGATCGCGGCCCAGGAGGGCGTCTCGCTGACGTTCATGGCCAAGTACGACGAGCGCGAGGGCAACTCCTGCCACATCCACCTCTCGCTGACCGACGCGGACGGCGCGAACATGATGGCGGGCGAGGGCGAGGGCGGCATGTCCGAGCTGATGCGGCACTTCCTGGCCGGCCAGCTCGCCGCCCTGCGGGACTTCTCCCTCCTCTACGCGCCCACCATCAACTCCTACAAACGCTTCCAGCCCGGCTCCTTCGCCCCCACCGCCGTCGCCTGGGGCGTCGACAACCGCACCTGCGCCCTACGGGTCGTCGGCCACGGGCGCTCGATGCGCTTCGAGAACCGGCTGCCCGGCGGCGACGTCAACCCGCACCTGGCCGTCGCCGGACTGGTCGCCGCCGGACTGTACGGGGTCGAGCACCGGCTGGAGCTGCCCGAGGCCTGTACGGGCAACGCCTACACCGGGGACTACGACCAGGTGCCGACGACCCTGCGCGAGGCCGCCGAGCTGTGGGAGGCCAGCCCCATCGCCAAGGAGGCGTTCGGCGAGGAGGTCGTCGCGCACTACCTGAACATGGCCCGCGTCGAACTGACCGCGTACGACTCCGCGGTGACCGACTGGGAGCTGCGCCGCTCCTTCGAACGCCTCTGACCGCCAGAGCACCTTCACCACTACCAGCTTCCGTGATCGGGGTCCGTACGTGTCACAACCCACCCTGGACGTCCTCAACCCGGCGACCGCCGAGGTCATCGCCACCGTCCCCGCGGCCTCCGCCGCCGATGTGGACACCGCCGTCAGCCGTGCCGCCGCGGCCCAGCGCCGCTGGGCGGCCGCCGCGCCCGCCGACCGGGCCCGACTGCTGCGCCGCTTCGCCGTCGTCGTCGACGAACACATCGAGGAACTGGCCCAGTTGGAGGTCCGCGAGGCCGGACACACCATCGGCAACGCCCGGTGGGAGGCCGGCAACGTACGCGATCTGCTCGACTACAGCGCGGGCGGAGCCGAACGGCTCCTGGGCCGGCAGATCCCGGTGGCGGGCGGCATCGACTTCACGGTCCTGGAGCCGCTGGGCGTCGTCGGGGTCATCGCCCCGTGGAACTTCCCGATGCCGATCGCCGCCTGGGGTCTCGCCCCGGCCCTCGCGGCGGGCAACGCCGTCCTCCTCAAGCCCGCCGAGACGACACCGCTGACCGCTCTCCGCCTGGCCGAACTCGCCCTGGCGGCCGGGCTTCCCGAGGGTCTCTTCCAGGTGCTGCCCGGCGAGGGGCCGGAGGCCGGGGGCGCCCTGGTCGAGCACCCGGGCGTCGCGAAGATCGTGTTCACCGGCTCCACCCGGACCGGCAAGCACATCATGACCCGCTGCGCGGAGCGCGTGAAGCGGCTCACCCTGGAGCTGGGCGGCAAGAGCCCCAACCTCGTCTTCGCCGACGCCGATGTGGAGGCCGCCGCGGCGGCCGCGCCGATGTCCTTCCTGGACAACGCCGGTCAGGACTGCTGCGCCCGCACCCGGATCCTGGTCGAGCGGTCCGTGTACGACCGCTTCCTGGAGCTGTTCGTCCCGGCCGTGTCCGCCGTGGTGGTGGGCGACCCTGCCGACGAGAAGACCCGGATGGGCCCGCTGATCTCGGCGCTCCAGCTCGACCGGGTACGGGGCTTCGTCGACGGTGACCGTGGCGCCGACGGCGTACAGGCCATCGTCGGAACGGCCCCCGAGGGCCCCGGGTTCTGGTACCCGCCGACCGTCCTCACCGGGGTCTCGCCCGAGGCGCCGGTGGCGGTCGAGGAGGTCTTCGGGCCCGTCGCCGTGGTTCTGCCGTTCGAGGACGAACAGGACGCGCTGCGCCTCGCCAACGCCACCGACTACGGACTCGCCGGCTCGGTCTGGACCCGGGACGTCGGCCGCGCGCTGCGCGTGAGCCAGGGGCTGCGGGCGGGCAACCTCTCCGTCAACTCGCACTCCAGCGTGCGCTATTCGACCCCCTTCGGCGGCTACAAGCAATCGGGGCTGGGCCGCGAGCTCGGCCCGGACGCCCTGGCCGCCTTCACCGAAACCAAGAACGTCTTCATCAGCACGGAGGCCTGAGCACCATGACCGACACTTCTTCCGTCTGCCGCCGCCTGGTCGGCCGCACCGCCGTCGTCACCGGAGCCGGCAGCGGCATCGGCCTGGCCACTGTCCGGCGGCTGGCCGCCGAGGGCGCGCACGTCGTCTGCGCCGATGTGGACGAGGAGACCGGCAAGGCGGCCGCCGAGGAGGCGGGCGGGCTCTTCGTCCGTACCGACGTCACCGACGCCGATCAGGTGGACGCCCTCTTCAAGGCCGCGTTCGACACCTACGGCTCGGTCGACATCGCGTTCAACAACGCGGGGATCTCCCCGCCGGACGACGACTCCATCCTGGACACCGGCCTGGAGGCCTGGCGGCGGGTGCAGGAGACCAACCTGACCTCCGTGTTCCTCTGCTGCAAGGCGGCGATCCCCTATATGCGCGAGCAGGGCAGGGGCTCCATCATCAACACGGCGTCCTTCGTGGCCCGGATGGGTGCGGCCACCTCGCAGATCTCGTACACCGCGTCCAAGGGCGGGGTCCTGGCGATGTCGCGCGAGCTGGGGGTTCAGTTCGCACGCGACGGCATCAGGGTCAACGCCCTGTGCCCCGGCCCGGTCAACACCCCGCTGCTCCAGGAGCTGTTCGCCAAGGACCCGGAGCGGGCCGCCCGGCGTCTGGTGCACATCCCGGTCGGCCGGTTCGCCGAGCCGACCGAGATCGCCGCCGCCGTCGCGTTCCTCGCGAGCGACGACTCCTCGTTCGTGAACGCCACGGACTTCCTGGTCGACGGCGGGATCGCCGGGGCGTACGTCACCCCGGTCTGATCCCGACGGCGCCGGCGATCCCGGCGGTCTGCCGACGGCACCGGCGGCCGGACGTGAGGGGACGTCCGGCCGCCCGGTCGCCGTTCAGCCCGCGGTGCCGGCCGGATCACCCCGGAGACGCCGGGCGCGGAGCACCAGGAGCATCTCGAAGCGCTGGTCCGGTTCGTCGATGGCGTCACCCCACAGCTCGCGGATCTGCCGCAGCCGGTAGCGGGCCGTCTGGGGGTGGATGCCGAGGCGCGCGGCCACCTCCGGGGCGCCGCCGGGGGTCTCGATCCAGGCGAGCAGGGTCTCGGCCAGGCGCCGGGCCTGGGTCGGGCTGAGGCCCTCCAGCGGGGCGAGGCAGCGGCGGGCCGACGCGTCGATCAGCTCCTCGGCGGGAAGCAGCAGGAGTTCCTCCGTCCGCTCGGTGCAGTACAGCACCTCGCCCTGCGGCAGCAGACCCTTCTTGATCAGCCGGACCGCGGTCTCCGCCCAGTGCAGCGAGGTCGCCGCGGCCGCCAGCGGGACCGCCGGGCCGATCGCCCCGGACCAGCCGGCCGTGGCACGCCGCAGGGTCTCCGCACGGCCCGCCAGGTCCGGGTCCGGGATGACGATGCGCGGCTGCTCGCTCTCCATCTCCAGCAGAATGCCCTGCCCGACCGCCGGGGCCACGGCCTCGCGGGCCGGGCGCATGAGCACACCCACGGCGATCGTCTCCGGGAGCTCCCAGCCGATGCGGGCGGCCCGCTCGGACAGGGCCACCGACACATCGCCCCGGTGCTCCACCAGGAGGAGCTCGATCAGCTGGCGCTGGAGGCGGAGCCGTTCGCTGGCGCGCCGGGCCGCCGCCTCGGCGTAGCCCCGTACCGACTGTTCCACGAGCCCGTCCAGATACTCGAATCCCGATTCGGCCAGCTCGTACATGGCGGGCGCGGGGATGTCGACCTGCTGGCCGATCTCGGCGAGCCTGCGCCAGGTGAGCCGGACCCCGAGGCGATAGATGGCCTGGAGCGCGTCGAGGCTGCGTCCCTCGAGCCCCTCGCCGCGCCCGAACTCCTGGAACATCTCCGGCGGCACCCGGGGGTGGGCGCCGGCGGTGAGGTTGTGGACGAAGCCTTCGATGGCGCGGCGGATGCCGACGAGGGCCAGCGGCTCCCCGGACTCGTCCTCGACCAGCTGCAGATAGGGATATTCCTGGCGAATCTGGAACAGGATGGACTGAGCGAGCTCGGGGGCCTCGGACCGGGCGATCGCCTCGAAACGGTCGAGCTTCGACCGGGGGACGTCCTGCCAGGCCGGGCGGGTCACGGAGCCGCCGGGGCGGCGTCATAGCTGATCAGGGGCGTATTAGGCTGGTCGGGAGTGGCGTCGAGCAGTGCCACGACCCCGACCGCCGCACCCACGGCGAGTGTGGCGGCCACCAGAACGGTGACAGCGGCGGCGATGAGTCTGCGCATGGTCGGGTCAGCTCCTTGCTGGAGGCGATCCCCACCCCGTCAGCCGGGCCCCTCCGGCTGGGACACAGTGTCGACAGCACATTGACATTCCGTCAAGGGCTTGCTTACTGTTCACGCCAATCAAGGGCTGACCGGCCCGGGCCCGTGCACCTCCGCGAAGAGATTCGACCCAGGAGTGCCCGGATGCGCCACAACGCTTCACCCCTGTCGCTTGTCCTGCTGGGGGCAGGGGTTTTCCTGCTCGTCCTCGCGCCGCTGCTCGTCTGGTACGTCCAGCCGCACGCCAAGCGCACCCCCATCGACATCGACACCACCACCGTCTTCACCGGGACGGGCAGCTATTTCGACACGTCCGAGGTGGAGACGGTCGAGGGCAGAACGATCACGATCACGCGGCAGGTGCGCGGGGACGTGGCCGACAGCGAGAAGAGCGGCAACGCCGTGTGGGACGTCTCCACCTCGGTCGACCACCAGGACACCCTGCCCGCCTCGGACCCCCGTGACGCCCTCCAGTGGACGCTGGAGCGCTGGGTGACCGACCGGGTCACGAACGAGCCGGTCCACTGCTGCGAGGAATCCCCGACGTTCGACGGGGAGGCCTATCTGAAGTTCCCCTTCGACGTCGAAAAGCGTTCCTACCGCTGGTGGGACAGCACGCTCGGCGGGGTCGTGCGGCTCTCCTACGCCGGTGAGCAGGAGGTTCAGGGCTACTCCGGCCTGCTCTTCAAGGGCGAGGTCGAGCCCACCAGGACCGGGGTGCGCCAGGTGCCCGGACTGCTCGTGGGGAAGAAGAAGATCCCCCAGGTGCTGGCCGAGGAGTGGTATTCCAACAGCGGCATCGAGCTGGTGGTCGACCGGCGGACCGGCCGGATCATGAACGCGGCGATCGGCCCGAAGAAGACGCTGCGTGCCCCGGGCTCCGAGAAGGACGCCGTCGTGCTCCTGGAGAGCAAGCGGGTGGAGTTCACCGAGGAGACCCAGCTCAAGCAGGTCGAGCTGGCGTCGGCGGACAGCGACCGGCTGGCGATGCTCGGCACGACCGCGCCGGCCGGGGCCGCGGGACTGGGCGGTGTGCTCGCCGTGGCGGGCGTCGTGCTCGTCGTCCGGGGCCGCCGGACGGAGCCGGAAGCGCCGAATACTCACATGATGACGATTCCGCACACCTGAGTTACCGGCAAGTTGTTGCACCGGTGAGTAGCCGGGCGCGTACCCGTGCCGAAAACTGTCTATCCCCACCAGAGCACGGCCCCCCGGTCTCGTCCCGTCCGTCCTTCTCCTCTTCACTTCCTCATCATCTTCATCACCCTCATCACCTCGTCCCTTTCTTCTCCCTCATCACCCTCTTCTCGATCCCTCGCCCCGCAGCCGGGTTCCCCGGCCCGGTGCACCCCTGTCCCGGCCCCCCGGTACGTCCCCCGCTCCAAGCGGCCCTCACCCCGAGGGCCGCTCCCCCCGCTTCCCCGTCCCCCGAGCCGAGTTGGAGCACCCATGCCCCAGCACGTCCCTCCCCCACTGCTTGACGCCGTTGCGCGTCCGGGTCAGGGCCCGGCGCCCGCAACGATCCCCGCGACCCCCAGACGCATCGTCTTCCTCGCCCACCGCGACCTGGGCAACCCGGCCGCCGGCGGCTCCGAGCTGCTGGTCGACCAGCTCGCCCTGGGTCTCACCGAGCAGGGCCACGACGTCACGCTGCTGTGCGGCGGACCGGCCGCCCGCCGGCCCTACCGGGTCGTCTCGGCGGGCTCCGCGCTGGGGCACTACGTCGGCGCGCGGTCCGCGTTCGCCCGGCGGATCGGCACGTGCGACCTGCTCGTCGAGGTCTGCAACGGCATGCCGTACCTGGCCCCGCTGTGGCACCGCGGACCCACGGTCTGCCTGGTCAACCATGTGCACACCGACCTGTGGGACATGCGCTTCCCGACGCCGGTGGCCCGTGCCGGGCGCAAGCTCGAACACTGGGCCCTGTCCCGGGCCTACCGCGACCACCTGATGATCGCGGTGTCCCCGTCCACGGCGGGCGCGCTGCGCGAACTGGGCGTGCCCGACGGGCGGATCCGGGTGGTGCACAACGGGGTCCAGGAGCCGAGCCCGCAGGGCGAGCGGTCCGCCACACCGCTGTTCGTGGCGCTGGGCCGGCTCGTCGACTACAAGCGCATCGATCTGCTGCTCCAGCTCTGGGAGCGGGTCCGGCCGGTCACCGGCGGGCGGCTCGTCATCGTCGGCGACGGCCCCGAGCGGGCCCGGCTGGAACAGCTCGCCGGTCCCGGTGTGGAGTTCGCCGGTCATGTGACCGAGGCGGAGAAGCACCGGCTGCTCTGCGCCGCGTGGATGCTGCTGCACCCGGCGGCCGTGGAGGGGTGGGGTCTCGTCGTCACGGAGGCCGCCGCCCGGTCCACCCCGACCCTGGGCTTCGACGTGCCGGGGCTGCGCGACTCCGTCGAGGACGGTGTCACCGGGATTCTCGCCCCGGGCGCGTCGTCCTTCGCCGCCGCCTGGTGCGCGCTGGCGCTGGACGACGAGCGGCGCGAGGCGATGGGCAAGGCGGCCCGCGAACGGGCCGCCGACTACCGGTGGACCGCCAGTGTGCGCCGGTTCGCCGCGGTCGCCGCCGAGGCGACCGCCGGCGCCGGGGCCGCGGGCGGCCCGAGCGTCCCGGTGATCGGCGCGAGCGCGTGAAGGACCCCTCGTTCCGGCGGTCGGTCGCCCTGTTCCGCGCCTTCCTGCGCGAACAGGGCGACCCCGCCACGGCGTACACCCTGCTGGCCCGTGACGCGGCCGACCAGGTCGAGCGGCACGGCCCGCTCCGCGACAAGGTCGTCGTGGACATCGGCGGCGGCGACGGCTACTTCACCCGCGAGTTCCGGCGGCGCGGTGCGCACAGCTACCTCTTCGAACCGGATCCGGCGGAGATCGGCCCCGGGCAGCGCGCGGACACCGTCGTCGCCGACGGCTATCTGCTGCCGCTCGCCGACGGCGCGGCCGACGTCTGCTTCTCCTCCAACGTGCTGGAGCACGTCGCCGATCCGCACACCTTCCTCAGCGAGATGGCGCGGGTGACCCGCCCCGGCGGTCTCATCTACGTCTCGTACACCAACTGGCTCTCCCCGTGGGGTGGCCATGAGTGGGCGCCCTGGCACTACCTCGGCGCCGAACGCGCCCGGAGCCGCTACGAGCGGCGCACCGGCGGCCCGGCCAAGCACCGGCTCGGCGAGAACCTCTTCAAGATCGGCGTCGGGGAGACCCTGAGCCACGTCCGGAGCCGCTCCGACGTGACCGTCGTCTCAGCACGCTCGCGCTACTGGCCCGTCCTTCCCCAGCTCGTGCCGCGCATCCCCGTACTGCGGGAATTCGCCACCTGGAACCTCCTCCTCATCCTCCGGCGGTGTTCATGACCAGCGCTGTCCACCCACCCCGGTCCACGGCCCCTCAGGGCGCGGGTCCCGCGCCCTCCGGTCCCGCCGACGGACCGCCCACGCCCCGCTCACGGCGCTGGCTGCTGGGCTTCTGGGCCGCCGTGTTCGCGGCGTTCCTCGCGGTGTCGCCCGGCCGGATGACGTTCGACACCAAGCTCGGCGTCGTCGTGGACCCCTGGCGCTTCCTGGGCGACCTGGGCGAGCTGTGGCACAGCCGGGCCGGGTTCGGCGGGATAGCCGACCAGTACGTCGGCTACGCCATCCCGATGCTGCCGTACTACGGGGCCGCCGACCTGCTGCACGTACCGGTCTGGCTCGCGGAGCGGCTGTGGCTGTCGCTGATCGTGGCGACCGCCTTCTGGGGTGCGCTCCGGCTGGCGGAGCGGCTGACCGTGGGTTCCCCGGCCACCCGGCTGCTGGGCGCGGTCGCGTACGCGCTGTGGCCGACGTACACCATCGTCGTGGGCTCGACCTCGGCGGCGGCCCTGCCGGGCGCCCTGCTGCCGTGGGTGCTGCTGCCGCTGACGAACCCGCGCCTGGCGCCGAGGATCGCCGCGGCCCGGTCCGCGCTGCTGATCCCGCTGATGGGCGGTGTCAACGCCGCGTCCACTCTTGCCTCGCTGCTGCCGGTGGGACTGTATCTGCTGTCCCGGCCCGGCGGGCCGCGCAAGCGTGCCCTGCTGGCGTGGTGGATCCCGGGCGTGATCCTGGCGACCGCCTGGTGGATCGTTCCGCTGCTGCTGCTGGGCACCTTCGGCGAGAACTTCATGCCGTACGTGGAGTCCTCGTACACCACCACGACGACCATGTCGGCGACCGAGGTGCTGCGCGGCGGCGGGAACTGGGTCGGCTATCTGAACTTCGGCGAGGCCTGGCTGCCGGCCGGCTGGACCGTCGCCACCGCGACCGTCACCATCCTGGGCTCGGCGCTCGCCGCCGCACTGGGCCTGGCGGGTCTGGCGCGCCGTGATCTGCCCGAGCGCCGCTGGCTGGTGCTGACCGTGCTGAGCGTCGCGCTCATCACGCTCGCCGGCTACGGCGGTGCGCTGGGCGGGCTCTTCCACGGGACCGTGCAGGACTGGCTGGACAGCTGGCTGGTGCCGTTCCGCAACATCTACAAGTTCCAGACGGGTCTGGCGCTGGCCCTGGCCCTGGGCCTCGCACACCTCACCGCGGTGGCCTCCGTCGCCGCCGCGGCGCGGGGCGGCGGCAGCGCGATGCGCGCCCGCCGGCTCGTGCCGGTGATCGCCGCCGTGCTGGTGCTGCCGGGTCTCGCCTGGCCGTACGTCAACGGCTCGATCCTGCAGAAGGGTTCGTTCCAGCAGCTGCCCACGTACTGGGAGACGACCGGCAGCTGGCTGAAGAAGAACTCGGCGGACGACCGCGCCCTGGTGGTCCCCGCGACCGCGCACGGCATCTACACCTGGGGTTCCCCCATCGACCAGCCGCTGGACGTGCTGGCGAACTCGCCCTGGGCCCAGCGGGATTACGTGCCGTTCGGTACACCGGGCAACCGGCGGGCGATGGACGCCGTCGAGCAGGCGCTGACCACCGGCGGCGAGGTTCCCGGGCTGAGCGAGTACCTCAACCGGGCTGGGCTGCACTATGTGGTGGTCCGCAACGACCTGGATCCCGATCAGTTGGGGTACGTCCCCACGGCCACGGTGAAGCGCACCCTGGAGGCGTCCGGGTACCAGCGCGTGACCGGCTTCGGACCCGTGATGACCGGCGGACGGATCGCGGCGGACACCCCCGTGCAGGTCGAGGGCCTCTATCCGCGGCAGCGGGCCGTGGAGATCTACGAGCCGCCCGCCGGGACGGAGCCTCCGGGACGGGCGGGTGCGGCCCCGGTGGCCTCGACGGCCGTCGTGAGCGGCGGGCCCGAGTCCCTGCTGCCGCTGTCGGCGAGCGGCGCTCTGAACGGGCGGCCGGCCGTGCTGGCCGGTGACGCGCACCCGGGGCTGGGGCGGCCGTCGCTGTACGCGGCGGGCGACGGGCTGCGGCGTGCCGACACCCGGTTCGGGCTGGTCAACTCCAACACCTCGTACACGTACACCGCCGATGAGCGCAACGCGGTGGAGGCCGCGCAGGACCCGGACCGGAGCCCCCGGCAGATCCTGCCGTCGTCCGGCACGGAGCACCAGACGACGGCCGTGCTGCGGGGCGCCAGGAAGGTCAGCGCCTCGTCGGTGGGGAACTGGCTCTTCCATCTGCCGCAGTACGACCCGGTCAACGCCTTCGACGGCAACCCGGACACCGGCTGGGCGGAGGGGTCCCCGGGCTCTCCCGAGGACGAGTGGGTGCGGATCGACTTCACCACTCCGACGGAGCTTCCGGCCTCGCTCCAGGTGACGCCGCTGCCCAGCGCGAACGTGCGGGCCGCACCGACCGTCGTCCGGGTCGAGACCGAGCGGGGATTCAAGGACAGCCCGCTGAAGCCGGACGGATCGGCGCAGACGGTGGCCGCGCCCACCGGGCAGGCGTCCTGGCTGAAGGTGACGATCCTGGAGTCCCAGCAGGGGCGTCCCGGGCTCACCGGCGCCGGCTTCACCGACATCGCGATCCCCGGGGTGCAGGTGACCCGGATGCTGGAGCTGCCCGCCGACGCGCCCCGTGAGGGCGCGGACTCCACGGTCTACTCGCTGCGGCGGGGCAGCGACCCCGGCGGTCTGTCGTCGGTGGCGGCCGAGGTCGGCCTGCACCGGCAGTTCACCGCCCAGGAGGCGGGCCCGTACAAGGTGTCCGCGAGCGCGGTGCCGGTGCCCGGCGAGGCCCTGGACAAGCTGCTCTTCGAGCTGACGGGCGAGCGGGACAAGATCGAGGTGAGCGCCGACTCCACGGCACGGCTGGGCACCAGCCTCACTCCGCGCAATCTGACCGACGGTGATCTGACCACGGCGTGGATCGCGGGCGAACGCCCCGTACTGCATCTGTCCTGGCCGGAGAAGAAGGAGGTCGGGGAGATCGTCTTCGCGGCGGCCGGCGGCCTGTCCACCCGCCCCGAGCAGGTGCAGATCAGCTCCCCCGACGGCACCGCGGTGGCCTCCGTGGACGAGAACGGCATGGCCCGCTTCTCGCCCATCAGGACCGACCGGATGGACATCACCATCTCGCGTCAGGCGCCGCTGACCGTCCACAACCCGGTCGCCGACGACCAGTTGCAGTTGCCGGTGGGGCTCAGCGAGGTCTACGTCCCGGCCCTGGAGGAGTACCGCTCGCCGCAGCCGAAGCCGGACAAGACGTTCAGCCTGGCCTGCGGCAAGGGTCCGGTCCTGTCCGTCGGCGGTACGTTCCTGGAGACCCGCGCCGAGGGCCTGGTGCGGGACCTGACGCAGCGCCGCCCCATCGAGGTCACGCCGTGCACCGAGGGCGGCACGGTGGAGCTGGCAGCCTCGTCCACCACCGTCGAGGCGGGTGACGCGGGACCGCTCGCCATCACGGACGTCAACCTGAGCAACGGAACCACCGAGGCCGCGGCGAGCACGCCGCGTTCGGTGGACGTCGAGCGGGGCGACGGCGACCGGCGCACGATCGCCGTCGGCGCGGGCGAGGCCTCCTACCTCCAGATCCACGAGAACCACAACAAGGGCTGGAAGGCCACCCTGGACGGCGAGGAGCTGACGCCGCTGCGGATCGACGGCTGGCAGCAGGCCTGGCTGATCCCGGAGGGCGAGGGCGGCAAGGTCACCCTGGAGTACGAGCCGGCCCGGATCTACCAGGTGGGTCTGATCGGCGCGGGGGTCCTGCTCCTGGTGCTCGTGGGGCTCGCCTTCGTGCGGCGGCGGGGAGCCGAGCCGTACGCGTCCGAGGAGCAGCCCGTCGCGCCCGGTCCGGGTCTGGTCCTGGGCACGGTGGCGCTCACCCTGGTGGGGGTGGTGATCGCGGGGCCGCTCGCCCTGGCGGTGCCGGTCCTCGCCGTACTCGCCCACTTCCGGCCGAGGTCGCTCGCACCGGTCGCGTTCGCGGCGATGGCCGCCGCGGGTATGGTGGCGGCGGTGGGCACCGGGGACACCACGGCCGCGGGCGAGGGCGCGTTCGGCGCGACGGCCCAGTTCCTGGCGCTGGTCGGCCTGTTCGCCGCCCTGGTCACGGTCGGGCGCGAGCCGCTCGGCAGGCGGGCCGCCGGGGGCCGGGGCACGGCGGACGGAGAGGCGCCCACGGTGCCGGCGCAGGCCGCCGCCGCTTCGGGCCGGACGCTGTCCACCGACCCGAAGCGTCCACAGGGAACTCCGCCTCCCGCGCCCGGATTCGGGTACGGATCCGGATCCGGATCCGGCTCGGGCGAAGGCGAAGGCGGCAGCCACGGCGACAGCGACGGCCATGGCGGTGACGGCCCGACGCAGCAGCTCGGCGGTCAGCAGCCGCCGCCGTCCCGTCCCGGAGGGGGCACCTGATGGCGACCACGCAGCAACCCCGGGCGCGGGGCGGTATGCCCCGGCCCGGGGCCCCGGCCCGGGTGCCGTTCCCCGTGGTCGACGAGGTGGCCCGGCACTGTGCGCAGGACGCCGAGCCGAACACGGTGCACATCGAGATCCAGCTGCCGGGCCGGGTGGACGAGGGGCGGCTGCGCTCCGCGTTCGCCGAGGCGCTCGCCCGGCATCCCCGGGCGCTGATGCGGGAGCGCCCCCGGTCCCCGTTCGCCCGGCGCTACGAGTGGGAGCTGACCGGGGGTCCCGACACGGATCCGGTCTCCTTCCCGCCGTCCGCGCCCGGGGCGCTCGCCCGGGCCCGGGCGCGGGCGCTGGACGAGGCCCCTCCGCTGACGGCGTCGCCGCCGCTGCGGCTCGCGGTGGTCGAGGAGCCGGGTACCGAGGGGTGTGTGCTGCTCTTCACCGTGCACCACACCGCCCTCGACGGCCCGGCCTGCATGCGGCTGGCGGCGACGGCAGCCGAGGTCTACGGCGCGCACCGCACCCCGCCGGCCCCCGCACCCGCGCGGCCTGCGTCCGAGCCGCTCGTCGGGGAGTCCCCGGCGGCGCCGCTGGCCCGGCCCGCCCGGATCGCGGCGGGCTCGCCGGGTCCCACGCCGGTACCGGGCAACGCGATGCTGCTGGTCGAACTGCCGGTCCCGAAGCGGGAGTCCGGCGCGCCGTACACGGTGAACGACCAGCTGATGGTGGCCACCGCGCTCACGGTGGCCGACTGGAACCGGGAGCGGGGCGCGCCGGGGGCCGACCGCCGGCCGCTGCGGATCACCATGCCGGTCGACGACCGCACCCGGGGCCCCGAGATGCCGATCGGGAACGGCACCCGGCTGGTGGAGGTCGGTTTCGCCGCGTCCGAGCTGACGCCCGGGGCCGACATCCCCGCGCTGCTCCGGGCGACCGCTGAGCGCACCCGGGCGCTCAAGGCGCGCCCCCGTCCCCCGTTGGGCCGTTCCGCTTCCCTGCTGACCGCGCCGCTGCTGCCGGTGGCCGCCCGCGCCGCCCTCACCCGGGGGCTGCGGGTGCTGGCGGGGCCGTGGACCTCGACGACGCTGCTGAGCAACATCGGCCGGGTGCCGTACCCGTTGGACTTCGGGGAGGCGGGCCGGGCCACCGCCGTGTGGTTCTCCGCGCCCGCCCGGATGCCCCGGGGGCTGACGTTCACCACGGCGTCCACGGGCGGCCGGCTGCATCTGGCGCTGCGCTGGTCGCGCACCCTGCTGGGCGACGAGGACGGCGTACGCCTGAGCGAGATGTTCACCCGTCACCTGGCCTCGACGTCCTCGGAGACCGTATGACCGGCACCGTCTCTCCCCCGCCCGGGCTGCGGGACTTCTACGAGAACCCGGCCGTTCCCGTCGCCTCGGGCGACGGGCGCACCCTGCGGCAGGCCCGGCTGCTGGCCGACGCGCTGGGCGCACCGGGGCAGGTGATCCTCGACATCGGGTGCGGTGACGGCACGGCGGCGGCCACGGCGGCCCCGGTCCTGGCCGGTCACCGGCTGATCGGCGTCGACTGGTCGCAGGACGCGCTGCGCCGGGCCCGGCCCCGGATGGGTCTCGTGGTCCGCGGCGAGCTGGAGCACGGCGGGCTGCCGCTGGCCGACGGGTGCGCGGACGCGGTGCTGTTCAGCGAGATCCTGGAACACCTGGTCGACCCGGACCAGGCGTTGGACGAGCTGCGGCGGGTCCTGCGGCCCGGCGGCCATCTGATGCTGTCCACCCCGAACCTGGCGGCCTGGTACAACCGGGCGCTGTTGCTCGCCGGGGTGCAGCCGGTGTTCTCGGAGGTCAGTCTGCGCGGCATCCACGGCCGCCCCGGTTCCGAGGTGGTCGGGCATCTGCGGCTGTACACGGCCCGTGCGCTGCGCTCGTTCCTGGCGGCGTCCGGCTTCGACGACGTGAGGATCACGGGCGCCCCCTTCCACGGGGTGCCGCGTCCGCTGCGGCTGCTGGACCGGGCGGCGTGCTCGGTGCCCGGGGCCGCCTCCATCCTGCTGGCCCACGCGCGGCGGAGGTAGCGCGGTGTGGTGGGGTGTCGGCGCTGCGCTGGTCGCCAACGCGCTGTACAGCGTGGGGTTCGTGGTGGAGAAGCGGGCCCTGGGCTCGCTGCCCGCACTCTCGGCGGGCCGGCCGCTGCGGGTGGTCCGGGTGCTGCTGACCAGTCCGCTGTGGATCGTCGGCGCGCTGGCGCTGGCGGCCGGGTTCGGGGCCCAGCTGATCGTCTACCGGGCGCTGCCGATCGCGGCGGCGCAGGGCATCTTCGTCTCCGGTCTGGTGCTGCTCCTGCTGTTGTCGTCAGCTGTGCTCGGCGAGGAGTCGACGGGCCGCGAACGCTACGCGCTCGGCGGGGTGCTGGTCGCCCTGCTGATGGTCGTCGCCTCGGTGCGCGAGGGCGAGGACGTGGTGAGCGGCGGCGCGCCGTGGGCGCTGGTGCTCCTGGTCTGCGTGCCCGCGCTGGGGGCGGGCGTCTGGCTGTACGTACGGGTCGAGAGCCGGGCGGCCAAACGGCACCGGGTCCCGACCAGCGGCATCGGGTACGGAGTGGCGGTGGGCCTGCTCTACGGGGTCAGCTCGCTGGCCATCAAGGGCACGTCCAGCCACCTGACCAGCACCGATCTCGGCGAGGCCGCGCTGTCACTGCTGGGGTCCCCGTATCCGTATCTGCTGCTGTTCACCGCGGGGGCCGGTCTGGTGATGTCGCAGACCGCGTTGCAGCGCTGCCGGGCCTCCCTCATCGTGCCGGTGTGCACCACGGTGACCAGCCTGTTCACCGCGGTCCTCGGGACGCTCGCCTTCGGCGAGACGCTGCCCGACGATCCGCTGCTGCTGACCCTGCGGGTGGGCGGCACGGCGCTCGCCCTCTCCGTCCTGCTGGCCATGCCGCGCCACGACCCTCAACCCGCCGCCCCGTCCTGACCCCGGATACGGCACGCCGCGTCCGCCACCCCCGTCATCCCCGACACCGAGGAGCCACCCGATGAACCCCGACGACCCGCTGCTCGCCCTGCTGGCCTGCCCACTCGACAAGGGCCCGCTCTCCCTGCTGGCCGAGGAGGAGGCGCTCTACAACCCCCGGCTGCGCCTGAGTTACCCGATCGTGGACGGCATCCCGCAGCTGCTGCCCTCATCGGGCCGGAAGGTCGGGGCGGACGACCACGAGCGTCTGCTCACCCGGCTCAAGGCCTCGGCCACGTGACCACGTTCGCCGCGGCGGTGGCGTCCCGACTGCCCGGGGGCCTCGTCGGCTCGGCCGCTGTCGCCCTGTACCCGCGCTTCGAGCCCGAGCTCCGGCGGCTCGCCGACTTCTGCCCGCCGGAGGGTATCGCGGTCGACATCGGTGGCTGGTACGGCCCCTGGTCGCGGCGGCTTGCCGCCCGCTGCGCCGAGGTGGTCACCATCGAGCCCGTGCCGCATCTGGCCGAACACCTGCGCCGGACGCTGCCGTCGAACGCCCGGGTGGTCCAGGGCGCGGCGACCGACCGGGCGGGCACGGCGCAGCTGTGGTTCCCGGAGGGCGACAGCGGCGACCGGGGGGTGTCGTCGCTGGCCCGCCGCGACATCCACGCGCACTGCCTGGAGGTTCCGTCGATCACCGTCGACAGCCTCGGGCTGAGCGGGGTCGGCTTCGTGAAGATGGACGTCGACGGCGGCGAGCGGGCGGCGCTGCTCGGTGCGGCGGAACTGCTGCGCAAGGACCGTCCGGCCCTGCTCATCGAGCTGGAGAGCCGGCTCGGGCCGATCGCACCGGCGGTCGACCTGCTGACCGGCCAGGGCTACGCGGGCTGGCTGCTGGCGGGCCGGCGCTGGATCGCGCTCGATGGGTTCGACCTGGTGGCCCACCAGGCGCGGACGGAACACCTGGTGCACCAGGGTCTGCTGCGCCGGGCCTTCGTCCCGCACCGTGAGCGGTACATCAACTCGGTGCTCTTCCTGCCGGACGGGCGGACCCCGGGCACGGCCTGACGGTCGCGGGCCCCGCGTATCCTCGGCCCCGGGGCATGCCGAACGGAGGATGGCGCACGTGACGGGCAGCAGCGCAGGGCGGGACCCGGCACGGCCGGACGGTCCCGGGAGCGAGCGGGCGGGCGCCGCGGAGCGCACGTCGCTCAGCGCCCGCGCGCGGGACGCGGTCCGGGAGCGGATCGTCGACCGCCGCTACCCGCAGGGCGCCCGCCTCGTGGAGCGCGAGGTCGCCGAGGAGCTGCGGATGTCCCGCGTCCCGGTCCGCGAGGCGCTGCGTGCCCTGGTGGGCGAAGGGCTCCTGGAGCTGCTGCCGCACAGCGGGGTCCGGGTGCGGCGGATGGAACGGGCCGACGTGGAGCACCTGTACGAGGTGTGGGAGCCGCTCGCCGTCCAGGCCTCCCGGCTCGCGGCACGGCGGGTGGCGCGGTCCGCCCCGGCGGAGCCGCCGGGCGTCACCGCGCTGCGGATCTCCCTCGACCGGGCGGAGCAGGCGGCGTCCGACGACGAGGGGGCGCGCGAGGTGGCGGCCCACACCGCCTTCCACGAGGACATCGTCGCCCTGAGCGGCAACCCGATGCTGGCCCGCACCATGGAGCAGCTCAGCGGACAGCTCCAGTTGCTGTTCGGGATGCGGGAGGAGCCGGAGCACATGCGCGCCCAGCACGCGGTCATGTTCCGGTACATCGCGACGGGTGACGAGGAGTCCGCGGCGGCGAGCACGCTGCTGCACGTACGGGACAGCCGGGCCGTGGCTCTGCGATCCCTGTTCGACGACTAATTTTGTATACCAGGGAGGCTCCCCCACGGGAAAACTCCCCACACACCCACTCCGCCCTCGCCTCGCATTCACCTCGTACGCCGTAGAGCTGCACGTTTTCCGCACAGGCGCGGAGCGGAATCACTCCTTCCCAGACCGACGACCACCCTGGTATACAAAGTGCTCCCACGTTCGCTTCCGTTTGCCGCGGCCGAAGGAGCCCTCGATGCACCCCGATTCCACCGTCTCCCCCTCCGCCGGTCTCTCCCGGCGCTCCATGCTGGCCGGCGCCGCCGCCCTCGCGGGCACCACCGCCGCGATCGCCGCGCCCGGGTCCGAGGCCGCCGCCGCGCCCCGGACCGGCGGAGCGTCGCCGTCCGCAGCCGACCGGATCACGGAGCAGCCGGACCGATCGGGCGGCCACGCGCCCGCCACGGTGTTCAAGAACGTGCGGCCCTACGGGGCGACGCCGCCCGTCGACCTCACCGTCGTCGACGGCGTCATCACCGCAGAGCCCGCGCCGCGCGGCGCCAAGGTCATCGACTGCAAGGGCAGGATCGCGCTGCCGACCCTGGTCGACGCGCACATCCATCCCGACAAGACGGCGTGGGGCGAGCCCTGGGTGACGCGGAATCCGGCGGGTTCCATCGCGGAGTACACCGCCGAGGACGTGAAGCTCTACCACGCGCTGCGGACTCCCCTGAAGGAGCGCGCGGAGCGCCTGATGGGCCACGCCGTCACTCAGGGCACCCGCGCGATGCGGGCCCATGTCGATGTCGCTCCCGCCTACGACCTGGTGGGCGTCGAGGGCGTCGGATCCGCCCGCAGGGCCCTGCGGCACGCGCTCGACGTGGAGATCGTCGCGTTCCCGCAGCACGGGGTGATCCGTACGCCGGGCACCGAGGAGCTGCTGGAGGAAGCGGCGCGCACCGGGGCGGTCGACCGGATCGGCGGCATCGACCCGATCGGGTTCGACGAGGCGCTCGACGAGCAGCTCGACATCGTCTTCGGCATCGCGGACCGGCACGGTGTGGGCGTCGACATCCATCTGCACGAGCGGGCCGCGACGGGGCTGGAGTCGCTGCGCGCGATCATCGACCGCACCCGGGCGCTGTCGTTGCAGGGCAAGGTCACCGTCAGCCATGTCTTCTGCGTGCCCGGACTGCCCGAGCGGGAGCTCGACCGGCTGGCGGCGGACCTGGCGGACGCCGGGATCTCCCTGACGACGGTCGCCCCCTCGTCGGACCTGGTGCTGCCGATCGGCCGGCTGCGCGAGCACGGGGTCCACGTGGGCCTCGGCTCGGACGGCGTACGGGACTCGTGGAGCCCGTTCGGCAACGCGGACATGCTGCACCGCTCGCACCTGCTGGCCCAGGTGCAGGACGCCCGCCTCGACGAGGAGCTGGAGGCGGCCTTCCGCTCGGGGGCCGACGGCGGGGCCCGGCTCCTGGGGCTGCCGGAGGCGGACCTGAAGCCCGGTTCGCCGGCCGACTTCCTGCTGGTGCGCGGGGAGTGCCTCCCGCAGGTCGTGGTCGACCTGCCGCGCCGCGAGATGGTGGTGCGCGGCGGGCGGATCGTCGCCCGGGACGGCGAACTCGTCGGTCACTGACCACCCCTGTCAGGGCCCGTCCGGGCTCTGACAGCCCGTCAGCTCTGCTGTGCCTCCTCGGCGTTGCGCCAGACCGTGAGGTCGATGGTGATGTAGCGGCTGGGGTCGTCCGGGCCCGCCTTGCCGCGGTAGGTCACCACGGCGATGTGTCCGGCCTCGCTGAGCACACAGATCTGCGACCCGGACGTGAGCTGTTCGAGGTCGATCTTCTCGGTGTAGCGGGTCTCCTGTCGGCAGACCTCCAGCGAACCCTTCTGCGAGTTCTTCAGCACCACCAGCTTCCCGTTGGCGCTGCCCACCCGCTCGTCGCCGAAGAGGGAGTCCCAGTAGAAGTAGAAGTCCCCCTTGCCATAACTGACCCCACTACCGGTGTCCTCCAGCGGCCGGGGCGGATTGTCGGCGAGTTTCAGGGCGTAGTTCGCCGTCACGTCGATGCCCTCGTACGAGACGGGCCTGGGGTCGACCGGCTTCTGCCTGCCCTTGTCCCCGGAACCACTGCCGCTCGAAGCACCGTTGGAGGACGCCTCGGACCGGTCGCCCTTGCCCGAGGTGTCGGGGTCCTCCGGCAGCAGGGCGCCGATGACACCGAGGACGACCAGCGCGCCGACGACCGAAGCGGCGACGATCAGCCCTGTCCGCTTGGGGCGCGGCGCGGCGGGCTGGAAACCGGGCGAGCCCCAGCCGGACGGCTGGGAGCCGGGCTGCTGGTAGCCGGGCTGGGCGAATCCGGACGGGTAGTGGGGCGGCGGGGTCGCGTAGCCCTGGGGCTGGGTGTTCTGCTGCCAGTGACCGGTCGGCACGGTTCCCGGCGTCCCCGGGGCTCCCGGCGCCCCGGGAGCCCCCGGCGCTCCGGGTGCGGCGGGTCCGGTCTGTGTGGGGGCGGCGGCCACGGCGTAGCCGGTCGGGGTGTACGGCTGGGCGGGGCCCGGTGCCGGGGGCTGCGGGGAGTACTGCGTGGGCGTGGGCGCGGGTCCGGTGGTGGGCCGGGGCGGCGGTGTGGCTGCGGGGGCGGGGAGTTGGTGGCGTTCGGTGATGGAGCCGGCGACCGCTCGCGGGAGCCAGTCCTCGCCCTGGCGCAGGGGTTCGGGGGAGATCTCGTGGCACATGCGGATGATGTCGGTGAGGGTGGGGCGGTCGGCGGGGTCGCGGCTGAGGCAGCGGGTGACCAGGGGGCGCAGTGCGTCGGGCAGCCGGCTGAGGTCGGGGTCCTCGTGGACGATGCGGTAGAGGACAGCGTGCGAGGGGCCGTCGCCGAAGGCGGGTGCGCCGATCGCGGCGTAGGCGGCGATCTGGCCGAGGGCGAAGATGTCGGTGGCCGGGGTGACCGTGCCGACCGCCGCCTGTTCGGGCGACATGAACGCCGGGGTGCCGACGCTGACGCCGGTGCCGGTGAGGGCGGTGGTGTCGGCGGCCCGGGCGATACCGAAGTCGATCACCCGGGGCCCGTCGGCGGCCAGCAGCACGTTCGCCGGCTTCAGGTCACGGTGGACGATGCCCGCACCATGGATGACACCGAGCGCCTCCGCCACCCCGACGGTCAGCAGCAGCACACTCCGCAGGGGCAGCCCGCCGTGCCGGGACACCGCGTGCGCGAGCGACGGGCCCGGCACGTACGCCGTCGCCAGCCACGGCTGCGTCCCCTCGGTGTCCGAGTCGATGACCGGCGCGGTGTACAGGCCCTGCACGCGCTGCGCGGCCCGCACCTCCTGCTGGAAACGCCGCCGGAACTCCGGATCCTCGCTGAACTCCGCCCGGATCACCTTGATCGCGAGAGGACGACCGCCCGGCGTGTACGAGAGGTACACCTTGCCCATCCCGCCCGCGCCCAGCACGGCGGCCAGCCGATAGCCCCCCACAACAGCCGGGTCGTCGGCCTTGAGCGGCTGGAACGGGTCGGTCGAAGGTGCACTGCTCATTAGGAACCATCCCCCTGGTCACGGCAGTCCGGAGCCTGCACACGCCCCGAGATCAGACGAGAGCGTACCCAATGCCGGGGGCGGGTCAGGGCCTGGCCGCCTCGGAGGCGTACCGCGGCGGCGTACGGTCCCGTACGGGTCGGGGCCGGCACCTTCCCGCCCGCCCGCCGGAGCGGCCTTGCCGCTCCCCTGCACCGGGTCCATGCTGGTGCCATGGGTGACCAGGCCGGCCCCGAGCCGGGGGTGTCCGTCCGGCAGGACCTCCGGTTGTTGGAGGCCGCCGCGGCGCACCGGGACGGCGCCTCCGCGCGGCAGCTGGCCCAGGAGGCGGGGTTGCCCGAGCCCACCGCCCGGCGGCTCCTGCACGAGCTCACCCGGGACGGCTATCTGCACGAGCTGGACGACGACGCGTTCACCCTCCGTGAGCGCGACTCGCTGCGGCACGCCGCCTTCGACGGCCAGGCGCTGCGGGAGCACATCCGCCCGCTGCTGTCGTCGCTGCGCGACAGTGTGTCCGCCGCCGCCTACCTGACGTTGTACGAGGAGGGGGAGATCCGGGTCCTGGAGATCGTCGACAACCCGCATGCCCCGCGGGTGGACCTGTGGGTGGGCTTCCACGAGGCCGGACACGCCACCGCGCTCGGCAAGAGCGTGCTCCGCGAGCTGGACGAGGAGGCCCGCGCCAACTACCTCTCCCGGCACGCGCTGGCCGACCTCACCCCCCGCACCATCACCTCCCGGGAGGAGCTGCTGCGGCAGCTCGACTCCGCCGCCGCGGGCCCGCTCTCACTGGACCGGGGGGAGTACGCGCCGGGCACGACGTGCGCGGCGGCTCCTGTGTACAGCGGTGACCAGGTCGGCTCGATCGGCATCTCGTTCCGGTCGGACCGGATGTACCGGACCACCGAGGTCAGGGCGCGGTTGCTGGAGTCGGCGCTGCGCGTCACACGGCGGCTGACCCTTCCGGGGTTCTGACGGCTCCGCGACGGGGGCTCAGCCGGTGACGATGCCCGCGACCAGGTTGATCGTGGTGGCCAGGATGCTCGCGCCGAAGACGTACGAGAGCAGGCAGTGCCGGAGGGCGACGGCGCGGATCCGGGAGGTGGAGACGTTGGTGTCGGAGACCTGGTTCAGCGCGCCGACGGCGGCTCCGACCACCGCGGAACCGGCGAGCCGGGGAACGGCGGGAAGCAGCAATCGACTGTTCATGGGGCCTCACGTGTGCTGCCCGAGGAGCCCGGCTCCCCTGCTCCACGGGGCTCCCCACGGAGAGGGCCGGACCGTGTCAGCGTAGGCGCGCGTCGTCCGGAGCGCAGCCCGGAGCGACCCGCGGCAGCCGAGTGGCAGCCGGGAATCAGCGGACATAGCCTCCCGAAAGGACCCGTTCTCGCCCCGCCCTGACCCGTCCGGTCCGCCGAATCCGCCATACCCGCAGGTGAAAGGGTGGAAGTGCCGTGAGCACCGACAACGAAGCGCAGGAACCCCTGGAGCCCCGGGTCGGTCCCGTTCCCGAGGCCGATCCGCGGTTCCGGCCCTACCACCACCCCGCCGCGGGCTGGGGGGCGGCGAAGAGCGTGACCCGCTTCCTGGTCGAGGAACGCGCGCTGGTGGACGGGCCGCGGGCCATCATGAAGATGAACCACGAGAACGGCGGGTTCGACTGCCCCGGGTGCGCGTGGCCCGACGACACCAAGGGCCTGCATCTGGACATCTGCGAGAACGGCATCAAGCACGTCACCTGGGAGATGACCCGCAAGCGCGTGGGCCGCGAGTTCTTCGCCGCGCACTCGGTGACCGAGCTGTCCGGGTGGAGCGACTACGACCTGGAGAACCAGGGCCGGCTGACCGAGCCGATGGTGTATGACCCCGCCTCCGACCACTACGTCCCGATCAGCTGGAAGGACGCGTTCGAGGTGGTCGGAGCGACCCTGCGCGGGCTCGACAGCCCGCACCGGGCGGCGTACTACACCTCCGGCCGGCTCGGCAACGAGGCGACTTTCCTCTACCAGTTGATGGCCCGCGAGCTGGGCACGAACAATCTGCCGGACTGCTCCAACATGTGCCACGAGGCCAGCGGGCGGGCCCTCCAGGCGGCCCTCGGCACCGGAAAGGGGACGGTCGACCTCAAGGACTGGGAGTCCGCGGACGCCCTGTTCATCCTGGGTGTCAACGCCGCGTCGAACGCGCCCCGGATGCTCACCGCCCTCGCCGAGGCCGACCGCCGTGGCGCGCAGATCGTGCACGTCAACCCGCTGGTGGAGGCGGCGGCCACCCGCACCATCGTCCCGCACGACTTCACGGACATGGCCCTGTTCAAGAGCACCCCGACCAGCACGCTGAATCTGCAGCCGCGCATCGGCGGCGACATGGCGCTGCTGCGCGGCATGGCCAAGGCGGTCCTGGAGAAGTCGGCGAGCGACCCCAAAGCCCTGGACGTCGCGTTCATCGACCGCCACACGACCGGCTTCGAGGAGTACCGGGCGCTGTGCGAGGCCACCCCCTGGGAGGAGTTGGAGCACCAGTCCGGGCTGAGCCGCGCCGACATCCTCAAGGCGGCGCAGGTGTACGGGGAGGCCGACCGCTCCATCGTGAGCTGGTGTCTGGGCCTCACCCAGCACGAGCACGGCGTCGACACCGTCCGCGAGATCGTCAACCTCCTGCTGCTGCGCGGCAATCTGGGCCGGGAGGGCGCGGGCCCCTCCCCCGTGCGCGGCCACAGCAACGTCCAGGGCAACCGCACGTGCGGCATCGATCACCGTCCCACCGACGCGTTCCTGGACCGGCTGGCCGAGGCGTGCAAGATCGACCCGCCCCGCGAACACGGCCTGGACACCGTCCGTACGATCCAGGCGATGCGGGACGGCGAGGTGACGGTGTTCGTCGCGATGGGCGGCAACTTCGCGCTCGCCGCGCCCGACACCCCGGCGACGTACGCGGCACTGCGCTCCTGCGACCTCACCGTCCAGGTGAGCACCAAGCTGAACCGCAGCCATGTCGTCCACGGCCGCGCGGCCCTCATCCTGCCGTGCCTCGGCCGCACCGAGAAGGACCACCAGCGCAAGGGCGTCCAGAGCACCTCGGTCGAGGACTCGATGAGCATGGTCCACATGTCCCTCGGGATGAAGCGCCCCGCCTCCCCGCACCTGCTGTCCGAGCCGGCCATCGTCGCCGGGATGGCGCGCGCCGCCCTGCCGGACAGCGGGACTCCCTGGGACTGGTACATCGAGGACTACGACCGGATCCGGGACACGATGGCCGAGGCGCTGGACGGTTTCGAGGACTTCAACCGCCGGGTCCGCCTGCCCCTCGGCTTCCGCATCAAGCAGCCCGCCCGCGAACTGGTCTTCCTGACCCCGTCCGGGCGCGCGGAGTTCTCCGCGGCCGCCCTGCCCGACGTCGTGCCCGAGGCCGGCACCCTGGCGCTCGGCACGATGCGGTCGCACGACCAGTGGAACACCACCATCTACTCCGACAACGACCGCTACCGAGGTATCAAGAACCTGCGCACGCTGGTCTTCATGAACCGGGCCGACATGCGCGAGCGCGGGATCCCGGACATGGGGCCCGTCGACATCACGAGCACGGCCAAGGACGGCAGCGAGAGGTTCCTGAACGGCTACACGGCGATCCCGTACGACATCCCGCGCGGCTGTGCGGCCGGCTACATGCCGGAGATGAACGTGCTGTGCGCGCTGGGCGACTACAGCACCCAGAGCGACCAACCGATCATGAAGCACGTCAAGGTGACGATCGTCCCGGCCGCCGCCTGACCGTACGCCGTCCCCGGGTCACCGACGTCGGGCGAGTCGCTCCAGGAGCAGGTGGGCCCGGCGTTCGGCGGCGGCGAGTTCGGTGGGGTCGATCTCCGCCGGCCCTCCCGGACCGGTTGCGGGCGGCCTCGTCGAGCTGCCCGGCGAGGGCGTCGGGGTCGACCCCGGCCCGGGAGAGCAGCCCGCGCGAGGGCTCGACCTGGGTCGCCGCCCACAGCAGGTGCTCGGTGTCGAGGTCCGCCGTTCCGTCGTCGGCCGCCTTGCTCGTGGCCCGGCCCAGCAGCTCGTGGGAGGACTCCGTCAGCAGCCGCCCGATCGGGACGCGCTGCATGGCCGGGGGCGACGACGCGGGCGACATGCCGAAGAACCGGTTCAACAGGTCACTGAACGGATCGGACGGACCGAGAGGTGAACCGAACGCCATCGACATGTGAGCTCCAGGGCGGCGAGGGGGGCTCTCCCACTCAAACGCGATGTCCACCGCCCCGCAAACGGAACGGGCCCCCGCCCGCGGCCCCGGCCCGTCGCCCCGCCCGGCAGCGGGCTACTGCCCCATCTCGTACGCCCCCGACAGCGCCTCGACACGCTCCCAGATCCGCGCCGAACGGGCCGCGTCGACGACGGGGCGGCGTACCGCTCCGAGCGCCCAGCTCTGCTGGTCCTCGGTGGCGGAGTCCTTGCCGTGCAGCTCGACGGCGTGTGCGGAGAAGTCGCGTACGAGCACGGCGAACAGTTCGTCGAGCAGTTCCTCGTCCAGGCCGGTCAGGCGGGCCTGTTCCAGGATCAGCTGGCCGTGGACGACGAGCGCGAACAGCTGGCCGACGGCGAGGAGGAGGTCGAGGTCGCGGCTCTGCTCCTCGTCGGGGGCGGCCGTCTCGACGAAGGCGCACAGGGCGTCCGCCTGCTCGCGGAAGCGGGCGACGTTGAGCACCTCGGCGTACGCGTCGAACGCGGGGCGCCAGTCGTGGAAGCGTACGGAGCCGAGGCCGCGTGCGGGGCCCTGCCGGAAGAGGAACGCGTCGTCGGCGGCGTCCAGGCGGGTCGGGACGGCCGGGAAGTCGACCGGGTTCAGCAGGTGGTTGCGCATGAACTTGAGGATCAGCGCGAGGTTCACGTGGACCGTGCCCTCCAGCTTCGGCAGACCCCGGATCTCGACGGCGGCCTGGGCGAAGTAGTTGTCCTTCTCGAAGCCCTTGGCGGCGATGACGTCCCACATGAGGTCGATGACCTTCTCGCCCTCCGTGGTCACCTTCATCTTCGTCATCGGGTTGAAGAGCAGGTAGCGGCGGTCCTCGGGCCCGGCGGAGCGGAAGTAGTCGACGGCGCGGTCGCTGAACAGCTTCATCCCGACGAGCCGGACGTAGGCGTCGGTCAGCTCGCGCCGCACGTGCGGGAAGGCGGTGACGGGGCGGCCGTAGAGGATGCGGTTGCTCGCGTGGGTGACGGCCTCGTACATCGCGTGCTCGCAGATGCCGATGGAGGCGGTGCAGAGGTTGAACTTGCCGACGTTGACGGTGTTGAGCGCGGCGTCGAACGCGGCTCGGCCGGTGTGCAGGATGTCGGCGGGGGCCACCAGGTAGCCGTCGAGGCGGAACTCGCTGACGTACTTGGAGGAGTCGACGACGTTCTTCACCAGGTGGTACGCCTCGTGGCGGCTGTCGGCCGCGAAGAAGACGTAACCGTCGGGGCCCTCGACGTCCGTGCGCCGGCCGAAGACGGAGACGAGCCCGGCGGCGTTGCCGTTGCCGATGTAGTACTTGGAGCCGGAGGCCCGGAAGCCGCCGTCGACCTCGCTGTCCGGCTCCAGCAGCATGTCGGTGGAGTAGATGTCGGCGCCGTGGGTCTTCTCGGAGAGCCCAAAGGCGAACACCTCGCCCTGGGAGAGGAGTTCGGCCGCACGGTCGCGGGCGGCGGCGTTGTCGCTCTGCCAGACCGGGCCGAGACCGAGGATGGTCACCTGCCAGGCGTACCAGTAGTCCAGACCGTAGAACCCGAAGATCTCGTTGAGTGCGGCGATCCGGGCGGTGTCCCAGCGCCGGTCCGTCCCCGCCCCGGCCACCGCGTCCACCGCGGCGGAGGCGGGGGTCAGGAAGGTGGCGAACAGCCCCTCCTTCGCGGAGAAGGCGAGGAAGTCGCCCAGCCAGGCGCGGGAGCGGTAGTCCTCGATCAGCCGGCGCTTGCCGCGCTCCTCGAACCAGTCGACGGTGGCGCGCAGCAGCCTGCGGGTCTCCGGGTCGAAGTGCTCGGGGTCGTAGGTGCGCGGGTTGAACAGCAAGGACTCAGCCATGGCGGTGCCTTCCGGGAAGGGTGGGGGTCGTGGTGGTTACGGAGGTGGCGGTCGGGGCGCCGTTCAGGCGTCCGGCCCCGAAGCCGCGAGCCGGTTGAGGGTGTCGAGTACGTCGTCGAGCCAGGCGATCGTCATGCGCTCGAACGCGATCCCGCCGCGCAGCACGACGTGCTGGAGTTCCTGGCCCGCGTCCGCGGGCGCGGGGGCGTCGGGCCCGGTGAAATCGCGCAGTTCCCCGGCGAGGTAGTGCGCGAGCCGGTCCCGGTGCGCCTGGTGGTGCCGCTCGACCTCGCGGATCAGGGCGGCCGGGTCGTCGAAGGCCGCGCCCCGGATCTTCACGGCGAGGTCGTGCCGGAGGCTCTCCGGTTCGATCGGCTTGTGCAGCCACGCGGCGAGGGCCGCGCGGCCGGACCCGGTCACGGAGTACTCCTTCTTGTCCGGCCGGCTCTGCTGCGGCACCTCGCGGACGAGGAGCAGGCCGTCGGTCACCATCCGCCCGAGCACGCGGTAGATCTGCTGGTGGCTGGCGGTCCAGAAGTACCCGATGGACCGCTCGAACCGCCGGGCCAGCTCATAGCCGGAGCCGGGCTTCTCCAGCAGGGAGACGAGGATCGCGTGGTCGAGGGCCATACCGCGATCCTTCTATGCAACTCGTTGCATAGACAAGTCGTGGGGCCCCGGTGAGACGCGGCTCACCCGGGCTCGGGGCCGGGGCGGGTACGGGCATCGCGTCGGGAGGACTCGGCCGAGCGCCGGTCGAGGTAGGAGGTCACCGGGGCCGCCGCGACCCCGTGGACCACCACGGAGATCAGGACGGAGAAGACGACGACCGCCCACATCTCCCTCTCGTACGGCCCGAAGTCCCCCTTCCCGAAGGCGTAGGCGAGATAGAAGAGCGAGCCGATGCCCCGGATCCCGAAGAAGGCGATGGCCGCGCGCTCCTCCGGGCGGCCCGGGCCCCGCAGCTGGGCGAGCAGGCCGGCGGCCGGGCGGATGAGGAGATGCAGCAGCACGCCGACCGCCGCACCCCTCCAGGTGAGCGCGGCCAGACCGCCCGATGCCAGATAGGCGCCCACGCCGAACAGCAGCAGAGCCATCAGCAGGCGTTCGATCTGCTCGACGAAGGCGTGCATCACCTGGTGGTAGCCGTGACTGTGCTCCGACCGGCGCAGGGCGCACGCGGTGACGAAGACCGCGAGGAAGCCGTAGCCGTGCAGAGCCTCGGTGAGGCCGTAGGCCAGGAAGGTCGCCGCCAGCGCCACGAACCCCTCGCCCTGTTCGGCGAGCCGCAGCGATCCGGCGCGGGACCGGAAGAGCAACCGCCCCAGCAGGACGCCGATGGCCAGGCCCGCCGCCACACCCACGGAGGTCCGTACGAGCACGTCGCTCCAGGCCCAGTGCGTCAGCCAGCCCCCGGTCCAGCTCTCCCCCGCGGCGGCCAGGGCGATGGCCGCGAGGACGAACGGAAAGGCGAAGCCGTCATTGAGTCCGGCCTCGCTCGTCAGCGCGAAGCGGACCTCGTCCTCGTCGTTCTTCTCGGCGGACGGCTCCCCCACCCGCACCTCGGAGGCGAGCACGGGGTCCGTCGGCGCGAGGACCGCGGCCACCAGGAGCACCACGGACACCGGCCAGCCGAGCAGTCCCCACACGGCCAGCGCCGTCGCCCCGATCGTCAGCGGCATCGCCAGCCCGAGCAGCCGCCAGGTCGAGGCCCAGGACCTCCACCCGAAGGGGCGGTTGATGGCCAGCCCCGCCCCCATCAGCGAGACGATCACGCAGAGCTCGCTGAGGTGGTGCACCCAGAGGCGGTCGGCGACCGGGTCGACCTCCGGCAGCGGCAGCGGCGTCAGGTAGAGGGCCACTCCGGCGGCCAGGAAGACGATCGGCACGGAGACCGGCAGACGGGAGAGCAGCCGGGGCAGCACCGCGGCGAGGAAGGCTCCGATGCCGAGGCACCCGTACACCGCGCCCTCGGTGGTGATCGTCACGTCCGGCCTCGTCCTCCCTCTCGGGTCATCAGGCCAGATCCCGGGGAACGGTCTCGTTCCAGGTGCGGGAGAAGACCCGGCGGCCGCCTTCGTAACCGTCCAGCGTGGCGTCGACGGTGAACGCGTCCGCGTTCGCCGTCAGGACGGTGCTCGTCTCGACCCGGACGTCCCAGCCGGGCCTGGAGAACCGCATGGTCCACGCGGACCGGGCGCTCGGGGAGGTGAAGTCGTCGGCCACGGAGGTGTACTTCTCGCAGGCCCGCAGCCCCACCTCGATGCCGTTCTCCTCGTACCGCTGTATGCCCCGGTCCTTCACGATGTCGAGGGCCGAGTGATAGTCCACCAGGCTCCTGGAGACGTCCCACGCCTGCTCGGGTTCGGTCAGCCGGGTGACGGGGGGCGGCCGGCACCCCTCCGGCTCCCCGAAGTCCGTCTGGGGCATGCCGTCCGGCTCCTCGGTGGGGCGTACGGGCAGGGTCAGCGCACCACCGTCCCCGTGGACGGTGAGCAGGACGGCTTCCGGCGCCGGCCACACCAGGGGCCAGTAGGAGGTCGAGAGGGAGAGCCGGACCCGGTGGCCGGACGGGAACGCCTGCGCGACCCCGTTCAGCGGGATGCGGACCTGACAGCGCCTGCCGGGCTCCAGTGGTTCGGGGTTCTCGTCGCTCTCGCGGTGGGTCAGGTTCAGTACGCCGTACGTCACCCGGGTGGCGCGGCCGTCGGGGGCGACGTCGGAGATCCTGGCCGTGATCTGGGCGACCGGCGCGGAGGCGGAGACCTCCAGGGCGACGGAGGGCGAGCCGAGGATCTCCAGCCGATCGGCGAGCGGTTCGGTCTCGAAGACCAGGGAGCCACCGTCCTCCTCGCGCTGGTCGTAGGGCAGGTCGGGCGGAGCGTTGTACGAGGCCCACTTCCCGGCGAACTGGCCCACGGAGAGCGGCGACCGGACCGTACGGGCACGGCCGGGCGGAGCCGCCTCCTCCATGTCCTCCGTCACGATGGCGGAGCCCCTCAGCGGGTGCGCCACCTCCTTGACCCGCGGCGAGGGCCAGGAGGGTTCGGCGACCCAGCGGCCGGGGCGCTCCTGGTAGGACGTGGACGGCGGGACGCTGTCCTGCATCCAGGTCCGGAGCATCGGCCCGTCCATCACCCCGTTGTCGACGCCCTTGAGCCAGTGGTCCCACCACGCGACGACCTCCTGGAGGTAGCCGATGGCCGGACCGGGCTCGCCGAGGTGCGGCAGCGTGTGGGACCAGGGTCCGATCAGCCCCTTGCGGGGGACGTCCACGTTGGCCAGGAGCCGGGTGACGGCGTTGGAGTAGCCGTCCGCCCAGCCGCTGGAGGCGAGGACGGGGCAGCGCAGCCGCGCGTAGTCCTCGTTGAGGGAGGCGTGCTGCCAGTAGGCGTCGCGGTGCGGGTGGCGGAGCCATTCCAGGACCCAGGGGCGGGCGGCCTCCAGCCGCTCCCGCCACATGGCGCGCCACCGCTCCCCCACCAGGGCGGGGTCGGGAGGGCAGGTGGCGTACGCGAACATCGTCCCGGCCTCGGCGAGGTTGTCGGAGAGCATGGCGCCGCCGAGGTAGTGCATGTCGTCCGCGTACCGGTTGTCGGTGAAGGAGGCGATGACGATGGCCTTCAGGCTCTCGGGGCGCCGGGCCGCCGTCTGGAGCGCGGCGAAGGCGCCCCAGGAGATGCCCATCATGCCGGTGCTCCCGTCGCACCAGGGCTGCGCGGCGACCCAGGCCAGCACCTCTTCGGCATCGCGTTGCTCCTGCTCCAGGTACTCGTCCAGGAGCACGCCCTCCGACTCGCCCGTCCCTCGCAGGTCCACGCGTACGCAGGCGTAGCCGTGGCCCGCGATGTACGGGTGGTGGATGGCGTCGCGGGTCGAGGTGAGGTCGTTCTTTCGGTAGGGGATGCACTCCACGACCGCGGGGACCGGGTCCCCGTCGGACGAGGTGGGCCGCCAGATCCTGGCCGACAGGCGCACCCCGTCCGCCATGGTGATCGTGACGTGGTCCTCTTCCCCCGTCTCGTACGGAAGGTGCTCGACGAATCGCATACGGGTGGCAGGGTCCTTCCTGACATCGGGTCCGGTGGGGGCGGGTACCCGGGGCGTCACGAAGAATTCCGGCCGCGCCCGCCCGGTCGCGTCTCGTCGAAGCTCAGGCCGAGGGCCGCGATGCAGGCGTCGAACTTGCGGCGCAGGTCGTCCTCGTCGTCCCCGCCGGTGAAGATGTGGGCGAGTTCGTAGCTGTAGCTGTCCTGGCCCGTGACCGAGGAGAGCCGCTGCCCCTCGGCGGGGACCATGTCGATCCGGACGCCCGGGATCTCCCGCTCGATGGCGGCGATGTCCTCGGCGGTCGGCACCTGGTGGACACGGCCCTCGCCGAACCAGCGGTAGTACCACTTGGCGGCCACCTTGTAGCGGCCGCCGCCGGGCGGCAGGGCCGGGTCGCCGCCCAGGGCGAGCCGGAACATCCGATGGTGGTTGGGCACGCCGTCGACGAAGTCGAACATCTCCGCGTGCGACTGGGAGTGCCGGGGGTTGATCTCCAGCAGGCTGATGTCGGCGGTCTTCGGGTCGTAGAAGTACTCGATGCTGAAGGTCGCCGCGTCCATGCCGATCTGCCGCATGGTGCGTTCGCTGACCTCGTGCAACCGCTGGACCACCGGGGCCGGGAGGGTGCTCGGATACTGGTGGCGCAGGAAGGACGAGGAGCCGGGGTAGTTGATCGAGTCGATCACGCCGTAGACGGTGACCTCGCCCCGGTGGACGTATCCCTCGACAGCCACCTGGATACCCGTCATGGCCTCTTCGGCCAGACAGACCTGCCCGCCGACCCCCGCCATTTCCGGCGGAAGTTCCAGAAGATCGAGTATGGCTTCGAAAGGCTTTCCCACCCGGGCTATTCCCTCGCGTATCTCCGTGACCGCCGAACGGAATTCCGTCATGTCCGAGACGCCGAAGGCCAGCTCGGAGGAGTAGGCCAGGGCGGGCTTGAGCCACATGGGGAAGTTCACGCCGTCCGGCGGCCGCGGATCGTCGCTGTCCAGATCCACCCGGCCGAAGCGGGGGTGTTCGTCGATGACTTTCTGCTGCTCCAGCCGACTCCAGTACTTGTGCTCGCACTTGACGACGGATTCCAGGCTGGTACTCGTCGTGCCGTACTCCCTGCTCAGCAGGGGTACGAGGGTGCTCACGGGGAAGTCCCAGTAGCCGACGATCGCGTCGATGCCCCCCTCGTGCGCGTCGAGGACGGCGCGGGCGCGGGTCAGCAGTTCGTCGACGGTGGTCTCGTCCTCCTGCAACTCCTTGATGCTGAGCAGGGGGTGGAGGCGGTGGTGGCGGGCGTCCGGAACGGCCTCCAGCGTTCGCAGGTTCGCCTCGTCCATTCCGACGACGAAGATGTTCTTGCGCTGATCTCGCGGCACGGCTTCTTCTTCCGGTTCGGACGGCAGGGACTTGCGCCGTCTACCCGTGTGCCTGTGTTCAAACGGGGTCACCCGAGGAGGGCCGGGGTGGGTCGGCCTCGGCTCCGGTGATCTGATCGAGCGGCCGCTAGGGGTCCCACCGTGGCCCCAGCAGGATGCACATCAGCTCCGCGTACACGGTGAAGGTGGGCGGGGCTGAGCTCGCGGCACTGCGGCGGACGGTGGACGCGGACGAGGCGATCCGGGCCACGGCGAGCTCGGACGACGGCGACCGGGGCAAGCCCTCTCCCGAGCCCGTGGAGCCGGCGAGCTGCTCGAACACCTCGGCGACAGCCCCTTCGGGCCGGACTCCGGCTGCCGTGCTGATCGGAGACGCCGGCCTGCGCGCGACAGCCAATCACGTTTAACTATATTTCTACGGGTATGGGACGTTTTGTACTTAAGGACTAGAGGTGCGCCCGTGGGGTTCCGGGCGGCGTCTGTCCGGTCCGGTGTTCCTCTCCCGCGCGACCCGACCGCATCGTCGACGAGGAGTGACCACCATGCAGGCAGCAGCCGTCCCCGAGCCCGACCATGTCACGGGCACCCGATCGCCCGGCCAGGCGTTTCAGCGGCTGCGGGAGCTTCCTCCGGGGCCGGAGCGGACCGCGTTGCGCGACGAGACGATCTGTGTGTGGCTTCCGATGGCCCATCGGATCGCCTCTCGTTTCCGCAACCGCGGCGAATCCATGGATGATCTGCGGCAGGTGGCCGCGATGGGGCTCGTCAAGGCGGTGGACCGCTTCGACCCGCTGCGGGGCAAGGCCTTCGAAACCTATGCCGTCCCCACCATCACCGGCGAACTCAAGCGGCACTTCCGCGATCACACGTGGGACGTCCATGTGCCCCGACGCGTCCAGGATCTTCGCAACCGGGTGCGGGTGGCCCGGCGCGATCTGGCGCAGGAGATCGGCGGCAGGTTCCCGACCTGCGCCGAGGTCGCGTCCGCCACCGGGCTCAGCGAGGACGACGTGCTGCTGGGCATGCAGGCGCTGGAGAGCTACAGCGCCCTCTCCCTGGACGCGGAGCCCATGGGCGTCGAAGGCGGAACGTCCTTGGCCGACCGCCTGGGATCCTGTGACGAGGCGCTGAACGTCGCCATCGACCGCGAGGCCGTCAAGCCGGGGCTGCGGGGGCTCCCTGAGCGGGAGCGGACCATCCTGTACCTGCGCTACTTCCGGGACATGACGCAGGTGCGGATCGCCGAACAGCTGGGCATCTCCCAGATGCACGTGTCGCGCCTGCTCAGCCAGTCCTGCGAGCGCGTGCGCGACGGCGTGCTCCAGCAAGCTCTGTGACGGGCCCCTGACCGGCTCAGGGGGTGAGCGAAGTCCTGATCCCTCCGTCCGTACGGCGCTGTGGAGCGCGACACGTCGGTCACGGTCCTCGCCGCGGACGACGTCACCTTCTGAGTCGGCCCCGCCCCTCCTCAGGGCGTCAGAGCGGTGTGCGCAGGGCCGAGCGGCCCTCACGCCACGCCGCCAGCAGGTGGTCCCCGAGGAGGTCTTCCAGGTGGCCGGTCGCCTCGATGCCCAGGACGACGTCCGCCGCCAGGCCGGGCTCGTCCTCCAGCAGGCCGCCGATCACCTCGTGGCGCACCACCTGTTCGTGGACCGCGTCGGCTTCCACGTGCTCGTCGTAGAACCGCTGGGCGGCGGGGCCCGCGCCCGCGCGGCGCAGGGCCTCGGCCAGCCTCCTCGACCCGGGGGACGAGGTGATCTCCACGGTGGCGAAGTGCCCGACGAGCGCGCCGCGCAGCCGCCGGTGGAGCCCGAAGAGGGACATGAGGTTGACGGTGGCCAGGGCCTGGGCGGGCGCGGCGTCGAGGTAGTGGCCGTACCGCGCGTCGAGGCCGAGGTCGGTCATCAGGTCGGCGAAGAGCTGCGCGTGGATGTCCTCGGCCCGGCCCGCGCCGAATTCGTCGAACTCGACGGCGACCATCGCCGCCTTCGCCCGGCCGTGGAGCCTGGGCACCACCCACAGGTGCGGGTCGGCTTCCTTGAGGTGGTAGAGGGAGCGCACGGCGGCGTACTCGCGCAGTTGCCACAGCTCTCCGTCCCGCCGGAGGTGGTGGCTGACGCTGTGGCCGTCGTCCCGCACGGGTTCCAGCTGGAGCGCGTCGACCGCCTCCGCCACGTCCTTCCCGCCGGGGCCGCTGTCGCGGCGCAGCGCGTCCAGGAAGACGTCCTCGGCCGCCGCGCGCACGGTGAGCAGGGCGGGGTCCCATTCCAGGCGCTCGTCCACGCCCGCGAAGCCCCGGTAGTGGAGCTCGTACAGGACGTACAGGAGCAGCTGGAGGTCGTCCCCGTACGGGTCGGAGCGGCGGACCGCGCCAGCTGCGGGCAGAGGGGCTCCGCCGCCCGCCAGCACGGCGAGGACGCTCTCGCTCAGGGGGCCGCGCGCCCGGGGAAGTCCGGGAGACGCCGCGGGGCTCCTGTGGATGGTGGTTTCCGGGGTCGTCACGGTCGGGACTCCTCCTCGCCCTCCTGGGGCTGTCGGTCGCCGGGCGGGGCCCCGGAGGGCGCGGCGGGCTTGCGGCGGCGGTGGCTGGTGTCGCACCAGGGGTAGGCGCGGCTGCGGCGGCAGGTGCAGATCGCGACGGCGAAGCGGTCGGACCGGGTCGTCGTACCGTCGTCGCCCACGACCTCGACCGGCCCTTCCACCAGGATCGGGCCATCCCGGTTCATCACCACACGTCGCGGCGTCTCATTCCTTCCGGGCACGGATCACCACCAGTTCCTCCCTGTCCAGCCGATCCCTCAGCAGACCCTTCTCCCGCAGCCAGGCGGCCCGGCGTCGGGTGACCGGCCCGAACGGGATCGTCACCCGGTCGGTCACGGTGACGTCCAGTCCGGCCGCGGACAGCCGGCCGACCGTCTCCTCGGGGCGGCTCAGCCCCGACTGGACCAGCAGGAGCAGCCCGCCGGGGCGCAGCGCGGCGAAGGCGTCGTCACAGATGCGGTCGAGGATCACCCGCCCTTCGGGGCCCGCGTCCCAGGAGCGGCCGGGCCCGTGCCGTGGCACCGACAGACCGGGGGCGGGAACGTACGGGGGGTTGCTGACGACGGCGTCGAACGTGCGGCCGGGCAGGGCCCCGAGCAGGTCACCCCTGCGTACGGTGACGGGCAGGCGGGCGAGCGCGGTGTTCAGCCGCGCGGACGCGACGGCCCGACGGCTGATGTCCACCGCGGTGACGCGGGCGCCGAGCCGGGCGCCGTGCAGGGCCAGCGCGCCGCTCCCGGTGCAGAGGTCCAGCAGGTCCGTGCCCGGGCCGATCCCCTCGCGGCGCATGGCCAGGGCGAGGAGAAGGGTGTCGGTCTGTGGCCGGTAGACGCCGGGCAGCCGCACGACCCGGCCCGGCCGTGGAGCTTCCGCGCCCGGCCGCCGGGCCCTGCCGGACGCGTCCGGCAGGATCTGCCGCGTCATCGGGCCGTCTTCGCCCTCGGGTACGCGAACCCCTGGCCCGTTCAACGGCCGGGACGCCCGTCGGGCCTGTCCTGCTGCTCCTGCCGGCGCGCCTCGGCCTGCCGGCGTCGGCCCTCGTCCCTGCGGTCCTGGTCGTCGAGCGCCTTGCCCTCCGATTCCGTGGCCAGTCCGCGGGCCTTCAGTACCTTGGCCCGCAGGATCCTGCGTACGTCACGCATCGTGTCCTCCTGTGCGGTCAGTGGGAGTCCCACCGTCGATCGGTTCCTGTCTCCTCGTCCCCGGCGCGCACCTCAGGGTCCGCTACCCGGGCATGTCTGTTCCCGGTGGCTCGCGCCGCTGTACTGGAGTGACCCCGAACGGCCCCGCCAAACATGCGCCGCTCGCCGCACCGGGGACGCCGGCCGTGCGCCGGAGGTCCGTCGTACGCTGGATCCGCTCGTTCCGGCCGGCAGGGGAACGGACGAGCGGACCAACAGGAGGCCGAGGTGGCCGCGGAGACACCGGCCGACGCGACGGTGGCCGAGGTGATGGCCGAACTGGCCGCGCTGGAGGATCCGAAGGCGCGCGCGGTGAACGAGAAGCACGGCGACGATCACGGGGTGAACCTCGGAAAGCTGCGTGCCCTCGCGAAGCGGCTGAAGACGCGGCAGGAACTCGCGTGCCGACTTTGGGAGACGGATGACACCGCGGCGATGCTGCTGGCCCTGCTGATCTGCCAGCCGAAGGCGTTCGAGCGTGACGCCCTGGACGCCATGGTGCGTGAGGCCCGGGCGCCCAAGGTGCACGACTGGCTCGTGAACTACGTGGTGAAGAAGAACCCGCACGCCGAGGAGCTGCGCCTGGCCTGGACCGCCGACCCGGACCCCCTGGTCGAGAGCGCCGGCTGGGCGCTCACCACCGAGCGCGTCAGGAAGAAGCCCGAGGCCCTCGACCTCCCGGGGCTGCTCGACGTCATCGAGGCGCGGATGAAGGACGCTCCGGACCGTCTGCAGTGGGCGATGAACCACTGCCTGGCCCGGATCGGGATCGACCACCCCGGCCTCCGCGCCCGCGCCGTCGGCATCGGTGAGCGGCTGGAGGTGCTCAAGGACTATCCGACCTCCCCGGGCTGCACGTCCCCGTTCGCGCCCGTCTGGATCGCCGAGATGGTGCGCCGGCAGGACGCCTCCTGAGTTGACGCCGTCGGCGGTCCTCAGGTCCGGGCGGCCGAAGGATCGCCGCCTTCCTTCGCCGAGGCCGAGGTCGGGGCAGGGGTCGGGCCCGGGCCGGGGACGCGGCGCGGTCCGATGAGCGTGACGGTGGTGAGCACGGCGACGACCGCGAGCGCCGCGGAGACGCCCAGTACGGCTCGGGCGCCGTCGGTGACCGCCTGGGCGCTGTGGCCGCCGTGGAGGGTGAAGACCGCGCCGAGCGCCGCGGTGCCGACCCCCGCGCCGAGGGACGCGAGGGTGGCGACGGTCCCGGCGACCATGCCGACCCGTTCGGGGGCCGTGACCCGCACGGCGACGGCCATGACGGGTGCGCCCGCGATGCCGCCGCCCGCTCCCCAGGCGAGCAGCGGCACCAGCAGCGCCCACCACGGGGTGTCGGGGGTGATCAGCAACGCCAGAGCGGCGAGGCCGACGCCCTTGAGCGCGTAGCCGGAGCCGATGACCGGGCCGGGTGCCCAGCGGCCGATCAGTTTGGAGCCGACCAGGCCCATGACGATCTGGGCGAGGAAGATCGGGGTCATCAGCAGGCCCGCCCCGGTCGGGCCCATACCGAGGCCGTCGGAGAAGTACAGCACCAGGTAGACCGAGCCGCCGATGGTCAGGACGCGGCTGAGCAGGACGGCCAGCATGGCACCGGAGAACGCGGGCCGGGCGAACATCCGGAGCTCCAGCGTGGGCGCGGGCACCCGGAGTTGGACGGCCAGGAAGGCGGACAGTGCCAGACAGGCGGTGAGCAGCACCGCGGTCTCCTGCCCTGACCAGGGTGCGTCGGCGGGGCGGAGCATCAGCAGCGTCGCCGTGCCGAGGCCGAGCATGAGCAGCAGGCTGCCGAGCCAGTCCGTCCGCCCCGCCCCCGACGCCCCCGGGGAGCGGGGCAGCACGCGTACGGCCAGCACCCAGGCGGCCACGCCGAGGGGCAGGTTGACCGCGAAGACCGCCCGCCAGCCGAAGGTCTCGGCCAGCACCCCGCCGAGGGTCGGCGCGAGCAGGCCCGCCGCGGTCGCGAACGAGCCCCAGGCGCCGATCGCGAGGTCGCGTTCCTCACCCTCATAGCGGTCCGAGAGCAGCGGAATGCCGTTCACCATGATCGCGGCGGCTCCCGCCCCCTGGACCACCCGGGCGGCGTTGAGCCACAGCAGATCCGGTGCCACGGTCGCGGCCAGGGAGGCCAGGGTGAACACGGCGATCCCGGCGAGGAACAGGGTCCGTCGGCCCCAGCGGTCCGACAGGCTTCCCACGACCTGGGTGAGCGCGCCCATGGCGACCATGTACGTGACCACCACGGACTCGGCCGAGGCTCCGTCCGCGACGTCGGCGCTGATCAGCGGGAGCCCGATGGCCACGATCGTCAGGTCGACGACCACCAGGCCCGTGGAGGCCATCACGAGTACCAGCACCCCGCTCAGCGGCGGAAGGCGTCGGGACTTCTGAGCAGGCATGCGGAATCGGCCTCCGGGCTCGAACGGGCGTGGACGGCCCGCACGGCGAGAGCAGGCGAACGAGCCCTGGCGGCTCGTGACATGGCCAGCCTGGCTCCACCCATCACTAAAGTCAACATGTGTGAAGTTCAAGCGGGCCGTACGCTGTCGCCATGCCTGCCACGCCTCGCCGCCGACCCGCCACACGCAAGGGCCGCCCCGTCCTCACTCGCGGGATCATCGCCGCCAAGGCTCTGGAGATGGCGGGCGCACAAGGGTTCCCGGCCCTCACGATGCGGGCCCTCGCCGCCGAACTGGGCGTGACCGTGCGGGCGTTGTACAACTACGTCGAGGATCGCGGGGAAGTCGTCAGCCTGGCCGTCGACCTGATGCTGACCTCCTGGAACCCGCCCCCGCTCGACCCCGCGGCCTGGGAGACCTCCGTCGCCGGCTACGCGGGCTCCCTGCGCGCGCTCTACCGCCGTTGGCCCCGCGCCCTGCTGGTCTCCCTGGACGAGGAGACGCCCCCGGCCTCGGTGCACCCCAACCGCCTGCTCAACCTGGACCGGTTCCTCCGGCTGCTGCGGGACGTCGGCCTGGACCTCCCGGCGGCGCTCGCGGCGCACCGTCATCTCTCCCTGCTCGTAATGTCCTTCGCCATCGTGGTCGACGGGCCCGCCGGCCGGGCCGGGGACGACCGGAACACGCTCGTCCCCGACACCTGGCTCGCCGCTCACGCCGGCCTCGACATTCCCACCCTGCGGGAGGCCGCCGCCCTGTCCCTTCCCACCGCGGACGAGCAGTTCGACCAGCTCGTCGCCGCCGTCGTCGACCGGATCCGCGGCGGACTCAGCGCCGGCTGACGGCCCGCAGGTCCCGGTGGGACTCCTGGTGCGGTTCCCGGTGGATGGGCTCCGCGCCTCCGGTCAGGGGCAGGCCCGTGCCGCCCCGCCGGGCCGCCACGATCTCCGCGGCGATGGACAGGGCCGTCTCCTCGGGCGTACGGGCTCCGAGGTCCAGGCCGATGGGCGAACGCAGGCGGTCCAGCTCCCGGTCGCTCAGTCCTGCCTCGCGCAGCCGGCGCCCGCGGTCCTCGTGGGTGCGGCGCGATCCCATCGCGCCGACGAACGCGGAGGGCATCCGCAGCGCCTCCGTGAGCAGCGGCACGTCGAACCGGGCCTCGTGCGTCAGCACGCACAGCACCGTGCGCCCGTCGGTGGGGGTGCGCCGGAGATAGCGGTGGGGCCAGTCGACGACGACCTCGTCGGCGTCGGGGAACCGGGCCGGGGTGGCGAAGACGGGCCGGGCGTCGCACACCGTCACGTGGTGGCCCAGGAACTTCCCGGCCCGTACCAGCGCCGCCGCGAAGTCCACCGCGCCGAAGACGATCATGCGGGGCGGTGGCACGCTGCTCTCGACGAGCAGGGTGAGCCCGCCGGGGCAGTGCGTCCCGTCCTCGGAGAGGGTGACGGTGCCGGTGCGGCCGGCGTCCAGCAGGGCCGAGGCCTCGGCCGCCGCCGCACGGTCCAGCTCCGGGCGCCCGCCGAGCCCGCCCTCGTACGTACCGTCGGCGCGGACGAGCAGCGCCCGTCCCAGGGACCCGTCCGGGCCGCTCACCACCCGGGCGAGGGCGGCCCCCGTGCCGGAGACCGCTGCGGACAGCGCGGCCTTGAGCACCGCGCGTTCCGGCGAGTCGGCGCGGACCGGCGTGATCATGATGTCGATGACCCCGCCGCAGGTCAGCCCGACAGCGAAGGCGTCCTCGTCGCTGTAGCCGAACTGTTCGCGCACGGTCTGGCCGTCCTGGAGCGCCTGGGCGCACAGTTCATAGACCGCGCCCTCCACACAGCCACCGGAGACCGACCCGATGGCCGTGCCCTCACTGTCGACGGCGAGGGCCGCGCCGGGCCCGCGCGGCGCGCTGCCGCCGACGGAGACGACGGTGCCGACGGCGAACTCCCGGCCCTCCGCCATCCATCGGTGCAGCTCGCCGGCGATGTCAAGCATCCGCCGCTCCCCCGGCGGGGTCCGGCACCGTCGCCGCGAGGATCCGGTCGGGGCGGATCGGCAGGTCCCGGTGGCGGGCGCCGGTGGCGTGCCAGACCGCGTTGGCGACGGCCGCCGCCGCGCCCACGATGCCGATCTCCCCGATGCCCTTGATGCCGACCGGGTCGTCCGGGTCGTGGTCGTCCACCCAGTCCGCCTCGATGTCCGGGACGTCGGCGTGCGTGGCCACGTGGTAGCCGGCGAGATCGGGGGCGTAGTGACCGCCGCTGTTCCGGTCGCGGACCGCCTCCTCGTGCAGGGCCATGGAGATGCCCCAGGTCATCCCGCCGACGAGCTGGTTGCGGGCCGTGAGCGGATTGACGATGCGGCCCGCGGCGAAGACGCCCAGCATGCGGCGCACCCGGACCTCGCCGGTGGCGGTGTCGACGGCGACTTCGGCGAACTGCGCCCCGTAGGAGTGCCGTTCCTTCGCCGCGAGGCTTCCGAGTGCTTCGGTGGTGTCGGACCGCACCGTGATCCCCTCCGGGGGGATGCTCGTGGTCACCGCGAGCCGCTCCCGCAGTTCGGCGGCGGCGGCCGTGACGGCCCAGGCCCAGGAGCGGGTGCCCATGGAACCGCCGGCGATCATCGCGGGGCCGAAGTCGCTGTCGCCGATGCGGACCCGGACCCGTTCGGGTGCGGTCTCCAGCGCGTCGGCGGCGATCAGGGTGAGCGCGGTGCGGGCTCCGGTACCGATGTCGGCGGCGGTGATCCGTACGGTGAACGAACCGTCCGCCTCCGCCGTGATCAGGGCGGTGGACGGGGCGGCCCCGGCGCCGAAGGAGGCCGCCGCCGTGCCGGTGCCCAGCAGCCAGCGTCCGTCGCGGCGGGTGCCGGGACGCGGATCGCGGTCCGCCCAGCCGAACCTGCGCGCGCCCTCGCGGAAGCAGGCCGCCAGATTGCGGCTGCTGAACGGGAGCCCCGAGACGGGGCCCACCTCCGGCTCGTTGCGCAGGCGCAGTTCGATCGGGTCGACACCGGCGCGTACGGCGAGCTCGTCGAGGGCCGCCTCGATCGCGAAGGACCCCGGGGCCTCCCCCGGTGCGCGCATCCAGGTCGGGGACGGCACGTCGAGCCGTACGACGTGGTTGCCGGTGCGGTGCGCCTCGGCGTCGTACATCACCCGGGCGACGCCCGCGCTGGGCTCGACGAACTCGTACACCGTCGACGTCTGGTTCAGCGAGAGGTGTTCCAGGGCCAGCAGCCGGCCGTCGGGGGCCGCGCCGAGCCTGATCCGCTGGGTGGTGGGACTGCGGTAGCCGCCCAGGGTGAACGTCTGCCGCCGGGTCAGCACCACGCGCACCGGGCGCCGCAGCGCGGTGGCGGCCATCACGGCGGACACCTGGTGGGCGCGCAGGCCCTTGCTGCCGAAGCCACCACCGATGTGCTCGGAGCGGACCCGCACCGAGGAGGCGTCGAGCGAGAACATCATGGCCAGCTCGCTCTGGACCCAGACGGCGCCCTGGTTGGAGTCGACGACCTCCAGCCGGCCGCCGTCCCAGCGGGCGGTCGCCGCGTGCGGCTCCATCATGCTGTGCTGCTCTTCGGGGGTGGTGTACCGCGCGTCCACCACATGGGCGGACGCGGCCAGCCGGTCCTCCAGGTCGCCCTTCTCCGTCTCGGCGGGCATGTGGCTCTCGGCGGGGTAGGCGTCCGGGTGGCCGGCGACGAGCGTGGTGTCGTGGGGCTCCTGCTCGTACGTCACCACGAGCGCTTCGGCGGCCTCCCGGGCCTCCTCGGAGGTCTCGGCGACGACGAGCGCGACCGGCCAGCCGGCGAACGGCACCCTGTCGTTCTGGAAGACGGCGCAGGTCGGGTCCGGCGGGGTGCCGAGCATGCCGACGTAATCGAGGTTCAGGCGCGGGGCGTTGCCGTGGTGCAGCACGGTGAGCACGCCCGGCATGTCGAGGACCGGGGCGGTCTCCACGTCGAGGATCCGGCCACGGGTGACCGTGGACAGCACGAGCCACCCGTGGGCCAGGTCCGGATACGGTATCTCGCCCGCGTAGCGGGCCGCGCCGGTGACCTTGTCCCGGCCCTCGACGCGGGTGTGGGCGACGCCGACGGCTCCGCGCACGGCCCGGGGTCCCGGCGTGGTGGTCGTCATCGGGCGTCCCTTCCGGCGAGTTCGGTGAGTACGGAGACCACGAGGTTGCGCATGAGGGTCACCTTGTATCCGTTGTCGGGCAGCGGCCGGGCGGCGGCCAGTTCGGCGTCCGCCGCGGCGGCGAAGGTCGCGCCGTCGGCCGGTGCGCCGGTCAGCACGGCTTCCGCCGCGCGGGCGCGCCAGGGCCGGGAGGCGACGGCTCCGAGCGCGAGGCGCGCTTCGCGTACGAGGCCGTCCTCGATGTCGAGCGCCGCGGCGACGGAGCCGATGGCGAAGGCGTACGAGGCGCGTTCGCGCACCTTGCGGTAGCGGGAGTGGGCGGCGACGGGCGCGGCGGGGAGGCTGACGTGGGTGATCAGAGCGCCGGGCGGCAGGGCGGTCTCCCGGTGCGGGGTGTCTCCGACGGGGAGGTAGAAGTCGGTGAACGGCGTCTCGCCGGGCCCGTCGGCGCTCTCGTACGAGACCACCGCGTCGAACGCCGTCAGCGCCACGCCCATGTCGGAGGGGTGAACGGCCACGCAGTGGTCGGAGGCGCCGAGGACGGCGTGGTTGTGGTGTTCACCGGCGACGGCGGGGCAACCGCTGCCCGGGGCACGCTTGTTGCAGGGCTTGGAGACGTCGGTGAAGTAGCCGCAGCGGGTGCGCTGGAGGAGGTTGCCGCCGACGGTCGCCATGTTGCGCAGCTGCCCAGAGGCTCCGGCCAGCACGGCCTGGGCCAACGCCGGGTAGTGGCGGCGGACTTCGGGGTGGGCGGCGAGATCGCTGTTGGTGACGGTCGCTCCGATGCGCAGACCGCCGTCCGCCGTGGGTTCGATGCGGTCCAGGGGGAGTTCGCGGACGTCGACGAGGCGGGCGGGGCGCTCCACGCCGGACTTCATCAGGTCGACGAGGTTGGTGCCGCCGCCGAGGAACCGCGCGTCCGTGTCCGCGGCGAGGAGGGCGACCGCACCGGTGACGTCGTGGGCTCGCTGGTAGCCGAACTCCTTCACGCGGCGGCCTCCTTCGTGGCTGCCGTACGGTCCTCGGCGTGGGACTCGGCGGCGCGGGCGACGGCCTGGACGATCGAGACGTAGGCGCCGCAGCGGCACAGGTTGCCGCTCATGCGCTCCCGGATCTCCTCGGGCGTCAGCGGTGGCGGTCCTGCCCCGGGCCCCGGGTCGTCGGTGACGGCGCTCGGCCAGCCGGCCGCGTGTTCCTCGATGACGGCGATGGCCGAGCAGATCTGGCCGGGTGTGCAGTAACCGCACTGGTAGCCGTCGAGGTCGAGGAAGGCCTGCTGGACGGGGTGCAGTTCGTCGCCCTCGGCCACGCCTTCGATGGTGGTGATCTCGCGCCCCTCGGCCGCGACCGCGAGGCTGAGGCAGGAGACGACGCGTCGCCGGTCGACCAGGACGGTGCAAGCGCCGCACTGTCCCTGGTCGCAGCCCTTCTTGGTGCCGGTGAGGTCGAGGCGCTCGCGCAGGGCGTCGAGCAGGGTGGTGCGGTGGTCGATGGGCAGGTGGTGCTTCTCGCCGTTGATGTTCAGGGTGATCGCACTGGACGTCGACGAGGTCGCTGGGGCCATGATCAGCCTTCTCTGGTGTCTGGTGACGAGGAATCGGACCGCCGGCCGGGACCGGTCGATCCGGCGTCCGGCGAACGCGGCCGGCGCTAAGGTAGCCCTAACCGGACTGTTGTCCGTTCACGGGAAAAACGTAACGGACAGCTGTCCGGTTAACAAGGACGGGTTTCGGCCACGAGCCCGCGAGGAGGATCCGTGTCCCAGCCGAAGAAGGACGCCCCCCTGCGTCTCGACGCGCAGCGCAATCGTGAGCGCATCCTGCGCGTGGCCATGGTCGAGCTGACGCTGCGCGCGGACGCCCCGCTGAGCGCGATCGCCAAGAAGGCGGGCGTCGGGCAGGGCACGTTCTACCGCAACTTCCCGCACCGGGAGGCCCTCGTCCTGGAGGTCTACCGCTACGAGATGCAACAGGTCGCCGATGCCGCGGGCGAGCTGCTCCGGACGCGGCCGCCCGAACGGGCCCTGCGTGAGTGGATGGACCGCCTCGCTCGCTTCGCCATGACCAAGGCCGGCCTCGCGGACGCGATCCGGCTGGTCACCAGCGCGCCGGGCGGACCCGCCAAGCCCGGCCCCACCCCGGTCATGGAGGCGGCCGGAGCCCTGCTCCGCGCCTGCGAGGACGCCGGCGTCGTCCGCCCCGGGGTGACCCCGGACGACTTCTTCCTCGCCATCGCCGGTCTCTGGCAGCTCGATCCGCGCGAGGACTGGGAGCCGAGGGCCGGCCGGCTGCTGGATTTCGTCATGGACGGACTGCGCGTCGGGGCGCCCGGCCGCTGACGGGACCGCCCGCCACCGGGTGTCGGCGGGCCGTGTGATGATGCCCCGGACAGCGCTCGGGCCTGGGGAGGGACCGAGCACAACCCACGCGACGGGAGCGGTGAGTTGAGCGAGGGCGGGGCGTCCATACCGGACGAGGAGTGGGAGCGTTTCCTGAGGGAGGCCGAGGCCGGGGGCCGGGGGGCGCCCGAGGAGCCGTCGGCTCGGGCCCGGATGGTGGCGCAGCGGCTCCAGGAGGAGTCCGGCCCGCCGGAGGGATGGCGGACGTACACGCCGGCCCGGCGGCGCAGGGGCAAGGGCTGGGCCGCGCTCGGTCTGGCGGCCGCGGTCGCCGTGGTGGTCGTGGCCGTCGGCCCCTGGGGGATCGGCAGCTGGTTCGACGGCGACGGCGGTGCGAGCGCCACGCCCCTCGCCGCGGAGTCGGAGCGCCCGACCGGTGCGCCCGCGCAGGAGGCCGCGGACCGGCCGCCCACCCTGGACGAGCCGTTCAGGGGATCGCCGGCCGCGCGATGGAGCGACGGAACGGCGGGCATCCACCTTCCCGAACCACGGGCGACCGGCTGGATGAGCAGGGCGGAGGTCGCGGACGCGCTCACGAAGACCCGGGACTTCCTCGCCGCGTCCAGCCTCGACCCCGCCGTACTGCGCGGCGAGCGGCCGACCGGGGCCATCGCTCTGATCAACCCGCACCAGGCGGATGTGCGGGGCTTCCTCAAGAAGGCGCTCGGCGCGCCCGACCGCGAGAACGACCCGCTCCTGCTGTTCAGCCGCTTCCGGTCCTCCGACGTGCGGCCGGCCGGGGACGTGGTCAAGACCCGCGGCCGGGTCACCTTCCGGGAGGGCGAGCGCGGTGCGGTGCAGGTGTCCACCGACGTCACCTACGTCTACCCGGTCGTGCGCGCAGAGGGGGACAGCGACGAGGTCGCGCGCACCATCGTGCGCCGCGAGGTGGTGATGAGCTGGGACGACCCGGCGAAGATCGTGATCGAGCCGGGGACGTTCTCCCTCGTCTCCTACAAGGTGGACACCACCAACGGCGGTTGCGACACCCACACCGGCTATCTGACCCCCGCGTTCCTCGCCGAGCGCACCGACGCCGAAGCACGCGACGGTGCCGAGGTCGACCCGTACGACCGGAGCACGTCGATGGAGGAGCGTATGCGGGAAGGCGACGAGGAGGGCTGCGGAACCGCCACCCGCTCCTGAGGAGGGACTGCCCGCGCCCCGCGCGCGGGAGCGCTCGGGGGGAGCGACGCCGCGAAGCAGGGCCTGGTCGCGGTGCTGCCCCCGGGGCGTCCGCTCGGGGCCGCGGGCCCGCTCCACGCTCTCGCGGCCACCAATCCGGTGATCGCCCGGCGCCGAATACGTGGTGAGGGCCGCGGTCACTGCCGCTCTCTCCCGCGAGAGGCGGTACGTCATGATCACGCTGATGCTGATCGGGTTGCTGGGCGGGCTGATCACCGCGGTTTCACCCTGCATCCTGCCCGTCCTGCCGGTGGTGTTCCTGGCCGGCGGCTCCGGGCGGGGCGAGGACGCCCAGGCCGCGGGCAAGCCGGTCCGGGCCCCGGGCGACGCCGAAGCCGGCGGTGGCGGTGGGACGGCAGGGGGCGGTGGCGCTGTCGCGACCGCTCCCCCGGAGGCTCCCGGACGCCCGCCGCGCAACCGGCGTCCCTATGCCGTGGTCGCGGGCCTCGTCGTCAGCTTCGCGTTCTTCACCCTGCTCGGCGTGACGATCATCTCCGCCCTAGGTCTGCCGCAGGACATCCTGCGGTACGTGGGACTGGGGCTGCTCGTCCTCATCGGCCTGGGACTGATCTTCCCGCCCGTCGAACGCCTGCTGGAGAAGCCCTTCGCCCGTATCCCGCAGCGCCAGGTGAACAAGGAGGGCAGCGCCTTCGTCCTCGGTCTGGGCCTCGGCCTGCTGTACGTGCCGTGCGCGGGGCCCGTGCTCGCCGCGATCACCATCGCGGGAGCCCGGGGCGAGATCAGTTCCGACATCGTGGTGTTGACCCTGTCCTTCGCCGTCGGCACCGCCGTGCCGCTGCTCGTGTTCGCCCTGGCCGGGCGGAGGGTGGCCGACCGGATCGCCGCGTTCCGCAGGCGTGCCCGGGGGCTGCGGATCGCCGCCGGGTCCCTGATGATCGTCCTCGCGCTGGCTCTGGCCCTCGACGTCACCGCCGCCATCCAGCGGTCGCTGCCCGACTACACCTCCGGTGTCCAGCGGAAGATCGAGGACAGCGACGCGGCCCGGCAGCAGTTGTCCGGTCTGTACGACAACTCCAACAAGGAGCTCTCCCGCTGCGAGGACGGCGCCGACGAACTGCGCTCGTGCGGGCCGGCCCCCGCGCTGGACGGCATCGACTCCTGGTTCAACACCCCGGGCGACCGCCCCGTCGACCTCAAGAGCCTGCGCGGCAAGGTCACGCTGATCGACTTCTGGACGTACTCCTGCATCAACTGCCAGCGCGCGGTGCCGCATATCCGCGACTGGGAACGTGCCTACCGGGACGCCGGGCTGCGCGTCATCGGGGTGCACTCCCCCGAGTTCGCCTTCGAGAAGAAGCGGAGCAATGTCGTCGCCGGCGCCGAGAAGCTCGGAGTGGACTGGCCCGTCGCGCTCGACAACGACCTCGACACCTGGGACAACTACCGCAATCGCTTCTGGCCCGCCAAGTATCTGATCGACGCCGAGGGCACGGTCCGCTACTTCAAGTTCGGTGAGGGTCAGTACGACCAAACGGAGAACATGATCCGTGAGCTGCTCCGCCAGGCGGATCCCACCGTCGTCCTTCCCAAGCCCACGGACCGGGCCATGGACGATCTCGCCGCCGACCGGACTCCCGAGACCTATCTGAGCAACCTGCGCATCCGCGGTTACGTCGGCACGCCCCTGGTGGACGACCGGTCGGCCGTCTACCGCTTCCCGAAGGGCGATCTGCCGCTCAACAAGCTGTCGTTGGACGGCACGTGGACGGCGGGGTACGAGGAGTTCACGGCGGGGCGCGAGGCCCGGCTGGCCTTCACCTACCGGGCGAAGAACGCCAACATCGTCCTCGCCGGCACCGGCAAGGTCACCGTCCTCGTGAACGGCGAGGTCACCAAGACCCTCCGGGTGACCGGCGCGCCGACCCTGTACCGGCTCACCGACGACCGGGACCCACGCACCGCACGCCTCGAACTCCGCGTGGACGAGGGCCTCCAGGCCTACGCCTTCACCTTCGGGTGAGCACCCTGGGGCGCGGCCTCCCCCAGCTCGGCGAACCGGTCGAGCAGTCCGGCCGCCGCGGCCACATCGTCCGTCAGCGGCCGGTCGGCCGGCTCCGCGTCGAGCATCGAGGCCGCGAGTTCGAAGGCCCGGCCGACCGGCAGCTCCGGGTCGAGGCGCAGCTCGCGCTGGCGCAACGCCCTGACGGCCGCGACGAGTTCACAGCCCACGACGAGCCGGAACGCCTGGCACGCCCGCAGGGTCTGCCGTGCCGCCAGCGAAGCGAAGCTCGCCTGCTCCTCGACACCCCGCGAGAGGACCGCGTGGCCGAGCGAGGCGGGCGCGGAGAAGGCCCGCAGATCGCCGAGCGCCGCCCCGGCCGCGTATTCGAGGATCATCACGCCCGACGACGCCGGCTCGCCGTCCGCGAGGAACGGGCGCAGGCGGGTGAAGCCCGGTTCGTTCAGCGTCGAGAGCCGGGAGGTGGACAGCCGGGCCACCTGGGTCACCGCGAGCCTGAAGTGGTCGAGGGAAAGGGCGAGTTGGGCGAGGTAGAAGCCGCCGTGGTGGTAGGCGGCCATATCGTCGGCCGAGATCAGCGGGTTCTCGGCCGCCGCGTTGATCTCGACCGCGAGGACCTCGTCGAGCGCGTCCGCCGCATCGTGCGCGGGTCCATGGATCTGGGGCACGCAACGGAAGCCGTACGGGTCCTGGATCCGGCCGAGCGGCGGCGTGGGGCGGTCGGGGGCGCCGAGCAGCAGCCGCATCCGCTCCGCGACCGCGTACGAACCGGCGTGCCGCCGCGCCTCGTGCACGGGCAGCGCGTAGGCCTCGTAACTCCCGTCGATCGCCATCAGCGACAGGGCCGCCACCACCTGCGTGGCCGCGATCAGGGTGCGCAGCTCGTGCAGGGCGAGGGCGGACTGGCCGAGGGTGAGCGCGTTGCTGCTGATCAGGGCGAGGGCGTCGTTGTTGTCGAGGGGCTGCGGTGCGGGGGCGGCCCCGGCGCCCTGCCAGGGGTGTTCGCCCGCCAGCGCGAGGCCCAGCTGCGCGAGCGCGGCGATGTCGCCGGTGCCGACCGAGCCGAACTCGTTGACCTTCGGGTAGGCGCCCGTCTCCAGAGCTTCGCAGAGCGCGGTGACGACGGTCGGGCGCAGTCCGGCGCCGCCGGCGAGGAGCTGGTTGGCGCGGACGGCGAGCATGGCGCGGACCTGCCGTGCGGGGAGCTCCTCGCCGATCGCCCCGGCGTGGCTGCGCAGCAGGCGCAGCCCGTGCCCGGAAGCCGCCTCCGTGGGCACGGTCTCATTCCGGTTCGCCCCCACACCGGTGGAACGACCGTAGACGCGACCCCACGAAGCGATTTCCCGCGCGGCGTTCCAGGAGGCTTCCACGCGCTTCATGCCCTCGGTCCCCGGAACGGGCCGGGCGACGGATTCGGCCATTCGTACGACATCTGCGACCATCAGGCGGCGGCCGTCCAGGATGACGATCGCACCGTTGCCGCCTACCGCCCTGTCCGAGATATGAGACGACATCAGTAGCAATTCCTCCTCTGCCGGGCGCTCCGTCTTGTTCTGCGGCCTCTGGTAACCAGGGATTTACGCCCGCACGGCGACGACCTATTGACAACCTATTCAGTCACCGAGAACTCTGCATGATGATATGCAGCCGGGCAAGGGACTCCTCATGATCCAATTCGACAAGGTCCACAAGCGCTTCCCGAACGGCACGACCGCGGTGCACGACCTCACGCTCGACCTGCCGGAAGGGGGCGTGACCGTCCTCGTCGGATCTTCCGGTTGCGGCAAGACGACCACGCTCCGCATGATCAACCGGATGGTCGAGCCGACCTCCGGGACGATCAGGGTGGGCGGCAAGGACGTCCTGGAGCAGGACGCCGCCGAGCTGCGCCGCTCCATCGGCTACGTCATCCAGCAGTCCGGGCTCTTCCCGCACCGCACCGTCCTGGACAACATCGCGACCGTACCGCTGCTGCTCGGCTGGGGCCGCAGAAAGGCGCGGGCGCGGGCGGCGGAACTCCTGGAGACGGTCGGCCTCGCCGCCGACGCGGGGAAGCGTTACCCGCACCAGCTCTCCGGCGGCCAGCAGCAGCGCGTCGGCGTGGCCCGCGCGCTCGCGGCGGACCCGCCGGTCCTCCTGATGGACGAGCCCTTCGGCGCCGTCGACCCGGTGGTCCGCACGCAGCTCCAGGACGAACTGCTGCGACTCCAACGCGAGTTGAACAAGACGATCGTCTTCGTCACGCACGACATCGACGAGGCCGTACGGCTCGGGGACCGCATAGCCGTCTTCCGCACCGGTGGCCATCTCGTCCAGTGCGCCTCCCCCGCCGAGCTCCTGGCCCGCCCCGCGGACGCGTTCGTCGCGGACTTCCTCGGCGCGGAGCGCGGCCTGAAGCTGCTGTCCCTGACGACGCTCGAAGAGGTCGCCCAGGGCCCCGCCCCCGAAGGCGGCCGCTGGCAGCTCGCCCTCGACGCGGCCCGCAAGCCGCTGGCCTGGCGCGACGAGGAGACGGACACGGAGATGCCGGTCCGGCCCCTGCGGGACGCTGACTCGCTCCTCTCCGCACTCAACGAGTCGATCGCCGCGCCGAGCGGCCTGGTCGCCCGGGTCGACGCGGACGGCGTCCTCACCGGCGTGACGTCCCGCGAGGACATCCACGACCGCGCGGGCCGGGTACACAGCGCGGCGAGCACGGTGGCCGCATGAGTGTCGACTGGTCGTGGATAGCCGACCACACCGACGATCTCACCGCCCTCACGCTCTCCCACCTCCAGGCCGCCCTGACCGCCGTACTCCTCGGGCTGCTCGTCTCGCTCCCCCTGGCCGTGGTGGCCCACCGGGTGCGCAGGCTGCGCGGGCTGCTCATCGGGTTGTCGAACATCCTGTTCACGATCCCGTCCATCGCCGTGTTCGTACTGCTCCTGCCGGTCAGCGGGCTCACCCGCACCACCACCGTCATCGGCCTGACGATCTACACGCTCGTCGTGCTCCTGCGGAACACCGTCGAGGGCCTGGACTCCGTCCCCGCCCGGACGAAGGAAGCCGCGAAGGCGATGGGCTCCCGGCCGCTGCGCACCCTGCTCACCGTCGAACTGCCCCTCGCGCTCCCCGTGATCATGGCGGGCGTGCGGATCGCGACGGTGATGGCGATCTCCCTCGTCTCCGTGGCCACGTACATCGGCGACGGAGGCCTCGGACAGCTCTTCACCGACGGGTTCCAGCGCAACTTCCCCACCCCCGTGATCGTCGGCGTCGTCCTGACCCTGCTCCTCGCACTCGTCGCGGACGCCCTGCTCGTCACCCTCCAGTACGTCCTGACGCCGTGGACCCGCCGGCAGAAGCAGGGGGCCTGACCTCATGTACGAACTCCTCAAGGGCCTCGGCGACTGGCTGGTCAGTGCCGAGCAGTGGACCGGCTCCGACGGCATCGGACACCGCCTCGCCGAGCACCTCCAGTACTCGCTGCTCGCCACGCTCGTCGCCGCCGCCATCGCCCTGCCGATCGGTCTGCTCATCGGCCACACCGGACGCGGCGCGTTCATCGCCATCAACCTGGCCGGCTTCGGGCGGGCGCTGCCCACGGTCGGGCTCGTGGTCCTCGTCTTCCTCGCCAGCGGCCTGTCGATGTGGCCGGTCTACATCGCCCTCGTCGCGCTCGCGGTGCCGTCCATCGTCACCAACACCTACGCCGGGATGACGGCGGTCGACCCCGAGGTGCGGGACGCGGCGCGCGGCCAGGGCATGCGCTGGCACCAGGTCCTCCTCCAGGTCGAACTGCCGCTCGCGCTGCCCCTGATCATGACCGGGCTCCGGCTCGCGCTCATCCAGGTCGTCGCGACGGCGACCATCGCCGCTTACGTCTCCTTCGGCGGGCTCGGCCGGTACGTCTTCGACGGGCTCGCCCAGCGCGACCTCGTGCAGGTGCTCGGCGGCGCCGTGCTCGTGGCGCTCGTCGCCGTCGTCCTCGATCTCGCGCTCTCCGCCCTCCAGCGCGTCCTTTTCCGCCACCGCCCCGCCCCGCGGGCCCAGGCCTAGGAGCCCCCATGAACCGCAGAAACCTCCTCGGCGGACTCCTCGCCGCCGCCACCGTCCCCGCGCTCGCCTCGTGCAGCAGCGGCATCACCTCCCTCGACGGGGAGGGGGCCGGCGGCGGGGGCGGGGGCTCCAGCGAGGGCGGCGTCACCATCGGCACCGCCAACTTCACCGAGAACCAGGTCCTCGGGTACCTCTACGCCGCGACGCTCGAAGCGTCCGGGGTGAAGACGAAGGTCCGCCCCAACCTGGGCACCCGCGAGATCCTCATCCCCGCGCTGAAGGGCGGCGACATCGATCTGCTGCCCGAGTACCAGGGCGCGCTGCTGCACTACCTCGACACCAAGGCCACGGCCACCGAGGAGGGCACGATGCAGAACGCCCTGGCGATGCTCCTGCCGCGCGGCCTCCAGATACTCCCGTACGGCGAGGCGGAGAACGCCGACGCCTTCGCGGTGACCGAGGAGACCGCCGAGGAGTACGGCCTGAAGTCCCTGGCCGACCTCGCGAAGCACAACGGCAAGCTCGTCATCGGCGCGGCCCCCGAGGTCAAGAAGCGCACGGTGGGCTCGGTGGGCCTCAAGGACGTGTACGGCGTGGAGTTCAAGGAGTTCAAGTCCCTCGACTCCTCGGGCCCGTTGGTCAAGGGGGCCCTCAAGAAGGGCGACGTGGACGTGGCGAACCTCTTCACCACCGACACCGACATCGCCGCCGAGGGCTGGGTCGTCCTCACCGACCCCAAGAACCTGATCCCCGGCCAGCACGTCGTTCCGCTGATCGCCGACCGCAAGGCCGACTCGACGGTCCGCAAGGCGCTCGCCCGCCTCGGGGCCGTGCTGACGACCGAGGACCTCACCGAGCTCAACCGCCTGGTGGACAAGGACCGGAAGGACCCCGAGGACGTCGCGAACGACTGGGCGGCGGAACACGGCATCAAGAAGTAGCCGCGGCGGCCGCGGGAGGTCACGGCCTCCCGCGACCGGCCGTCGCCTCCGGGGTCCGGCCGCCGCGTAGACGGTGGCACCGGCACCACGATCTCCTGGAGGAGCAGCACCGGGGCGACGAGCGAGGCGTCTCCGAGGACGTAGACGGCGATGGGGATGCCGAGATTCCCGGCGTTGACGTAACTGGAGCACAGGGCGCCGATGGTGACCCGTCCGGCGTCCCAGCGCGGGAACAGCCCGGCCACCACGGCGAAGGCGCCGGCCGCGGCGGCCGTGGCCGTCGCGGTGACCAGCAGGCGTGTCGACAGGACGACGGACAGGTCGGCGCCCGCGAGCATGGTGAAGAGCAGAGCCGGGGTCGCCACGTTGAAGGCCGGCCGGGTCAGCACGGTGCGGCCGTCCTGTCCCAGATATCCGCGGCGGCCTATGACGTACCCGACGGCGATGACGGTGGCGATCACCGTGAAGCCGGTGAGGACTCCCTGCATGTCTTCCTTGCGGGTGGATCAGGTGCGGTGGGCGGCCGGGCGGGTGGAGCACCTGGTCAGATGCCGGACAGCGTCTCAGACCGGTGGTCGCGCCCCCGGGGCGGGGGTGGGGCGCGACCGGTGGGCCGCCGCCTGCCGGTTCAGCCCCGAGCCGGTTCGCCCGCGCCCTCGCCCCGCCGGCGCGCGAGTGCGTCGGCGAAGCGCGAAGTCAGGGCGGTGGGTGCGGTGATGGCGGTGCCGACCACGACGCTGTGGGCGCCGCGGGCGAGCGCCTCGGCGGCCTCCTCGGGGGTGTTGACGCGCCCTTCGGCGACGACGGGTACGGAGATCGCGGCCGACAGGGACGCCACCAGGTCCAGGTCCGGTCCGCTCTGCTTCGGGGTTCCCGGCACATAGCCGGACAGGGTGGTGGAGACGAAGTCCGCCCCCTGTCCGGCGGCGGTGATCCCCTCCGCGAGCGTGGCGACGTCAGCCATGACGAGGGCGCCCGCCGCGTGCACGGCGGCGACGAGCTCGGCGAAGGTGGAGCCGTCCGGGCGCGGCCGGCCGGTGGCGTCGGCGGCGACCACGGCGGCGCCCGACGCGGCGACGGCCAGAGCGTGCCGGACGGTCGGGGTGATGTACACCCCGGTGTCGCCGTCCTTCCACAGGCCGATGACCGGCAGGTCCACCGCCGCCGCGATCGCGGCGACGACCTCCGGTTCGTTGGCGCGGATCGCGGCGCCGCCGCCGGCGGCCGCCGAGAGCGCGAGGCGGACGAGGGTGGCGGTCTCCCGCATCGGGTCCCCGGGGGGCGCCTGGCAGGAGACGATCAGTCGGCCCCGGAGTGCGGCGGCCAGATCCTGTGCGTTCAGATCCTGTGCGTTCATCGGTGAGCTCCCGGACGGTGGAGGGGAAGGGTGGTGGTCAGGGCCGCCGCGCCCCGTACGGCGGCGTCCCCGCCGTGGAGCGGGGGTTCGGGGAGGAGTCCCCGCAGGGGCGGCATCAGTTCGGCGGCGAAGGCCGTGGCCAGGGCGGAGCGGTACAGCGCGCCGATACGGGGCACCCCGCCGCCGACGACGACCCGGTCGGGGCCGAGTGCGTTGGCCAGGCCGCCGAGGGCCCGGCCGGCCGCCGTCGCACCGGTGGTGATGGCCCGTACGGCCGCCTGCTCGCCTCCGGCGGCGCGGGCGGCGACCGTTTCGAGCCGGTCCGGCCGGGTGCCGGTGAGCCGTGCGTACTGGGCGGCGATGCCCGGACCGGAGGCGATGACCTCCAGGTGCCCGGCGGCACCGCAGGTGCAGGGCAGTCCGGCCGCCTCGGCACTGGGCAGATGGCCGAGGTGGCCGGCGATGCCGGCGGCGCCGTGCAGCATCCGCCCGTCGACGGCGAGAGCGCCGCCCACCCCCGTGCCGATGGCCGCGTACAGCAGCGAACCGTGGCTGTCGGCCAGGGCGGCGAGCTCGGGTCCCGCCGTGGCGCGCACGTCGTTGTCGCAGGCCACCGGCAGGCCCGTACGGTCCGCGAGGCCGGCGCCGAGGGCGGTGCCGGCCCAGCCCCGGATGGAGTCGGTGGCGCTGGTGACCATGCCGCTGCGGGGGTCGACGACCCCGGCGGCGGCGATGCCGACCAAGGAGGCCAGGCCGTCCGGGTCGACCTCGGCCGCCGCCGCGGCGAGCGCGTCGAGCACGGCGGCGGCGCCCTCCCGGGCGGGGGTGGCCCGGGTGTGCCGGGCCAGCACCTCGCCGTCGGGGGCGAAGAGGGCCGCCGCGATCTTCGTGCCCCCGAGGTCGAGGCCGATGACCACGGCTCCGGTCGTTCGCCCGTTCATCGGACCGTTCGGACCGTTCATCGGACCGGCAGCAGTCCGGCGCCGCGCAGCCGCTCCGCGACGGAGGCGACGGACGCGGCGGACAGCGGGATCTGCGGGAACGCGGTGGCGCCGTGCTCGATGACGCCGAGCAGCCGCAGCGCCTCCTTGAAGGACCCGAGCGCCGACGAGCTGCGGCCCATCTCCTGCTCGGGGCCGACGTCGACCATGGCGAACAGCTCGACGAGCCGCTCCTGTTCACGGGCGGCGAGTGCCCAGTCGTCCGCTCGCGCGGCGTCGTACAGCCGTACGTATCCGGCCGGATCGACATTGCCGAGTCCGGGGACGACGCCGTCGGCTCCGGCCAGCAGGGCGGCGTCCACGGTGAGTTCGGATCCGGTCAGCACGCTGAAGTGCGGCACGGGGCCCCGTGCCCGGCCCTCGCGTCCGCCCAGCGCGACGACGAGCCTGCGCAACCCGCCCTCGTCGCCGCTGCTGTCCTTGAGGCCGGCCAGGGCGCCGTCCTCGGCCAGTTCGCGGACCAGGGCGGTGGAGAGCTTGGAGTGCACGGCGACCGGGATGTCGTAGGCGAACAGCGGCAGGTCGACGCCCGCGCGCAGCCCGCGGAAGTGCCCCGCGGTCTCGGTGGGGTGGGTGCGGGTGTAGAAGGGCGCCGTCGCGACGAGGGCGTCGGCGCCCAGCTCCGCGGCGGTCCGGGCGTGGGCGAGTACCCGGGGGGTCGTGGTGTCGATGACCCCGGCCAGTACGGGGACCCGTCCGGCGGCGGCGGTGACGACGGTCTTCAGGGCGGTGGCGCGCTGGGCGTCGGTCAGGTAGGCGACCTCGCTGGTCGAACCGAGGGCGAAGAGGCCGTGTACGCCGCCGTCGACGAGGTGGCCGACGAGCCGGGTGAGGGAGGCCGTGTCGACCTCGCCCCGGTCGTCGAGCGGGGTGCAGACCGGCGGTACGACGCCGCGCAGCGGTGCGGTCAGGGACATGGTGGGAGAGCTCCAGCTCGCTCGGGACGCCGGTCTTTCGCCTTTCGCCCGGAAGGGAGGACGAGACCAGGACATGAGACGTAAGATGTCTTACGTCTCGGCTTACCTTAAGCCGATGCCCCGGCGGCCGGTCAAGAGGCCGCGGCGGCCGACGACACCTCAGGAGGACGGTTGTGGCCCGCCCCACCATGGCGCAGGACATCGAGCGGAGGATCAAGGAACTGATCCTCGACCGGGCGCTCGGCCCGGGCGATCCGCTGCCCACCGAACCCGAGTTGATGGAGCTGTTCACCGCCGGACGGGTCTCGGTACGCGAGGCCCTCAAGGCACTCCAGGCCATGAACGTCGTGGAGATCCGACGAGGCTTCGGCACCTTCGTCGGCTCGCTCTCGCTGACGCCCTTCGCCGAGGGCCTGGCCTTCCGGGCGGTCGTGCGGCACGGCCGGGGCGAGCCGGGGCTGCTGGAGTTGATGAAGGTGCGCGAGGCGTTGGAGACCGGGCTGGTCGGCGCCGTCAGCGCGGGCATTCCCGCCGAGGACCTGGCGGCGCTGCGGAATCTGGTCGCCACGATGGAGGCCGAGGCCGCCCGGGACGGCCGGGTCGCCCGGGCGACCGACCGCGCCTTCCATCTGGCGCTCTACGCCTCGCTCGACAACCACCTGCTCAGCGAGGTGCTGGACGCGTTCTGGGCGGCGATGGACCGGGTGCGCGCCAGCACGGACGACGGCCACCAGGACCCCGACGTCACGTGCGCCCAGCACCACGCGATCGTCGCGGCGGTGGCGGCGGGCGACGGGGCCCGGGCGGCGTCGGCCATGCGCGCCCACTTCGACGGCATCCGCTCCCGTCTGGAGCGGCACCCGGCCGGGGGCGGCTACGGGGTCACGGTCACCGACCGGGTCCCGGACGCCTGCTTGCCGTCGGCCCTGTAGGTCACGGTCAGTCCGGCGGTGCCGGACGTGCCCGCCGGGATCGTGACCGGGACCTTGATGTTCGCGCCCTCACCGGGCCGGAGCGCCGGGAACGCCACCTGCCGGGTCGTCCAGCCGGCGGGCACGGTCAGGTCGAGCGTGCCCGCGTTGCGGGTGACGTCCATCCGGTTGACGACCCGCACGGTCACCTCCGTCGTCGTCCCCGCCTTCAGCGTGGCCGGGGGCGTGATGGTGATGTCCGCGCAGGTGCCGCCGAGCCACTTCAGGTCGAACGAGGAGTAGGTGATGTGCCGGTAGTCGTCGCGCTCGTAGAGCAGCCCGAGCCGGCCGTCCGGCAGCCGGGTCAGCGTCGAGTAGGCGGCGCTGTCCGGGTTGACGACCTTCCGGATCGGCCAGGTCTTCCCGTTGTCGCAGGACATCTTCACGGTCAGGTTCTTCCGGGTGGTGCTGTCGGTGTTGCTGAACAGCAGCCAGGACGCTTGGGGGTGGGAGGCGGGGACGTCCGGGGCGTACCGGATGATCGAGCCGTTGTTCGCCGGGTCGCGCAGATCGGTGTCCTGGGTGAACGGCGTGTAGGTGACGCCGCCGTCGCTGGAGTAGGCGACGGTCCGGTAGGGCGCGGAGCGGTTGTTGAGCATGATCCGGCCGTCGCTGAGTTCGACGGTCTTGTTCTCGTCGCCGCCCGGTCCGACGGGGTTGCCCATCTTCCAGGTCGCGCCGTGGTCGTCGCTGTAGGCGCTGACGGCGTAGTTGGCGCCGTTGTTCCGGATGGCGTACTGCTGGATCAGCCGCCCCTTGTACGCGCCGTGGCGCACCTGGATGCCCTCGCCGGAGGCCGCGAACATACCGGCCCAGGCGGGGTTCTTGATCTGCTTGGTGATGCGGCGGTGGGTCCAGGTGACGCCGTCGTCGTCCGAGTAGCTGTAGTCGGCCTGGAGGATGTCCGGGTCGCTCTCGTCGTTGCCGGTGGCCGAGCCGAAGAAGCCCTGGTTCACGGAGCCCGCGTAGAAGACGAAGATCCGGCCGGTCGTGCGGTCCACGAGGAGGCTGGGGTCGCCGAAGCCCTTCGGGGCCGCCTCCTTACGGACGACCTGCTGGGTCCCCCAGGTGGTGCCGCCGTCGGTGCTGCGCCGTACGACGACGCCGAGGTTGCCGGGGAGGTCGCCGAGCGTGGGGCGGGTGTCGTAGGCGGCGATCACCGTGCCCTCGACGGAGGTGGTGAGCGCGGGGATGCGGTAGTGGGGGGACCCGACGCCCTGGGTCGCTATGTCCTGGGAGGTCAGTTCGCCGGGGGCGGCGGCCGGTGCGCCGTGGGCGGTGCCGGCGGTGGTGGCCACCAGGAGGGCGGCGGACAGCATGGCGACGGTGACTCTGCGCTGCATGGACGATCTCTCTTCTCGTGAGGGGAGACGTACGGATGGAGCGTTCGGCAGTCAGGAGCGTTCGGCCGGGAGGCCGGCGAACAGGGTGCGCACCCAGGCCAGTTGTTCGGCCCGGTGGTGTTCGGTGCCGCCCTCGTGCCCGTTGAACTCGTAGACGCGCACCTCCTTGGGGCCCGCGTACCGGTTGTAGGCCGTGAAGCAGGTGGAGGGCGGACAGATGTCGTCCGCCATCGCGATGGAGAACAGCGCGGGGGCGGTGGCCCGGGTGGCGTGGTGGGCCCCGTCGAAGTACGACAGGGTGCGGAACACCGGTTCGACGCGGTCGCGGTGGAGCCGGAGGTAGGCGGCGATCTCGGTGTACGGGGGTGTCGCGGCGATCCGCGCGGCCCGGGGGATGTTGCAGAGGAACGGCACGTCCGGCATCACTCCGGCGAGCCCCGGCACGAGCCCGGCCACGGCCAGCGCGATGCCTCCGCCCTGGCTGACCCCGGTCACCACGATGCGGGCGGGGTCGACCTCGGGGTGCTCGCGCATCGCCCGCACGCAGCGGACCGCGTCGGTGAACACCCGCCGGTAGTAGTGCGTTCCGGGGCTCTCGACGCCCCGGGTCAGGAAGCCCGGCACGGTGCCGGCCGATCCGGGGTCGGTGTCGGGGGTGTCGCCGGTCGCCGAGGACCAGCCCTGGCCGCGGGTGTCCATGACCAGGTGCGCGTATCCGGCGCAGGCCCACATCAGCTGCTCGTGGGCCAGGCCCCGGCCGCGCCCGTACCCGAGGAACTCCACGACACAGCCGAGCGGTCCGGCGGCCCCTGCGGGCATCCGCAGCCACCCTCGTACGGGACGGCCGTCGTAGCCCGGGACGCTCACGTCGTACACGCGGACCTGGACCAGCCCGCTGTCGACCTCGTCGAACCGGGGTTGCCGGTCCGGTGCTCCACCGGGGCCCTTCTCGTCCAGGGTGTCGGACCAGAAGGCGTCGAACCCGTCGGGAAGCGGCAGTTCGGGCCGGTAGGCGCGGCATTCCGCGAGCGTGAGATCGGCCGACGGCATGACGGTGCCCTCCTGGAGGGGTCAAGGAAAGCCACAGGACAGAAGACGTCAGATGTCCTGATGGCAAACCAGACCGTAGGGAGCCGTGGGGCCGCCCGTCAAGAGCCGGGCCGCCCCGCGCTCCCACCCCGGAGGCCCGGCGGGAGCGCGACGGCCTCGATCAGCCCTCGCTCCCCCTGCCCGCCCTGGCCTCGGCGATCCGGCGCCTGACCGGGGCGTAGTGCTCGCCGAGGGCCTTCAGAAACGCGGTGGCATCGCCCGCGCGGGCCGCGTCCACGATGTTCTGGTGGGCGGCGACGGTCTCCGCCTCGTCGGCGTGCGTGAACCCCTGCAGATGCGGCGCGACGATCGTGTAGACATCCCAGAAGGCCATCGAGAGCTGACCGATCAGGTCGTTGCCGAGCGGCGCCACGAGCAGCGCGTGAAAGGCCCGGTCCGCCGCGACGAAGCCGTGCCCGTCGCCCACACCGGTCTCACGCATGGTCGCCACCAGGCCGTCCAGCCGGTCCAGCTCCTCGGCGTCCAGCGAGGAGATGATCCGGTCGGCCATGCCCCGCTCGAAGAGCTCGCGTACGTCGACGAGGTCGGCCATCACCTGGAAGTCGTCGTCGGGCGAGAGCAGACCCCGGAAGGTGAGGCTCTCCACCAGCGCCGACAGGCTCAGTCGGCCGACGTACGTCCCGTGGCCGTGACGGACCTCGACGATGTCGAGGGCGGCGAGGATCTTGACGGCCTCCCGGACGCTGGAGCGGCTGGCGCCGAGCGCCTCGCACAGGGCCGGCTCCGTCGGCAACGGGTCCCCCGGGCGCAGCCGTTCGTCGAGGATGTACCGCTTGATGCCCTCGACGACCTCCTGCCGCAACAGGGTGCGACCGGGTCTCGCGCCGGACATAGGTGAACTCCCCACCTCTTGACCCCTCTCGATTGTCAAGCTACGTTCCCACGCTATCAAGGCATCAGACATCTGACGTCTGATGCTCTCGCCGCACAGGCACCCCGATAGCCTTCGAAATTCCGTTCTCCACCCATTCCTCACCCAACGTCCCTTGGAGGACCCGTGCCCGAGCTGAGGCCAGCCGGCGTCGAGCGCCGCACCTTCCTGCGTTACACCAGTGCCCTCGGCGCGGCAGCCGCCGTCACGGCAGGCCTTTCGGCTTGCGGCGGTCCCTCCTCGACCGCCGGCGGAGCGGCCGGAAAGGGCGACGGCAGCGGCACCATCGAGGCGGGTCTGTCGTATCCACTCTCGACCGGATTCGACCCGATGATCACGTCGGGCGCCACCCCGTACGCCGCCAATATGCACATCTTCGAGGGGCTCGTAGATCTCGATCCCGCAACACTCGTGGCGCGCCCCGCGCTCGCCACCGAGATGCCGAAGAAGATCAACGCCACCACCTACCGCGCCACCCTGCGCGACGGCGCGACCTTCCACGACGGCTCACCGGTCACCGCCGAGGACGTCGTCTTCAGCTTCGAACGCATCCTGGACGAGAAGAACGCGTCGCTGATGGCGCAGTTCGTGCCGTTCATCGACACGGTCACGGCGGTCGACGAGAAGACGGTCGAGTTCAAGCTCCGTCACGCCTTCGCGCTCTTCCCGTCCCGGATAGCCGTGGCACGGATCGTGCCGAAGAAGATCGTCGAGGCGGACGTCAAGGGATTCGACGCCAAGCCCGTCGGCTCGGGGCCGTACCGGTTCGTCGAGGCGACCCGCGAGGACAAGATCGTCTTCGAGAAGTACGCGAAGTACAACGGCCCGCACCCGGCGAAGGCCCAGAAGATGGTCTGGCGCCTGATGTCGGACCAGTCGGCCCGCGTCAGCGCCATGGAGTCCGGCCGCGTCCAGGCGATCGAGGACGTCCCGTACATCGACGTCCCAAGGCTCTCCGCCACCACGAAGACCGAGTCCGTGCAGTCCTTCGGGCTTCTCTTCCTGATGTTCAACACGGCCGACAAGCGTTTCGCCGACAAACGGGTGCGCCAGGCCCTGCACTACGCCCTGGACACCGAGAAGATCATCAAGACCGCGATGGTCGGCAACGCGACGGCCGCCACCGGCTACCTCCCCACCACCCACCCCGACCACCACAAGGCCGCCACCGCCTACACCCACGACGTGGCGAAGGCGAAGAAGCTGCTGGCCGACGCGGGCGTGGGCAAGCTGAAGTTCACCGTGCTGACCACGGACACCGGCTGGGTCAAGGACATCGCCCCCCTGCTCAAGGAGAGCTGGGCCGCGGCCGGCATCGAGGCCACCTTGAGCATCGCGCAGTCCGCCGCCCAGTACGCCAAGGTCGACGGCGGGGAGTTCGAGGTCATGGTGGCCCCGGGCGACCCCTCGGTGTTCGGAAACGACGTCGACCTCCTGATGCGCTGGTTCTACTACGGCTTCTGGCCCGAGAAGCGCTACGCGTGGGCCGGCTCCCCCGCGTACAAGAAGGTCAAGCAGCTCCTCGACAAGGCCGCCCAGGCCGCCGACGGGGCGGCGCGCAAGCAACTGTGGGGCGAGATCACCGATCTGGTCGCCGACGAGGCCGCGCTCTACCCGATCCTGCACCGCAAGCTGCCCACCGCCTGGAACGAGACGGCCCTGCCCGGCTTCAAGCCGCTGCCCACCACGGGCCTGTCCTTCGTGGGCGTCGGCCGCGCCTGACGTCCGCCCGGCCCGGGCCGCCTGGGCCCTGTCGACCCAGGCGGCCCGGACCCGCCCTCCGCCCGATCGCAAGGAACCCGACGATGGTTGCTTTTCTCCGGCTCGCGCTGCGCCGCGTCGCGATGACGCCGGTGATGATTCTCGGCATCGCACTGCTGGTCTTCGTGGTGCTGCAGTTCTCGCCGGCCGACCCGGCCTACAACGCGCTCGGGGAGAGCGCCAGTCCCGAGGCCAGGGAAGCCTTCGCGGAGGCCAACGGGCTCAACGATCCGTTGCCGATCCGCTACGTCGACTTCCTCGGCCAACTGCTCCGCTTCGACCTCGGTATGACCGTCCCGCCGAGCCAGCCCGTGATCGACCGGATCACCGCGGCGTTTCCGCTCACCCTCCAACTGACCTTCCTCGGGTTGTTCCTCGCGGTCACGCTCGCCGTGATCGGCGGTGTCCTGGGCGCGATGTACCGCGACCGGTGGCCCGACCAGCTCTTCCGCGTGCTGTCCATGGCCGGGGTCGCCATCCCGTCCTTCTGGCTCGGCGTCCTGCTCATCCAGCAGTTCGCGCTGAACACCCGGATCTTCCCGACCGGCGGATACACCAACCCCGCCGACTCCTTCAGCGGCTGGCTCACCACCATGGTCCTGCCCGCCGTGTCGCTCGCCGTTCCCGTCGCGGCTTCGCTCGCCCGGCTCGTACGCACCTCGATGGTCGCCGAACTGGACCGCGACTACGTGCGCACCGCCCAGGGCAACGGCCTGCCGGTCCTCCTGGTGATCCGCTCGGTGCTGCGCAACGCGCTGGTCACCCCGCTCACCGTGCTCGGCGTCAAGGTCGGCTATCTGCTCAGCGGCGCCGTCGTCATCGAAGCGATCTTCGACCTGCCCGGCATGGGCAAACTCATCCTCGAAGGTGTCACCGGCGGCGACGTCGCCCTGGTCCAGGGCACCGTGCTGACCATCGCCATCGCCTTCCTGGTGGTCAACGTCATCGTCGACCTGCTCTACCTGCTGGTCAATCCGCGCATCAGGACGGTGTGACATGTTCGCCACGGGCCGTCTGGCCACCAAGCTCTCCCGACCGGGCATCGCCTTCCGCGCCCTGCCGGTCACCTCCCGCGTCGCCCTCGGCGTACTGCTCGTCGTCATCCTCGGCGCCGTGTTCGCCCCCCTCCTCACCCAGGACCCACTGACCACCGGCACCCCAGTCCAGGCCCCGAGCACCGACCACTGGTTCGGCACCGACCGGGCCGGCCGCGACGTCTTCGCCCGGGTGGTGCACGGGTCGCGCTACTCCCTGGTCATCGGCCTCGGCGCGACCGCCGTCGCGCTGGTCGCCGGAGCCGTGCTCGGCTCGCTCGCCGCCACCTCGCGGCGACTCGGCGACGAGTCGGTCATGCGGACACTCGACGTCGTGATGTCGTTCCCGCCGATCGCGCTCGCGGCGGTCCTGGTCGCCGTGTTCGGCACCAGCGTCCCGGTGATCATCTTCACCATCGCCTTCGTCTACACCCCCTCGCTCGCCCGCGTCGTCCGGGCATGCGTGCTGGCGCAGTACGGCGAGGACTACGTCGCGGCCGAGAAGGTCATCGGCGCCCGGCGCGGGTACATCGTGCTGCGCCACATCGCCGTCAACTGCATGGCGCCGGTCATGGTGTTCGCCACCGTCATGGTCGCCGAGGCGATCATCTTCGAGGCCAGCCTCTCCTTCATCGGAGCCGGCGTGCAGGACCCCGACCCCAGCTGGGGCAGCGTCCTCGCCTACGGCCGGCAGATCCTCCTGGCCGGCGGCTGGTGGGCCACCTTCTTCCCGGGCCTGGCCCTCCTGATCACCGTCCTGGCGCTCAACATCCTCTCCGAAGGGCTCACCGACGCCTCCGCCGCGCCGAGGAGCGCCCGCACCTCCCCCGCGCCCACCGCCACCACGGCGCCCGACCCGGTCGAGGCCGCCGCCACCGTCGACATCGACGCCGCCCTCGCCAAGCTCGCCCGGCACATCAACGCCACCGAGCCCAGCATCACCCCGGTCCGCGCGGACGCCGAGGAGCTCCTCGTCGTCCGCGACCTGGCGATCCGCTTCCCCGACCGCTACGGCGACATCCCCGTCGTCGACCGGCTGAACTTCACCGTCCACGAGGGCGAGACCCTCGGCCTGGTCGGGGAGTCCGGCTGCGGCAAGTCCATCACCAGCCTCGCCGTCATGGGCCTCCTTGCCCGCAACGCCGAGGTCAGCGGCGAGATCCTCTACCGCGGCCAGGACCTGCTGAAGCTCCCGCCCAAAGAGCGCCGCGCCCTGATGGGCCCCGAGATCGCGATGGTCTACCAGGACGCGCTCTCCTCCCTCAACCCCTCCGTGCTCGTCGGCACCCAGCTGAAGCAGCTGACCTCGCGCGGCGGTACGAAGACCCCCGCCGAGCTCCTCGAACTCGTCGGCCTCTCCCCCGAACGCACCCTGCGCAGCTACCCGCACGAACTCTCCGGCGGACAGCGCCAGCGGGTCCTCATCGCCATGGCCCTCTCCCGCAGCCCGCGCCTGCTGATCGCGGACGAGCCGACCACCGCCCTCGACGTCACCGTCCAGGCCCAGGTCGTCGAACTCCTCATCCGGCTCCGCGACGAGCTCGGCTTCGCCATGGTGCTGGTCTCCCACGACCTCGCCCTGGTCGGCGACCTCTCCCACCGGGTCGCCGTGATGTACGCGGGCAGGCTCGCCGAGGTCGGCGACACCCGGTCCGTCCTCACCGGGCCCGCCCACCACTACAGCCGCGGTCTCCTCGGCTCCGTCGTCTCCCTGGAGGCCGGCACGGACCGGCTCCACCAGATCCGGGGGGTCGTTCCCGCGCCCCAGGGCTTCGGCGAGGGGTGCCGCTTCGCAGGGCGCTGCGGGGCCGCCACCGATCTCTGCCGCACCACGACACCCGCGCTCACCCCGCGCGGCACCACGGACGACCACGACTTCGCCTGCCACCACCCGGCCAGGACGACCGCCGAGGAACTGGAAGGGAGCGCCCTGTGATCAGGCTCGACGGCGTCCACGTACGCCACAAGGCACGCAGCGGCGGGATCTTCTCCCGCGATGCCGTGCACGCGCTCACCGACGCCACGCTGAAGGTCGGGCGCGGCGAGATCGTGGGCCTGGTCGGGGAGTCCGGCTGCGGCAAGTCCACGCTCGCCCGCGTGCTGACCGGACTGCAGAAGCCCACCGAGGGCGAGGTCCTCTTCCACGGGCGCGACCTGTGGAAGATGTCGGGCGCGGAGCGGCGCGACGACTTCGGCTCGGCCGTCGGCGTCGTCTTCCAGGACCCCGCGACCGCGCTCAACCCCCGCCTCACGGTCCGGCAGATCCTCCGCGATCCGCTGGACGTACACCGGCGCGGTACGCGGGAGGCGCGCGAGGCCCGGGTGGAGGAGCTGCTCGACCTGGTCGGGCTGCCCGGCCACACCCTCGGCGCCCTGCCCGGGCAGCTCTCCGGGGGACAGCGCCAGCGCGTCGCCATCGCCCGCGCCCTGGCCCTGGAACCGGAGCTGATCGTCGCCGACGAACCGACCTCCGCGCTCGACGTCTCCGTACGCGCCCAGGTACTCAACCTCCTGGTCGACCTGCGCGAACGCCTCGGTCTGGGCATGGTGTTCATCAGCCACGACATCCAGACCGTGCGCTACCTCGCCGACCGCATCGCCGTCCTCTACCTCGGCCGCATCGTCGAGGAGGGCCGGGCCGCCGACGTGGCGGGCTCCCCCGGGCACCCGTACACCGAGGCGCTGCTCTCCGCCACGCCCAGCCTGCTGGAGGCGACGGAACGCATCGTGCTCACGGGCCCGGTGCCCTCCGCAACCAATCCGCCGACCGGCTGCCCGTTCCGCACCCGCTGCTGGAAGGCAGACGACGCGTGCGCCGAGGTCTTCCCGGTCGCGACGTTCGGCCCCGCCGAACACCGCCGGCACTGCGTCCATCCCCAGAACTCCGTGTCCCCCTCGGGGACCCGGACCTCCGTACCGCCCGCAAGGAGCACCGCATGACCGCCCCCTCCCCCGTGTACTCCGGAGTGATCCCGCCCGTCGTGACCCCGCTCACCGCCGACGGCGAGCTCGACCGCGCCTCCCTGGAACGGGTCGTCGGCCACCTCCTCGACGGTGGGGTCAACGGCCTCTTCGCTCTCGGCAGTTCGGGCGAGACGGCCTATCTGACGCCCGGTCGGCAGGACGAGGCCATCGAGGTGATCACCGCGACGGCGGCCGGCCAGGTCCCGGTCCTCGTCGGGGCCATCGAGACCACCACCGACCGGGCGGCCGAGCGGGCCCGCGCCGCCGCTGCCCTGGGCGCCGACGCGGTCGTGGTCACCGCGCCCTTCTACACGCGCACCCATGTCACCGAGATCGACCGCCACTTCAGGGAACTCGCGGCGGCCGTGGACCTGCCGCTCCTGGCGTACGACGTGCCGGTCTGCGTGCACAGCAAGCTGGACCCGGAACTCCTGCTGCCGCTCGCGGCGGACGGGGTGCTCGCCGGGGTGAAGGACTCCAGCGGGGACGACGGCTCGTTCCGGCGCCTCGTCATCGGAGCCCGTGACCTTCCGGGGTTCTCGGTGCTCACGGGCCACGAGCTGGTGGTCGACGCGATGATGCTGAGCGGCGCCGACGGTTCCGTACCCGGCCTGGGCAATGTGGACCCGCACGGCTATGTGCGGCTGCACGAGGCGGCCGTGAAGGGCGACTGGGACACCGCCAGGGCCGAACAGGACCGGCTCGTCGGCCTGTTCGACATCGTCCGCGCGGCCCGCCCCGGCACGGCTTCGGCGACGGCCGCAGGGCTGGGCGCGTTCAAGACGGCCCTGATGTTGCGCGGAATCATCGACACCAACGTGATGAGCGCGCCGATGCGCCGCCTGGACGAGGCGGAGACGGCGTCGATCGCGGCCTGCCTGGAGCTGGCGGGGCTCTCCCTGGCCCGGTAGAACGCATGGCCACCTGCTGGGCGGCCTGTGCCGGGCGTCAGGCGGTCACGCCCGCGGCCCAGCACAGGCCGCCCAGCAGGTGACGGCGGAAGGCGGGGTCGCTGTAGGCCTCGTCCGCGTGGCCCAGCGCCGTGTAGAAGGAGCGGCCCGCGCCGGAATCCTTGCACCAGACCAGGGGGTGGTCGGCGCCCATGCCGCCCCCCTCGTAACCGGTCTCGTCGACGGTGGCGAGGACCCGCACGCCCGGGCGGCGTGGGCCTGTCCGGAAGTCGTACCACTCGTCGCTCCACTCCCACCGCGTCGGCAGGTGGGCCGTCGCCGGATGGCTCCGGTTCTCGACCAGCACGGTGCCGGGCTGGAACGCGGGGTGGCCCCCGAAGCGCGCACCGAGCAGTTCGCCGTAGTACGGCCAGTCGTACTCGGTGCACGCGGCGGAGTGGACGCCCATGAAGCCGCCGCCGTCCGTGATCCACCGCTGGAGCGCGGCCCGTCCCTCATCGGTGAGGACATCGCCGCTCGTGGACAGGAAGACCACCGCGCCGCGTCCCGCCAGGGAGGCGTCGGTGAAGACCGCGGGGTCCTCGGAGGTCTCCACGCTGAAGCCCTCCTCTTCGCCCAGTTCGCGCAGTGCGGTGCGCGCGACGGGGATCGAGTCGTGCCGGTAGGCCGTCGTACGGGTGTAGACGAGGACGTCCGACAGGTGGCCGGTCAGGGGCATGCGGTTACTCCGGTTTCTCGCGCGGGATCAGGCCGAGGTGGTCAGGGCCGCGCGGGTCACCGCGTGGGCGAACTCTTCGCCGGCACAGTAGCGTTCGACCTCGTCCAGGGCGCTGCGGGTGATGCGCTGGAGCTCGCCGCCTAGCGACCCGGCGATGTGCGGGGTCAGGAGGACGTTCGGCAGCGAGTACAGGGGCGACGTGGCGGGCAGCACCTCGGGTTCGGTGACGTCCAGGACCGCGTGGACGCGTCCCGACGAAGCCTCGGCGGTGAGGGCGTCGGTGTCGACGAGCGAGCCCCGGCCGGTGTTGACGAGCGTGGCGCCGTCACGCAGGAGCGACAGTCTCCGGGCGTCGAGCAGGTGGTGGGTCTCGGGCAGGGCGGGCGCGTGGAGCGAGACGACGTCGCAGACGGCGAGCAGCTCGTCGAGCCCGACGAGCCGGGCGCCCATCGACCGGGCCTCGGCGGGGTCGAGGTGGGGATCGGCCAGCAGGACGTCGAAGTCGTGGGGGCGGAGCAGCTCCAGCACCCTGCGCCCCACCAACGACGCTCCCACCAGGCCGATCGTCCTGCGGTAGTTGCCGAAGCCCGGGTAGTACGCCGCCCAGTCCAGGGCGTCGCGGTGTTCGCGGTAGAGCCCGCCGATCTCCCGTACCCGCTTGTTGGCGAAGAGGATGGCGGCGAGGGTGTACTCGGCGACGGGTACGGCGTTGGCGGCGGCCGCGGTGGAGACGCGGATGCCCCGGTCCCAACAGGCGTCCGTCACATGGTGTTTGACGCTGCCCGCCGCGTGCACGACGGCCTTCAGCCCGGACATGCGGGCGAGGGCGGCGGCGTCGAGCGGGGGGCATCCCCAGGACGTGATCAGGAGCTCGACGGCCGCCGGGTCCGGCACCCCGTCGAAGGTCGCGGCGACCAGCTGCGGGTCGATGTCGACGTGGCGGGTCAGCCGGTCGACCGCGGCCGGGGTGAAGAGGGCGTCGCGGTGCCGGCGGCCCATGGCGAACAGGGCGCGCGGGCGGGGCGGAGTGGAAGGCATGGGGATCCTCATGACGGGGGCCTACTTGACGGCGCCGGCGGTCATGCCGGACTTCCAGAACCGCTGGAGCATCAGGAAGAGGACGACCAGGGGGACCACGGACACCAGCGATCCGACGATCGCCAGGAGGTAGTCCTGCGGGTGGCCCTGGGAGAGCGCGGACGAATACCACACGTACAGGCCGAGGTTGACCGGGAAGAGCTCCTCGTCGGACAGCATCACCAGGGGCAGGAAGAAGCTGTTCCAGATCTGGGTGAACTGGAAGAGGAAGATGGTCACGAAGCCGGGCGCGACCATGGGAAGGGCGATCCGGCAGAAGGTCCTGAACTCGCCCGCCCCGTCCACCCGGGCCGCTTCGAGGACCTCGCCGGGGACGTACGACGCGCTGAAGACCCGGGCCAGATAGACCCCGAACGGGAACACGAGACCGGGGATGAACACGCCCCAGAAGCTGTTCACCAGACCGGCCTCGGCCGCGATCAGGTACAGCGGGATCGCCATCGCGGTTCCGGGCACCATAACGCCGAGCAGGACCAGGGAGAAGATCCTCTCCTTGCCGGGGAAGTCCAGTTTGTCGAACGCGTACCCGGCGGCCACGCTGAACACCGTGGCCAGCAGCGCGCCGACACCGGCGTACAGGACCGTGTTGAGCAGCCAGCGCAGGAAAATGCCGTTGTCGGCCTCGAACAGGTACTGGAGGTTGTCGAGGAGCGCGAAGTCGTCGCCCGGCGCGAAGCCGTTCGTGGCGAAGAGATCCTGACGGCTCTTGGTGGACGACAGGACCAGCCAGAGCATCGGCAGGAGGGTGTAGAGGGCGGCGAGTCCCAGCATCGCGGTCACGCCGGCCTTGGACAGCAGGAGCGAAGGACGCCTGCCCGGGCCGCGCGGGGCCGGGGCGGTGCGTGTCGTGGGCTGGGTCACGGCTTGCTCCTGCTGCGCGAGAAACGGGTCACGAGGAAGGACAGCACCGCGGCGAACAGCGCGATGAGCAGCGAGGCGGCCGCTGCCAGACCGAAGTTGTTGTGGGTGAAGGCGGCGGTCTGGACGAACATGTTGGGTGTCCAGCTGCTGCCGATCGAGCTGGAGGCGCTGTAGATGACCTTCGGCTCCGTGAAGAGCTGGACCGATCCGATGACGGTGAACAGTACGGCCAGCGCGATGGCCGGGCGGATCATCGGCACCTTGATCGACAGGGCGGTGCGGATGCCGCCGGCTCCGTCGATCTTCGCCGCGTCGAGGGTCTCGCCCGGCACCGCCTGGAGCGCGGCGTAGAAGATGACCATGTTGTAGCCGATCCACTCCCACACGGCGATGTTCGCCGCGGAGAACACCGCGTTGTCCGCCGACAGGAAGTCGATGTCGAGGCCGCCGGAGGCGAGGAAGTCGGTCACCGGGCTCAGGCCCGGCGTGTACAGGTAGACCCAGATGAGCGCCGCGATGAGACCGGGCACGGCGTGCGGGAGGAACAGGGCCAGCTGGAAGAAGGCCCGCGCCTTGGCCAGTGCCGTGTCCAACAGCAGGGCGAGCACGAGTGCGCCGCCGATCATCACCGGTATGTAGACCGCGACGTATGCGGCGATCGTGACGAATCCGCTGCGGAACGCGGGGTCGGACAACGCCTGGACGTAGTTGTCCACTCCGGCGAAGACCTCTTCCGCGCCGCCGAAGCCGAGGCCGGAGGTGCGGGTGGTGAACAGGCTCATCCAGCCCGCGTAGACCAGCGGGGCGATGGTGACGGCGGTGAAGAGAACGAAGAACGGTGCCAGAAGCAGCGCGGCGGTACGGCGCTGGGCGCGGGCTGACGGGCTTGTCATACCGGGCCTTTCTCGAGGAGAGCGGGAAGGTGCGGGGAGTGGGCCGACGCCGGCCCCGCCGGGTGGGGCGGGCATCGGCTCACCGCGGTTCGGCGTCCGGAGCGCCCCTACGGGGCGACCTTCATCCCGCGACGTTCCATGTCCTTGACGGTGGCCCGCTGGGCGTCGGCGAGGACGTCGATGAGCTTCGTTCCGCCGTCGGCGACCTTGGGGAGCCGGTCGACGATTGCGGTGTTGGTGGTTCCCATGACGGGGCCCCACGTCCAGCCCGGCACGATGGCCTTGTAGGACTCGCTGCCCACGGCGTAGATGTCCTGACCGTCGAAGTAGTCGGTGGGGAAGGCGGCCTTGGTGACCGGCACGAGGCGGGGGTCGGCCGGGAACATGCTGCTGGTGCCGGTGGAGACCCACGCCTTCATGCCCTCGGGGTCGGTGGTGATCCACTTGATGAACTCGGCGGCGGCCGCGCTGTTCCTGGCGCCCTTCGGGATGACGAAGGAGGAGCCGCCGTACATGGCGGACGCCGGCTTGCCGTCCCAGGTGGGGACCGGGGCGACGGACCACTTGCCCTTCTGGTCGGCGACGGTGGCCTGTTGGGCTCCGGCGCACCAGCTCGCGCAGACGTAGGCGACGGTCCGGTTCTGCTGGACGCTCGTCCAGAACGGGTCGAGCGAGCTGAGTGAGTGGACGAGGTCCTTACCCGCGAGGTCGCCCCAGTAGTCGGCGACCTTCCGGGAGGGCGCGTCGGTCAGCGACACCTTCCAGGCGTCCTTCTCCGTATCGAACCACTGGGATCCAGCCTGCTGGGCGAGGGCGGTCAGCAGGCCGGGGTTGTCGGTGTACAGGACGCCGCCGCGGGCCTTCGGATCCGCCTTCCTCACCTGCCCGGTCATGGTCCGGTACTCGGCCCAGGTCGTGGGGACGTCGATCCCGTGGGATGTGAAGAAGTCGTTCCGGTAGAACATCATCAGCGGGGCGGCGTCACGGGGAACGCCCCACGTCTCGCCCCCCAACTGCACCAACTCCCGTGTCGGCTCCGGGAAATGGTCCTCGACCAGCGGACCGAGCCGGTCGTTCAGGCCTTCCAGTTTTCCCTGCGTGGCGAACTCGGGCAGTTGGGCGAACTCGGCCACCGCGACATCGGGGACGGTCCCGGCCTTCACGGCGTTCGTGAGCTTGGAGTAGTACTCCTGGCCCGACGGCACCGCCTCGAAGGTCACCTCGATGTCCGGGTGGGACCGGTTGAAGGCCTCCGCCACCTTGTCGGAGCCCTTGACGAAGGACCAGAAGGTGATCTTCCCCGTGCCCTTCTCCGCCGCGGGTTTCCCGCCGTCCGTGTCGCCACATCCTGTGGCGAGCAGGCCGAGGGCCGCGACGGAGCAGACCAGCGCTGTCAGCCGTCTACGAAACATGATGTGCCACCGATCGTTTGCTTGGGTGTCACAGCAATCATTCGTTACGTACGACATCGAGTCAATGCATCTGCTTTCGTTTTTTCGGAAACGAAAGCAGATGCATCACTTGCTCAGGCGCTTGCCCGGCGCCGGGCGCCGCAGGAAGCCCGTACCCGCAGCTCGGGGCGGAGCAGGATCTCCGCCTGGGGCGTGGCGGGTCGGGACAGCCGCCGTACCGCCAGGTCGAGGGCCCACGCCCCCACGGCCTGCTTGGGTGGGGCCACCGCGGTGAGCGGCGTCTCGCTCAGCTCGGCGACCTCGTCGTCGTAGGTGACCAGGGCCAGGTCCTCCGGCACCCGCAGCCCGCGCGCGCGCAGGATGCCGACGAGCGCGATGGCGTCGATGTCGTTGTGCACCAGCGCCGCCCGGACCTCGCCCGCCTCCACGGCCCGGATCACCTCGTCGAACCGCCCGTCCGCCGGGGCCGCGTCGGCGCCGGTGACGATGCGGTACTCCGGTCCCGGCCGGAGCCCCATGGACTCCACGGCTTCGGCGTAACCAGCGCTGAGATGAGCCGTGTTGGGACTCTCGACCCGGGCGACCAGGGCCACCCGGTCGTGCCCGAGCCCGGCGAGGTGACGTACCGCCAGCGCCGCACCGTAGGCGTGGTCCGACGCCACCTGTTCCAGCCTGCCCGCCTTGATCCCCGCCCTGCGCTCCACCAGGACGGCCGGCACCTCCAGGCCGCTCAGCCACTGCTCGGCCTCGTCCACCGGACGGAGACCCGGGTGCAGCATCAGCAGCAGCCCGTCGATACCTCCGGCCACGAGCCGGCGGACCTGTTCCTGGTTCTCCGACAGGGACTCCCCCGAGACGGCCAGCACGACCCGGACGCCGAGCGGGCGGGCCGCGTCCTGGACCCCCCGGATGACCTCCGCGTAGTAGTAGCCGCCCGGGGGCACCACCAGCCCGACGGCGTACCGCTCCGTCGCGGACGGCGCGGTGGCGGGCGTCTCGACCGGGGCGGGGCCCGCCGGTGCCAGGGCCCGGGCGCCGCCGTGCACCCGGGTCAGCAACCCTCGGCCGGCCAACTCCCGGACGTCCTGGCGCAGGGTGACGGCGGAAACGCCCATCTCCTCGGCCAGTTCCTTCACGGTGATCGACCCCTGGCGCTCCACAGCGCGCAGAATCGCTTCCCGCCGCTCGTCAGCCAACACCTTCAGTCCCCTCTCGGTAGCGAGTGAGTCACAGCCCTTCACTCGACAACCGAAAGATATCAATCAAAGGTCAACATCGGCCTGGAACGCCGGATCACCCGAACGGCGGCGGTTCAGTGCGAGGGCCTGTCGTCGACCGCGACGAGGTTGTGCCCGCGGAGCGTGTAGAGCAGACCACCGTGAACGTTGATGTGGGGGCCGCTGTACCAGGCGCCGTTGATCCCGGCGACGACCGTCCTGACGGCGAACGTCTTCGGGTGGAAGCGGAACAGCGTGGTGTCCGAGACGCCGTAGACCGCGCCGCGATGGGTGACCATGGCGGCGAAGCCATTGCTGACAGCGCTGACGTCAGCGGTGTGCACCACCTTCCTGGTCCGCAGGTCGATGACGAACAGAGCGCCCTTCGTCGTGAGCCCGTAGAGGTTCCGGCCCTGCACCGCCAGGGCAGCCACACCTGCCGTCTGCCGGGTGTCCAGGCGCCACCGCTCCTTGCCCGTGACCGGATCGACGGCGACGACAGTGGCGCGCGGGCCCTCCTTGGATGCGTTGTCACCGCCCAGGAAGGCGACGCCGTCCCGGTTGGCCACCGCCCGGACGAGCTGCACGTCGTCGATCGGATTGACGTAGGTGGACGTACTGCCCCTCCTCGGGCAGTACGTCCACAGGGCGCCTCCGCCCTCGGTGTCGGACTGGACCCCGACGAGCAGCAGCCTGTTCTCCGGGTCCCACGAGGTGTCCAGCGGCCGGTTCTGCTCGCTGGGGAAGCTCGCGGCCTGCCGCGGATCCCGTGGCCGGGAAGGGTCGTAGCGCCAGATGCCCTGCGCGTTGTACTGGCCGGTGTACAGGACGCCCCCGATCACCTCGGCGTCCTTCGCCTCACCGGGCGCCGGCAGGTTGATGACCTCGCCGGTCCTCAGGTCGCGCCGGGAGATGGCGCCGTTGCCTCCGAGATAGACGTATCCAGCACCGGCGGCTATCCCCATGCCCGCCTGCGGACCGGCCTCCGCGCCCGCTTCGTGCAGATCGGTGACGACCGACGTACGTGCCGCCACGTCGATCTCGGCGACGAATCCGTACGCCGAGACGACCACCAGCTTCCCGTCGACGTGGTCGACGCCCCAGATCTCGCCCAGGTCCGGCCCGTCGAACTCCACGGGGGAAAGCGTCCGGTCCGCCTTCCCGTAGGCGTGGAGGCCCGCGTCGGAGGCGAAGTAGATACGGTCCGCGTCGGCGGCGAGCGTTTTGACGACCGTGCCCTTGGTGGGCACGACGGTGTACGAGGACAGGTCGTCCAGGTCCATCACTGCGAGCTTCGCGGGGTCGACCCCGCCCGAGGTTCCGACGACCAAATGACCGTCCACGACAGCGAGTTCCCGCAGGCTGGGGTCCTTCTCCATCTCCTTGGGCACGATCGGGGTGAAGGCGTGCGTCTTCCGGTCGAAGGCGTACAGGGAGGCCTTGCTCGCGCCGCCGCCGCCGGCGAGGACGCTGCCCGCCCCGAAGAAGACGGTGGTGTCCGAGGCCGCGACCGCCCTGGCCAGGGTCGCCTTCGGGTCGGGTACGCCCCGGCCGATGACCGCCCCGGTGGCCGGGTCGTACTCCCAGAGGGAGGGCGCCTTCCCCGGGACGCCGCCCACGGCGTAGACGGTGCCGTCGGGGGCCACCGTCAGATCGCGGATGTCGCGGTCCTCGGTCCTGCCGATGGCCACGGCGGGGGTCTCGGGCGTCTTCAGGTCCCACCGGTAGAGGTTCGGCCCTCCCCGGTCGGCCTTGACCAGGACGCCGATGTAGAGATAGCGGCCGGTGGGGTCCGCCGCGAGCGCCTGGACGGAAGGCTCGGGCCCCGCGTCGAGGGCGGTGCGGGACACCACCTTGCGGCTCGGCAGATGGAACCCGATCACGCTGGAGGGCTGCATGTTGCGCGACCCGATGTACACGGTGTCACCGACCAGCAACCCGCTCATCAGCGAGAACTGGACCAGACCGGGCCCCAGATCGGTCACCGTCGTCGCGGCCGCCGCGGGCCCGGCCGCCCCGGCCCGGGGGGCGAGGAGGGGCCCGGCGGCCGTCGCCAGCCCGAACGCGCCACCGGCCTGGAGCAGTCGGCGCCTGCTCGGGGAAGAGAAATGGGTCATCTGTACTCCATGGGGGGTGCGGGGTGCGGGGATGGGTGAAACGAGTGCGCGGGTCCGGATCAGGACAGGTCCGGTCCGGGTCAGGCTGGGTCCCGTCCAGTCCGGTCCGGGTCAGGGCAGGTCGGTGACGCGGAGGTTGTCGTGCCGGACGATCCGGGTGGGCACGTCACCGTTCGCGAGCGACTGCGAGGGGCGGTAGAGCCCCCACTTGAGGTAGCCGTGGTCGGCCGGATTCTCCGGCTGGTAGGTGCGCACGTTCTCGTACGCGACGACCGGCCGGAAGCCGTCCTCGCCGGACAGCCGTACGGCGACCCGGAGGTAGCCCGTCCCGTCGGTGGTCCAGCGTGCGTCCACGCGAAAGCGCATCCACCGGTTCACCTGCGGGCCGAGATCCTCCACGACCGTCGACTGCCGGTTCAGATGCGGCGACCGGAACGCGATCTCGTCGCGCTTCGCCATGAGGTAGAACGCCGGGACGTTGCCCCCCGCGTACTTTCCCTGGAAGACGATGTCGCCCGACTCGCTGTCTCCCGGCGTGTAGGTCTTCCAGTCCTTGAGCAGCACGCTGAACTCGTAGCGCTGCTCGTCCCCCACGACGAAGCGTCCGGACGGGAGCAGGTCCGTCGCGCTCTCGCTGCGGGGCGCGCCGTTGGACTCGTATCCCGGGTCGCCGAGCGTCACCTTGTGCTGAACCGCGTGACTGCCCTCGTCCGCGGGCCGCACGACGGCGGAGGCATCCGGCGCCTTCGCCTTCGTGGTGGTCAGACCCTCCACTCCGGAGTTGAGCGTTCCGCTCTCGTAGTCCACCCGCAAGCGGTCCTCGGCGGGCGGCGCGGGAGCCGGCGCGGCGTCCTCGGTCCTCTCCGGCCCGGCACCCGCCGGATCGGAGAGCAGGACGGGAACGAGCAGCGCTCCCGCGCAGAAGGCGATCGACACTTTGCGAAGATTGACCATGGAGCTCCTCCATTTCTGCGGGACACCGGCCATCAGCGACATCACGTCGAATCGGCCGGACGGCATCACTCGATGCGGCGCCCGCGGCGGCCGGACAGCCTGCATGCTGACACGCCTCCGAACGAAATCGGAAGACTAGAGACAACGCTTTTGGTCTTCATTCGAAAGAATCGGTTGCGAATGATGCGACCAGGTACGCAGGGTCACCTCACCTAAACGCCCCGAACATCCCGATATGCCCGATCTACAAATGCGACTTAGCCTGCTGACACTGCTCGGATAGTCGACAGCCGGCGCGGTCGGCGGAGGGCGAGCTCCCATGGCTGAACTACGTAAGAAGTCCGGATTGCTCGGCGAGCTGTCCGCCGAGTTCGCGGGCACGATGATCCTCATCCTCTTCGGATGCGGCGTCGTCGCCCAGGTGGCGGCGGGCGGAGCCCTGACGGATCCGGCCGGCGGGCTCGGGGACCACGACAGCATCGCCTGGGCGTGGGGGCTGGGCGTCACGCTCGGCGTCTATGTGGCGGCGCGACTGAGCGGGGCCCACCTCAATCCCGCGGTGACGCTCTCGCTGGCCGCGTTCAAGGGGTTCCCGTGGAGCAAGGTGGCTCCGTACGCGCTGGCGCAGACGGCCGGTGCGTTCGTGGCCGCGCTCCTCGTCCGGTGGAACTACAGCGAGGCGCTGGCGAAGGCCGACCCCGGGCACACCATCAAGACGCAGTCCGTGTTCTCCACCCTGCCGGCCAACGGCAACCCGGCTCTGCCGGTCCATGAGTGGGGCGCGTTCCGCGACCAGATCATCGGCACCGCGATCCTGCTGCTCCTGATCATGGCCATCACGGACCTCCTGAACACCCCGCCCGGCTCGAACATGGGCCCGTTCATCATCGGCCTGGTCGTGGTCGCGATCGGCATGGCCTGGGGCACCAACGCGGGTTACGCGATCAACCCGGCCCGTGACTTCGGCCCCCGGCTGGCGAGCTTCCTCACCGGTTACGGCGGTGCGTGGCGGGACCAGTACGGGAATCTCTACTTCTGGGTGCCCATCATCGGCCCGCTGATCGGCGGCCTGCTCGGCGCGGGTCTCTACAAGGCCCTCGTCGGACGCTTCCTGCCGTCCGCCGAACCCGAACCGCCGGGACGCGTCCCGGCGGCCTCCAAGGACTGACCACACCGGCCGGAGAGGCGACACACATCATGGCTGACTTCATCGGCGCGGTGGACCAGGGGACCACCAGCACCCGGTTCATGATCTTCGATCACGGCGGCAACGAGGTCGCCAAGCACCAGCTGGAACACGAGCAGATCCTGCCCCGCTCCGGGTGGGTGGAGCACGACCCGGTGGAGATCTGGGAACGCACCAACTCGGTGATCCAGAACGCCCTGCGGCACGGCGGTCTCTCGCCGACGGACCTGAAGGCCATCGGGATCACCAACCAGCGCGAGACCACGGTGGTCTGGGACCCGCGCAACGGGCGGCCCTACTACAACGCCATCGTGTGGCAGGACACCCGTACCGACGCCATCGCGGCGAACCTCGAACGCTCGGGGCGGGGAGAGGTCATCCGCCGTAAGGCCGGGCTGCCGCCGGCGACGTACTTCTCCGGCGGCAAGATCCAGTGGATCCTGGAGAACGTCGACGGTGTACGGGAGGCGGCCGAGGCCGGTCACGCGATCTTCGGCAACACGGACGCCTGGGTCCTGTGGAACCTGACCGGCGGCCCGAACGGCGGTATCCACGCCACCGATGTGACCAACGCGAGCCGCACCATGCTGATGAACCTGGAGACCCTCGACTGGGACGAGGAACTCCTGGGCTTCTTCGGCATCCCCCGGGCGATGCTCCCGAAGATCAACCCCTCGTCGCATCCGGAGGCCTACGGCTCCACCCGTACCTCCCGGCCGTTGAGCGCCGCCATTCCCATCGGGGGCGTCCTCGGCGACCAGCAGGCGGCCACCGTCGGCCAAGTCTGCTTCGCCCCCGGCGAGGCCAAGAACACCTACGGGACCGGCAACTTCCTGCTCCTCAACACCGGCACCGAACTGGTCCGCTCGGAGCACGGCCTCCTCACCACGGTGGCCTACCAGTTCGGCGACAGCCCGGCGGTCTACGCGCTGGAGGGATCCATCGCCGTCACCGGGTCGGCGGTGCAGTGGCTGCGCGACCAGATGAAGATCATCAAGTCGGCGCCCGAGAGCGAGGAGCTGGCCCGGAGCGTCGAGGACAACGGCGGCATGTACTTCGTGCCCGCGTTCTCCGGTCTGTTCGCGCCGTACTGGCGGTCCGACGCCCGCGGCGCGATCGTCGGTCTGGCCAGGTACAACGACAACGCCCACCTGGCACGGGCCACCCTGGAGGCCATCTGCTATCAGAGCCGCGATGTGGTCGAGGCGATGGAGCAGGACTCCGGGGTCCATCTCGACGTGCTCAAGGTCGACGGCGGGGTCACCGCCAACGACCTCTGCATGCAGATCCAGTCCGACGTCCTGGGCGTTCCGGTCAGCCGTCCCGTCGTCGCCGAGACGACCGCGCTCGGCGCGGCCTACGCGGCGGGGCTCGCCATCGGCTTCTGGCAGAACACCGACGAGCTGCGCACCCAGTGGCACGAGTCGAAGCGCTGGTCGCCCCAGTGGTCCGAGGAGCAGCGCGCGGAGGGCTACGAGGGCTGGAAGAGGGCGGTGGAGCGCACCCTCGACTGGGTGAAGGTCCCCTGACCACCACGGCCCCTGACCACCAGCGGTCCCGGGCCGCCGGGCGGCGGCCCGGGCGCCCTCGCATAGGTTGGCCGTCCCATCCGACGCACCGCGACGAGGACCGCCCCCATGCGCAGCAGTACCAGGATCCGCCTGATAGAGCCCACCGACGCCGCCCCGATCGCCGCGCACCGGGTGCGGGACGCCGAGGCCTTCCGGCCGTGGGAACCGGCCCAGCCGGCCGACTACTTCACGCCGGAGGGACAGGCGGAGCGGATCGAGGGCCTGCTGTCCGGATACCGGGCCGGCACCGTCTGGCCGGGCGTGGTGCTCGCCGACGACCAGGTGATCGGGCAGGTCACCGTGGGAGGCATCCTGCCGCAGCCGCATCTGCGCCGCGGCTCCGTCGGCTACTGGATCGCCTCCGTCGCCCAGAATCAGGGGCATGCCGGGAACGCCGTCGGGCTCGTGCTCCGGGTGATGACGGACGAACTCGGCCTGCACCGCGCCGAGGCGTCCACCAACCTGGAGAACCTGCCGTCGCAACGGGTGCTGCGCCGCAACGGGTTCACCCCGTACGGGGTCGCGCACTCGGCGATCTTCCTCGACGGGAGCTGGCGGGACGGGCTGCTGTGGGAGCGGATCCTCGCCGACTGAGCAGGTCACAGCATGATCGGGTGGAGAGGGGGCGTCGAGACTCGCGGCCGACAGCCCGTCGGCGCGCAACGCCGGGTTCCGTACGCGCACATCGCGCAGGGGTGAACAGGCGGCGGCCCGCCGACGGGGGAGCAGGTTCACGCCATCCGCACAGCGGACGGATTGACCCTCTCTTGTCCGCTGTGCGACGCTCGCGCAGCCTCCGCAACTGCGCGTCGAGCGCAGCTGGTTCGACCGCTGCATGAACCCGCCCCTCGCAGGAAGACGCATCCTCCAACGTGATGGACATCGAACACTTACCGACAGAGCCCATGCCACTGGACGTTCCGCGGACCACGCGGACGCCCCGTCTGCCGGGCAGGAGCGACGAGCGGGCCCGGGGTGCTGCGCGAGGCCTCCGGTCCGCTGCCACCGATCGTCGTCCGCCGCGCCACCATGCGGGTCATCAAGGGCGCGCACCGCGTGCACGCCACCAGGCTGCGCGGCGCACGGGAGGTCCTTGCGCGGATGTTCGGCATCAGGTCCCTATCCAGGAGGTTGCCCAGCCATGGCCGGAGCCAAGAACGGCGTCTTCGCCGAGAAGTTATCCCCGTATCTGCGACAGAAGATGGCGGAGGAGAAATATCCTGGAGAGCTGTCCTTCCTGGACCTGCAGTACGTGGTGGATCCGTCGGAAGCCGTTGACCGGGCCCACGAGGTCGACCGGCACTACCAGTCGGAGCTGCACACCACCTTCGAGGGTGCGGAGCTCAGGGGCGTGGAGAAGCTGTACCGCAGGACCCTCCTCGTCGAACCCACCACGATCTGCGCCGCGCACTGCCGCTGGTGCATTCGCGGTCAGTACACGACACGGACCCTGTCCGAGGACGACCTATTACGCGTCGCCCGGTACTGCGGCTCGGCCCCGGAGAACGCGGCGGTGCGAGAGGTCCTGGTCACGGGCGGTGATCCGCTGGTGCTGGTCGACCGCCTCGCCTTCCTGCTCGACGCGATCGAGGAGCACGCGCCCCAGGTGGAAGTGGTCCGGATCGGCACCCGCGTACCCCTCCAGGACCCCCGCCGTGTCGACGAGCGGATGATCCGCGCGCTGCGTCCCCGCTCGACGTTCCGGGTGGAGATCGCCACCCACATCAACCATCCGGGAGAGCTGTTCCCCGAGGTGCGGGAGGCCTACGGGGCCTTGGGGTCGGCGGGCGCCCGCATCTACGACCAGACGGTGCTGCTGCGTGGTGTGAACGACGACCTGGACACGCTGATCACGCTGTACGACGAACTCCGCCACCTCGACATCGAGGCGCACTACCTCTTCCACTGCGTCCCCATCCGCGGCATGGACCACCACCGGACCTCCATCGCCCGGGGACTGGACCTCTTCCGGCGGCTCGTGGTCTCCGGTATGACGTCCGGTCGGGCCAAGCCGCACTTCACGCTGATGACCGACGTGGGGAAGGTCTCCCTGTACGAGGGGGCCGTCATCGGCCGTGAGGGCGATCGGGTACTCGTGCAGACCGGCTACTCCTACGAGGAACGCCGACGCTGGGCGCCCGCCTGGGTCCTCCCGCCCACGGCGCGAGTCGACGAGAACGGGTTCCTCCAGGTCTGGTACCTGGACAGCGACGGCGGGAAGGCGGAGCACTGATGCCCACGTTGTGGCTCGGCAACGCCTGCGCCGAGCACATGGTCGACCGCATGGATCTCTTCACCGAGGAGGACCGCCGCGGGCTCCTCTTCACGATGAAGAGGCTGGCCTGGCTCCTGCGTGACGGCGATGCGCTCGTCCTCCCCCGTCCCCTGTCCCGAAGCTTCCTCCAGCACGTCGCGCGGCACACCGGGCTGGACCTGTCGAGTGTCCACCTCGTCAGTCCGGACGCCGACCTCCTCACACAGGATCATCTCCACAGTGCCGAGGTTCTGGGCCCGCTCCGGGGCCTTGTGACCCCGCGGTGGGAGTTCCGCCCGTACATGTACGACCGTGGCGCCGTGACGTTCGCCCAGGCGCTCGGTGTGCGTACGGCCGACAAGCCGAGCTTCCTCGCGGAGGGTGGCGCGGAGCTGTTCAACAGCAAGGTGGTGTTCCGGGCCCTCGCGGCCGGGGCGGGCTTCTCCATCCCGGCGGGCATGCCCTGCCGGACCACCAACGACCTGACGCACTCCGTGACGCGACTGCTGTCGCGGGGTGCGTCGGTGATCGTCAAGCGGGACCGGGCGGTCAGCGGCCACGGGAACGTCGTCGTCACCATGGACCCGGACCTGGAGGTCACCGGGGCGATGTCGACGATCCGCCCGACGGATCACCGGGACCTCGACGAGGTCCTCGCCTTCGCGGGCCTCACCGACACCCATGCCCCCCTGGGCGAGGTGGTCGTCGAGGAGTTCCTGCCCGGATGCCGGTCGGTCTACGTCGAAGTCCTCTGTCCCGAGGACGGCGAACCGACCGTCGTCAACTCCGGTCGGCTGCGCTCGGCGCAGGACCCGCCGGTTCTCGTAGGGCTCGAACTGCCGCTGACGTCGGTTCCCCCGGACGTGTGGAGGGCGCTGTCCCAGGAATCGCTGCGGATGGCCCGGCTGATGCGGCAGTGGGGGTACACCGGCCTCGCCAACATCGACGCGGTGATATCGCCGGCGGGCGAGATCTGGTTCAACGAGGTGAACGCCCGCCTCGGCGGCAGCACCCATCTGCACCACATCGCCGAGACCCTGGTCGGCCCGGGCTGGGCCGACGGTCATGTCCTGCTGAGCCGCTTCGGCGTCGTGGCCCCGTCCCTGCCGGTCCTGCTCGGGGAGCTGGAGGCCAACGCGCTTGCCTGGGACCCGGAAACCGGTCGCGGCATCGTGATCTCCTCGGACGACACCGACGTCAGCGGCACGGTCGAGTACGTCGTCCTGGCGCCCACCTGGGACCGGGCGCTGGCCCTGGAGGCCGGGCTGGAGAAGGTCCTGGCCGACGCGCGGCCCGGTGTCGGCGCCTGATCACCCGCCTTCACGAGGAGAGGAGACCGACGGGTGGCGTACCGCGCTCTGGTCAGCGGACGTATGGCCACCTGGTCGTGCGTGATCACCACGACCAGGCTTCCGGTGGCGATGGTGCCGTTGGCCTTCGTGTTCCTGGACCGCGAGGTGTCAGGAGGTTACACACGCGGTGCGGTGATGGCCGCCGCGTATACGGCGGCGGAGGCGGTGGGCGCCCCGCTCCTGGGAGCCCGGCTGCGGAGCCGCCCCTTCCGCCGGGAGATCGCCGTGGGGCTCACGGTCTGTGCCGTGGTCTTCGGCGCCCTCGCCCTCGCTCCCGCCGCTCCGGCGCCGGTGCTCGTCGCCCTGGCCGCGGTGGCCGGCGCGGCCGGCGCCGCGGCCCCGGGGGCCCTGCGGGCCATGGTGGCGGACCTGGTTCCCGCGAGGGACCTCAACTCCGCGCTCAGCTGGGAGTCGTCCCTGAACATGGCCGGGTGGGCCATCGCCCCGGCACTGGTCGCCACGGCCGCGGCACACGGGTCCGCGACCGTGCCCTTCTTCGTCGCCGCGGCGGCGACCCTGACAGGGGCGGGCTGTGTGTTCCTCCTCCCGGAGAAGACCGGTCGGCCCGAGCCGGCCGGTCTCCGGGGCGGCGTGGCCGGACAACTGATGTCGGCCTGGCCGATCTACCTCACCAGTGTGGCCGCGATGTACCTGCTGGCCACGGTCGAACTCGCCCTCCCCGCCCTCCTCGAACAGCGGGGCCACCCCATCGCCTACAGCGGTCCCGTCCTCACCGGTTTCGCCCTCGCCAGCATCTTCGGCGGTCTCCTGTACGGCCTGCGCGCCTGGCCGGGCGGCCCCGAACCGCACAGCGCACTCTTCCTGTACGCCATGGTCGCGGCGACGAGCGCGATGGCGACGGCCCCGGCGCTCGGCGTCATGTCCGCCCTGCTGCTGGTTGCGGGGCTGTGCCAGGCCGTCGTCCTGATCTCACGGAACCTGTCTCTCCAGCGCGCGCTCCCCACCGGCCTGCATCCCCTCGGCTACTCCCTCCAGTACGCCGGCAGCGGCATGGGCTACGGCATCAGCGCGGCGGCCACCGGGCTGCTCCTCGCTCACACCCGGCCCTCGACCACGGTGCTGATCGCGGCCGCCGTCACGCTCGTCCTCACCACCGTCGCCCTCCTCCGTCCGCGGCGGGGCGCTACCACCCCCGCCGGGACTCCCGTACCAGCAGCACCAGGAGATACACCCCGCCGACGCACACGGTGACCGCGCCCGTCGGCAGCACCACACCTTCGATCGCGTGCTGCGCCGCGATGTCGGCGCCGAGCAGCAGCAGCGCGCCGACGAGCGCCGAACCGGTGAGGTCGACGGAGGTTCCTCGGCCGGTGAGGCGGCGGGCGATCTGCGGCGCCGCCAGTGCCACGAAGACGATGGGTCCCGCCGCGGCGGTCACCGCGGCCGTCGCGGCCACACCGAGGACGACCAGCAGCAGCTTCGTACGCTCGACCCTTACGCCCAACATCGCCGCCGTGTCGTCGCCCAGTTCGAGCCAGCGCATCCGGCGCTGCGCCACCGGGGCCGCCAGGGCGACCAGCGCCAGCAGGACGGAGGCCATCAGCACGGCGGGCCAGCCGATGGCGCTGAGCGAGCCGGCGCCCCACACCGCGGCCCTCAGCGCGGTGTCCACGTCGGCCTTCACCGAGAACCACGTGTTGACCGAGGACAGCAGCGCACCGACCGCGATCCCCACGACGATGAGCCGGAAGCCGCGCACCCCCCGCCGGAACGCCAGCAGATACACGGCGAGGGCGGTGACGAGGCCGCCGGCGAGGGCGCCCGCCGCGAGTGCCGAGTAACTGCTCGCACCCGCGAGCAGTGCGAGGACGACTCCGGTGTAGGAGCCGGTGGTGAAGCCGATGACGTCGGGGCTGCCGAGCGGGTTGCGGGTCAGGGACTGGAAGACCGCGCCGCCCATCGCGAGGGCGGCCCCGAACAGTACGGCGGCGACGATGCGCGGCGCCCGCCATTCCAGGACGACGGTGCGGATGCTGTTCCCGGCGGTGCCGGACAGGACCGAGGCCAGGTCGCCGAGGCTCAGCGCGTAGCTGCCGAGGGTGAAGGCCCACAGGGCCAGCGCGAGCAGCGCGGCCGACAGCAGCCCGCACACGACGACCCCGCGGCGGGTCGCTCGCAGGCTCAGGTTTCCCGCCCTGAGGACGAATGCCCCGCTCACAGCTCCCTCACCCGGCTTCCGCGCACCAGCAGGATCAGTACGGGCGCGCCGATGAGCGGCATCATGACGCCGACCTGCAATTCGGACGGGATCACGATCAACCGGCCCAGGACGTCGGCGAACAGCACGATCGCCGGGGCGAGAACGGCGGAGTAGACGAGGATCCAGCGCCAGTCGGGGCCGGTGAGCCAGCGCACGGCGTGCGGCACCATGAGACCGACGAACATCAGCGGGCCCGCCGCGGCCGTCGCCGAACCGCACAGCAGCGCCACCGCGATCACCACACCGCACCGGGTCGCGCCGACCCGCAGCCCGACGGCCCGCCCCGCGTCGTCGCCGAGCGCGATCGCGTTGAGCGGGCGCGCGCAGAAGGCGGCGGCCAGCAGTCCGGCCAGGACGAAGGGCGCGATGTCGGCGGCGGTTCCCGTCGGGCGGTCGGTGAGGGTGCCCGCTCCCCAGAACCTCATACGGTCGAAGGTCTCCGTGTCGATCAGGGCGAGGGTCTCGGAGATACCGAGCAGGACCGCCGTGAAGGCGACCCCGACGAGGGTGAGGCGCAGCGGTGTGGGCCCGCCCCGGCCGCCGCTCGCGGCGAGGTAGACCACCGCCGAGCCGACGAGGGCGCCGACGAAGGCGAAGGGCAGGTACTGGTCGATGCGGGTGACGCCGAAGACGGCGACGGCCAGGGTGACGGCGAAGCTCGCGCCGGCGTTGACGCCGAGGACACCGGGGTCGGCGAGCGGATTACGGGTGAGCGCCTGGATGAGCGCCCCCGCCACGCCCAGGGACGCGCCGACGACGATGCCGAGCAGCGTGCGGTCCACGCGGGCGCCGCTGATCGTGGCGTGTGAGGCGGAGCCGTCGGGAGCGGTCAGTGCCTGCCACACCACGTCGAGGGGAAGCAGTGCCGAGCCGATCGCGACGCTGAGCACCACCGCCACGAGGAGCGTGCCGACGGCGACGCTCAGGCCGAGGAGCCGACGGGTCCTGCGACGCGACGACCTCGACGGCGTTGCCGGTGGTGGCGCGGTCGTCGGCGCGAGCGCCTGTGCCATCTGTTCTCCCTGTGCAACCCGCCACCCGGACAGGCCTAAGTGCCGTGCGTGATCGACGTACATGAACTACTGGAACTGCCCGGCTCCCGGTTCAGCGGCCGCCGAGCGCCCCCACCGCGTCCGTGGTGAGCGCGCTCACGGGTACCCCGGACTCGCGGCTCAGAGCGCGCAGCAGTCCGGCCCGGGTCGCGCAGCCGGCCGCCCTGGCCGCCGCCGTCAGCTCGCCCCCGCCGCGGAGGTGTTCGACGGCGGCGTTCATCCTGGCCCGGTTGCGCCACCGTGTGAAGGGCAGTCCGGTCTCGTCGAGGAAGACACGCTGCACCTGGCGGGGGCTCATCCGGTGTCGTTCGGCGAGCCGTTCCAGGGTCACGGAGGGAGCGCGCAGGGCCTCGCGGGCGAGTGCGCGCACCGCGGGATGGACGGGCAGCACGACCGGGAAGTACTGCCGGGAGATGCCCCTCAGTACGCGTCCCAGCTCCTGACGGAACGGCTCGACCTGCTCCGGCGTGGTCGGCGCCGCACCGAGTGTGGTGGTCATGACCTCGACGATCGCGGGTACTGCCCCGAGTGGCTGAACCCGGCATCGTGGCTGGTCAACGGGGTCGAGGAGGGGGCCGAGTGCCATGCCGCCCGGCTCGATCCGCAGCGCGTGCGGCACGCGCGGAGCGAGCCAGAGGGCCTCGTGCCGCCCGAGCCGCCACTCCTCGCCGTCGGCGGACAGGCGGGCGCGGCCGGTCACCAGGTAGATGAGGTGCGGCGCGTCGTGCCGATGCGTGTCGTGCCCCAGAAAGCGGATGGCGTTCTCGGCGACCACGGTGCCGAGGGATGTCGTCGGCAAGCGTGCCTCCCGTTGTGCGATGCGTCGTGTCCGTCACTGGCGATGTCGTACTCGGATCGACGCAGCGGAACCAGCGAGGTTAGCCTCACCTTACCAACAGCTCGAACGTTCGAGCCTACCCAGCCACATGAGGTCCCATGTTTGCTCCTGCCCGCCTTCTCACCGTCGCGGTCGTCGCCGCGCTGGCCCTCACCGGCTGCTCGGCCGCCGACCCGTCGAGCGACGGGGACAAGGCCTCCGCCGCGAAGACCCGAACCGTCACGACCGACTACGGCAAGGTGAAGGTGCCGGCCGAGCCCAAGAAGGTGGTCGTGCTGAACCACGCCCTCGCCGGGTACCTCTACGACCTCGACGTGCCGGTGCGGGCCACGATCCCCGAGGACGCCGAGAGCAAGGGCGAGTTCTCCCCGAACTGGGCGAAGGAGGCGAAGGAGGACGGCACGACGTTCCTGCCGTGGAGCGTCGACGGCTTCGACCTGGAGGCGATCCTCGCCCTGGAGCCCGACCTCATCGTCGGCGGCGGCATCGGCTTCCCGCTGTTCCAGGCGGAGAAGGTGTACGACGACCTCACCGACATCGCTCCCACCGTGCTCGTGGGCAAGAAGCTCGGCGACTGGCGGAGCCAGTTCTCCTTCCTGGCGGGTGACGTGTTCGGCAAGGCCGACGTCTACGACAAGCACCTGGCCGCCTACGACAAGCGGATCGGCGAGGTGAAGAAGGCGATCAAGCCGCCGGCCGGTCCCGTGTCCTTCCTCGCCCTCACCGGCGACGGCACCGCTTATGGACTGGTGGAGAGCGTGGGTCTGCCCACCGAGCTGAAGAAGGTCGGCATCGAACCGGCGCCGGTCTTCGCCGACGGCGGTTTCAAGGTGTACGGGCAGGGCGGTGACATGTTCGAGCTTTCGACCGAGAAGGTGGGTCAGACGATCACCCAGCCGTCCGTGTTCGTGATGGGCTTCAACGCCGACACGACGGACGTCGCCACCCTGAAGAAGAACCCCGTCTACGGCGCCCTGCCCGCCTTCAAGGCGAACCAGGCCTATGACCTGCCGTACTGGGTGCTGCGCGGCGACTACGACGAGTCGATGGCCCTGCTCGACCTCATCGAGAAGCAGTTCTCCTGATGGCAGCCCAGCGCGCGTACACGACGCACCCCCTCGTCCTGCGCCGGGTCACCGTGCGCCGCGTCCACGAGGTGACCCCCAGGATGCGCCGGGTGGTCCTCGGCGGCGAGGACCTCGCCGCGTTCACCCGCGACGGGACCGCTCACCCGGCCTTCGCCGCACCCGGGTTCGACGACCACATCAAGCTGATCCTGGCCGCGGACGGGGACGTCCGGGCGGCGCTCCCCGCCCAGTTGCCGCACGGCATCGAGTGGACGCCGGCCCAGCACCGGCTGACCCGCGACTACACGCCCCGGCGGGTGGACCAGCGGGCGGGAGAGCTCCACCTCGACTTCGTGGTGCACGGCGAAGGCCCCGCGGAGGCCTGGTCCGCGTCGGCGCGGGAGGGCGACGAGCTGTGGTTCGTCGGGCCCAAGTCGTCGCTCCGGCTGCCGGAACGGCTCGACTGGATCCTCCTCATCGGGGACGAGACGGCGCTGCCCGCGATCGGCCGCTTCCTCGACGAACGTCCCCTCGACGCCCCCGCGCACATCCTGGTCACCGTCTCGGACGACGCGGCACGCCAGGAGCTGGCGCTGCGCGACGGCGACACGATCAGGTGGGTGGTCGCGGAGCCGGGCGACGCGGCGGCGCTGGACGCCGCCGTCCGCGCACTGCCGGCCCCTGCGGGCGAGGGATTCGCCTGGGCGGCCGCGGAGAGCCGGGCGCTGCTTCCGGTACGCCGGTATCTCCAGCGGGAGCGGAGGCTCCCCAAGGACCGCGTGAACATCACGGGTTACTGGCACCGCGAGGAGTCCGCCGCACCGGAGGCACCGGGCCCGGCGGACGCGGCCGCGCAGGGCCCCGCCGAGATCCCGTCGCCGCTGCCGTGGCTGGTGGCGCGGGCCGCGTTGCAGCTCGGCGTCGTCGACGCGGTGGCCGACGCGCCGGGGCTCTCCGCCGACGCGCTCGCGACCCGCCTGGGCGTGCCCGGGCCGGGGATCGGCGTACTGCTTCCGCTGCTCGCAGCGTACGACGTGGTCGTCGGCGCGGACGGCGGGGCCGGGCTGCGTCTGGGCCCGGCGGGCGAGGAGCTCCTGGACGACCACGAGCGCGAGGAGTACACCGGCCACGAGGCCGAGCTGCTGCTCGCCCTCGCGCACCTGGCTCCCGCGCTCCGGGGCGGCACGTCCCCCTGGCGGCTCGCCTCGGGCGCCACCCTGCACGACACGGTGACCCACGACGCGGACCGCTACGGCGAACTGGTCGAGGAATGCGAGCAGTTGGTCTTCCTGCTGACCGGTCTGACGGCCGACCCCCTCTGGGGACACGTCGGGACCTGTCTCCTGACCGGGCCGGGCAGCGCCTCGGTGATCGCCGCTCTCGACGACGCCGGGCGGCGGCCCCGGCTGCGGATCGCGGAGGAAGCCACCCCGGCCGGGGTGCTGCGCGGACACATCACGGCACCGGACCGCATCGACTGGACGGCCGGCCCCGCCGATGTCGCGGTCGCCGCGAAGGCCCTCGCCCACCGTACCGACGAGGAGGGCGTCCAGCTCCTCACGCGGCTGGCCGGATGGACCGGGACGGCGGTCCTCGTCGAGGCCTCCCGCCCCGACGGCCTGAGCCCGCACGCGGCCGAGGCTGCCCTGCACGCGTACACGGCGACCGGCAGCCCTCTGCGCGACTCCGCCGCGATCGCCGCTCTCGCGCAGCGGTCGGGCTGGACCGTCGACCGGACGATCGCGCTCGGCTGGGGCACGGAGGCCACGGTCCTGCGCCGGGCCTGACGCCCGCCCCCACAGGGGAGGGGCGGGCGGGGGGGCCGCCGGGGTCAGCCCGACCTCGGCGGCCTCTGCGCGTCGAAGGCGAAGAGGGTGTTCGTGGCCGCGGCCACGAACACCGCGCGCCCAGCGAAGGTCACGCGGGGGCTGGCGTCCTGCTCGCCCGTCAGGGCGTCGACCCGGGGATCCGTCGTCCACAGCGGTTCGCCGTTGTCCGGCGACAGTGCGACCACCCGGCCGGTGGCCGAGCTGAAGTACAGCGCGCCGACTCCCGCCGCAGGGCCCGACGCGCCCTCCACGCCGGTCTGACGCGACCACTTCTTACGCCCGGTCGCGGAGTCGAACGCCGTCACGAGACCGGCCTGCCCGCTCACGTTGACGGTGCCGTCCGCCATGCCGGGCGTGCCCGCGTACACCTTGTCGAACCGTGCGTACGTCACCTTCCGCGAGGCCGGGTCGAACCGCGCCACTCCGTCGTACCCCGCCGGCGCCGTTCCCTCGTAGCGCTTCGAGAGGAGGACGAGGCCGCCGCGGGCCGCGCCCATCGGCACGACGGGGCCGTCGACCGTGACGGGCCTGCCCAGTGTCCCGGAGGGGAGGGCGAGCGTACGCAGGGTGGGCCGGCGCACCTGTAGGTCCTCCACCTCCATGTCGGCCGCGCACATCGCGAGAAGTCGCGGTCGGAGCGGGACGGGGGCGCACTGCGTGCCGACGGGGAACGGTGTCGTCCAGATGACCTCACCGCTGTGGGCGTCCCGGGCCTCGAAGCGGGAGTTGGAGGCGTCTACCGTCACCACGGCGGAGCCGACCACGACGGCGTCCATGGTCCGGCCCGTGACGGCCGTCGACTGGGCGCCGGACGGTGCGGACCACAACTCCCGGCCGCTGTCGGCGTCGAGGGCCACCACCTCGCTGCGGGGGCCCCCGGGGTCGTCCTGGGCGGCGAAGCGGTAGCCGAGCACCGTGTCGTCGGTGGCGCCCACCATGTGCATGCCCTGGACGGGAACGCCCGGGCTCTTCGCCGTCCACACCCGGGACCCGTCGTGGGCCCTGATACGGGTCGCTACGACACCGCCGCCCCCGCAGAACAGCGCGTCGCCCCGCGCGACGCAACGCAGTTCGTCGGGGATGTCCTCGCGACCGCCCGGCACGGTCCCGCGCCACGGCTCGAAGCCGGCCGGAAGCGCGCCCGCCGGTACCGCGGTGCTCTGCCCCGTGCCCGCGCCACCGGGGCTCGTGCCGCCACCGCTCCCGTCGAAGCCCCCCGTCGTCAGCGCGGCGACTCCGCCGCCGATCGCCGCCACCGCGACCGCCGCCGCGAGCACGGGCCGCCAACGGCGGCGCAGACGGCCACCGATCGGCGCGCCGGTGCTTCCCGTGCCGGGGCCCGTCGGGACGGTCCGCGCCGGGGTGTCCCCCATCGCGAGGTGAGCTTGCGTGTTCATGTCGCGGGTGCGGCCCGCGCCCGGACCGCCGGCCCTGGTCCCGCCGAGTTCGGCGGGCAGGTCCCGCAGCAGCACGAGGAGTTCGTCCGCCGAGGGGCGCCCCTCGGGCTCCTTGTCCAGGCACGGTTCGACGACCGCCCGCAGAGCCTCCGGCACCGCGTCCAACGACGGCTCCTCGTGCACCACCTGGTAGGCCGTCATATAGGGGCTGTCCGCGTCGAAGGGCCCGTGGCCGGTCGCCGCGTACACCAGGAGCGTCCCCAGGGAGAAGACATCGGACCGCGGTCCCACACCGCGCGGCGCCTGCAACTGCTCGGGCGACATGAAGGGCGGCGTACCGATGACCCGCCCGGTCATCGTCAGCGTCTGCTGGTCCACCGCGCGCGAGATGCCGAAGTCGATGACGCGTGGGCCCTCGGGCGAGAGCACGACGTTCGAGGGCTTCAGATCGCGGTGGACGACTCCCACCCGGTGGATGTCGCGCAGCGCCTCCGCCAGCCCGATGGCGAGCCGCCTCAGCTCCGCCCCGTCCAGCGGGCCACCCGCGGCGATGCGCTGCGCGAGGGTGGGCCCCTCGATGTAGGTCGTCGCCATCCACGGCTGTTCGGCCTCGGGGGCGGCGTCGACCACGGCGGCGGTGAACGCGCCGCTCACCCGTCGCGCGGCCGCGACCTCCTGCCGGAAACGGATGCGGAACTCGTCGTCGCCCGCGAACTGCTGATGGATCAGCTTGATCGCGACCGGCCGCCCCGAGCTCGTACGGGCCAGGAAGACCGTGCCCATGCCACCCGAACCGAGCCGCTCCTCCAGCGGATAACCGCCGATCTCGACCGGATCACCTCCGCGCAGCGACACTCTTCCCGACCTCCCGTCCCCCGTGTGTCTGTGCCACCACGGGCCCGCTCATCTGTGCTGCACCCAAACTAGCCGCAGGGCGGTACGGCAGAGTGAAGCGGGTGACGAACAGGGAGCCCGGCCGCGCCCGCTCCACGGGGAAGTCGTCCGCTCCGGCGCTCACCCGTCGGCCTCCACTGCTGACAGGGTGGCTGCTTCCGCCAGCAGCGCGGCCCGGTCGATCGCGTCGCCACCGGTCGCGGGCACCGTACAAGCGTGGGCCCCGGCGATCGCGCCGTACAGCGCGCACCGCTCGAAGGGTTCGCCCATGAGCCGGCCGAAGAGGAAGCCGGAGGCGTAGGCGTCGCCGGCCCCGTTGGAGTCGACGACCGGGCCGGGCGGGGCCACGGCCGGGATGTGCACCGGCCCGTCGGCTTCGCGGCTGAGCAGGTAGGAGCCCTCCGCCCCGGCGGTGGCGACGACGGCCTCGGCCCGGCCGCGCTCCATGATCTGCCGCATGGTGGCCTCGTGGTCGGAAAGTGCTGCCGTGGAGACGAGGACGAGGTCACTGCCGTGGGCGAACTCCTCGTGATACGGGTTCTCGCCGTCCCAGTCGTGCAGGTCGGTGGAGACGGTGACTCCGGCCTCGCGGAGCAGAGGGAGCGCGTGGGCACACGGATAGGTGATGGAGACGTGCGCGTGGGTGCTGGCAGCGGCCAGCGTGCGGACCGTCTCCTCGGGGAGTCGGTCGGACACGTGGGAGCGGCTGTCGTCGTAGAGGGAGAGCCGGCGGCCGTCCGGGCCGACGAGGTTGACCGCGCGCTTGGTGCCGCCGGGCAGCGGCACCGCGGTGAAGTCGATGGCGTGGTCACGGTGGAAGGCGCGGACCAGTTCCCCGGAGGGATCGTCGCCGATCATGTCGAGGTGGTGGGTGCGCAGCCCCAGGGAGCTGAGTCCGAGGGCGACGAAGTCGCCGGTCTGCCCGGCGCGGGCCTCGATGCCGGGGCGGATCATGTAGCTGTCGGCGTACGGAAGCGGGAGTTCGGGGACGTACACGATCGTGTCGACACCCGAGCCGCCCAGGACGAGGACGTCGTACGCGCTGCTCATGGCAGTTCCTTCCGGGAACGGGACCGCGACCGCTGGGGTCGCCGAGAGGTGAACAGCCTCTCAGGGCGCCGGGCCACCGGACCGCGGTGGAGCGGGTCCGCGCAGGGCACGGGCTCCCGGATGTCACTCCGGATCGTTCCGGGTGCCCGGCCCGGCGCCGTGCGAGCGGCGGAATCGGCGCCGAAGTGGGCGATCTCCTTGCTGGGGCCGTTGCAGGTGCGGCGGGACGGGCGTCTTCTGCGTCTGGGGCATCTGCGGCAGCAGGCGGCCGTCCTGGCGGTCCTCGCGCTGGGTGCGGGGCGGCCCCTCGGGCAGCGGGAACTGCTCGCTGACGTGTGGGGGTGGGAACCGCCGGTCCACCCGCTGGTTCCGCGTCCGCCTTCCCTCCGGCCCGGAGCCCCGTACGGCGTGGCTCCCCGCCGTACGGGCCAAGGAACGCCCGGCACTGCCGGATTGCTCCTGATGTATCGACCACAGTCCCGGGAAAGGACATTCCATTCCCACCCGGAACCTTTGGGTAACTCGATGGCGATATCCGATCGAACGGCGTCCACCTGAGGACCCTCAATCTGTTCGTATACCCCGACAGGTTATACAGAGGTAGGAAGCGTCCCGCTTGAACGGGTAAATCGCGGAGGCACCCGGACAGCCCAGGTCACAGGGGTGAGCCCAGGGGTTCGCGAGCTGTTGGATGAGGATTCTTTTCGCACGATGCGGCAGCGCGCAGCGCGGTATACAAGTAGATTGCCATCAACACCACGCGATGGATATCGACCTCTCAACAGCGGTTCACCAACTGGCATTTGATGGTCAGTCATCGAGTGATGAGTTCCTGACGAACACCGAGTCCGGGCAGTCCTTCGGTCCGCAATCGAGCCCGGTCGGGCCGACAGCGCTGGACGGTCGCGGTGTTCGCTGTCGTTTCCGACCTGATCCGGCTGTCCGGGGAAACCCCCCACGCGGCCGGCCGAGAGCATGAGGAACGTTCTGTGAAGGTTCGTACGAGGCGGCCGAGCACCCTGATCGCCGGGGGAATGGCAGCGATGTTATTGGCGGCTTGCAGCTCCCAGGACTCCGAGAGCACGATGGCCGTCGGGATGTCCGACGACATCCTCGCCACGGATCCGGCCTCGGGATACGACCCGGGGTCCTGGCTGCTGTTCAACAACGTCTTCCAGTCCCTGCTGAGCTTCCCGCCGGGAGCGTCCACACCCGTGCCGGAGGCCGCCGAGAAGTGCACGTTCTCCGACGGCAGCAAAACGTACACCTGCACCTTGCGTGACGGGCTGAAGTTCAGCAACGGCAACAGCCTCACTTCGGCGGACGTCAAGTACTCCTTCGACCGGACGATCAGGATCAACGACCCGGCGGGCCCCGCGCCGCTGCTCTCCACGATCTCGTCGATCAGCGCCCCGGACGACAGGACCGTCGTCTTCCGCCTCAAGGTGCCCGACGCGACGTTCCCCAGCAAGATCGCCTCGGGGGGCGGTTCCATAGTGGACCGTCGGGTCTACCCCGAGGACGGCCTGCTCGCGGGCGGCAAGGCGGTCGGTTCGGGTCCCTACCAGCTGAACTCCATCGATAAGAGGAGAGCGGTCTTCTCGGTCTACTCGGGCTATCAGGGCACCGCCGAGGTGAAGAACTCGGGCGTGACCCTGGAGTTCTTCCGAGGCGACCAGCAGGCCCTCCGGTCGGCTCTGGAGAAGGGCGACGTCGACGTTGCCTACCGCGGCCTCAGCGCCAAGGCGATAGCTGACCTGGATACCGCGTCCACCGCGCAGAAGGATGGCATCGAGGTGGTCCAGGGCAACAGCGCCGAAGTCCAGCACATGGTCTTCAACGTTGACGACCCGGTCGTCGGCAAGCTCGCCGTCCGGAAGGCCATCGCCTACCTCGTCGACCGCCACTCCCTGGTCAGCGAGGTCTACCAGTCCACGGCGGCACCGCTCTACTCGATCATCCCGGGAGGCATCACCGGCCACGGCACCTCCTTCTTCGACACCTACGGGGACAGCCCGAAGCCGAAACAGGCGAAGGCGGAGCTACGGAAAGCCGGTATCGCGGACAAGGTGAGACTCACCCTCTGGTCCACCCCGAGCCGGTACGGGCCGGCTACCGACGACGCACTGGACACCATCGCCGATCAGCTGAACCAGAGCGGGCTCTTCGACGCCCGCATGAAGTCCGTCCCCTTCGGCGACTACGAGAAAGGCATCGCCGAAGGGACGTACGGCATCTACGTCAAGGGCTGGGTACCGGACTATCCCGATCCGGACAACTTCACCCAGCCGTTCTTCGGCGAGGGCAACGTCCTGTCGAACAATTACGACAACGAGGAGATCGTCGACCGGATCATCCCGCGGACCTCGTCCATGACGGATCGCGCGAACACGCGGCAGGAGTACATGAAACTGCAGGACATCGTGGCGCAACAGCTGCCGATTCTGCCGCTCTGGCAGGGCAAGCAGTACGCGGTCGCCCACGAGAGCGTCCGAGGCCTGCAGAACTGCCTGGACACCTCGACCGTCTTCCGGTTCTGGGAACTCAGCACTGCCTACTGAGGTATGTCGCGGAAGTGGATCAAGCTCTGCGGTGATCGACGTGTGGGCGCGGCACCGACTCACCCGCGGTCGTCGGCTTTCGGCGCATAATGCTGGGGAAGTCCGCGCCGCTCCTCGGGCGGCAGGTTCCGGGCCGGTGTCTCCACCGGGCCCGACGCCGGGCGGCCCCGCTCGCGGTCCCAGCCGGCCCGGGCGCGCGGGTGGAAGCGGCGGCGCTCGGGAACGCGTTGCCAGACGTGGTGCACCAGCCGGCCCAGGAGGCCGAGCAGCCGTTCGTCGTGGGGTGTCCAGCGAAGTCCGAGGCGTTCGCGCACGGCCCGCGGATACATGCCGACCGTGATCCACAGGATCAGCCGGACGATCGGGACACGGGCGAGAACCCACAGCGGGGACGGCAGCAGCCGCAGGAGGGGCGGCTTGGCGATGCGGCGCATGTTCAGCACGTCCCGTGTGGGCCGGTTGTCCTCCAGGACGTCGGCGCACATGTGGTCCCAGTACCGCTGGAACTCCTCCCAGGTGCGGGGAACGGGCTTCATCGAGAGGCCGTACAGCGCGTACCAGCGGACGTGCTCGTCGAAGAGTGTGTGCCGCTGCGCTTCGGTGAGGCCGCCCCCGAACCGCTCGGCCACCTGCACGGTCAGCATGAAGAACGTGGCGTGCGCCCAGTAGAACGTGCCCGGGTTGAGCGCGTGGTACGGCCGGCCGTGCTCGTCCACCCCGCTGATCGAGGCGTGGTAGCCGCGTACCTCGCGGGCTGTCCGGACGGCGAGCGGGCCGTCGTAGACCACGCCCCCTATCGGGTACAGCGAGCGGAAGAGACGCTCCCAGCGCTCCTCGAAGAAGCGCGAGTGCTCGGCGACGCCCGCGCCCAGCTCGGGGTGCATGTTCTGCATCGATCCGGCCCAGGGGGCCAGGAGGAGACCTCTCCAGTCGCCGAACCAGCGCCAGGTGAGGGTGTCGGGGCCGAGAGGTTCGGCCGTTCCCGGGTCGGTGGGGTCCGGTCCGTGGGCTGACGGTGTCACGTGTACCTCCGCTGAGGGATGCCGGTGCGGGGCCGCGCTGTTCGGGGCGCTGTTCATGGCGCGCGCGTGGCGCTGTTCATGGCGCTGTTCGTGACGGTGTGCTGACGGGTTGGTCCTGGCGGTTGCGCCGAGGGCAATCTGAGGACATCTGTCGTCAGGCTAGAATGTGCGGACACCTGTCGTCAATTGGTCAACGAGAAACGGGGGCACCGGAGTTGGCGGAACGGAGCTGGGGCGGGACCAAGCTCGCCGATCGACGCGCCGCCCGCCGGCAGGTCCTCCTGGACGTCGCCGAGCGCCTGGCCGGCGAGGAGGGGTGCGCGGCCGTCACGGTCCGATCCGTCTGCCGGGAGGCCCGCCTGACGGACCGCTACTTCTACGAGAGCTTCACCGGCCGCGACGACCTGCTCCTCGCCGCCTTCGAGCGGGTCGCCGATGAGGCCAGGGGCGCCCTGGAGGATGCCGTGGCGCTCAGCGACCCGCGGCGCGACATCCGGGCCCGGGCCGTTGTGTCCGCCTTCGTCGCCCTGGTCCTGGATGCACCGCACAAAGGCCGCCTGCTGCTCCTGGAACCCTTCGCCGACCCGGCTCTCGGGGCCCACAGCCATCGGCTCATGCCCGTGTTCACCGACCTCGTCGGCGGCCAGCTCTCCGGGACCGGGGACGACATCGACCGCCGCATGGCCGCGCACGCCCTGGTCGGCGGCCTGGCGAACCTCTTCGCGGGGTGGCTGCACGGCACGCTCGACGTGCCGCGCGAGCGGCTGGAGTCGCACTGCGTGGATCTGGTGCTCGCGGCGACATCGCGGGAGTAGCCGCCCCTCCAGGCGTGCGGCGGGACCACCTCACCGCCGCGCGAACCGAACACGGCGAAGATTTGTCAACGACCTTCTCAAAAGGTTTCCCGCTCACTACGGTGAGGGACCCATGAGTCCCCCCATCGCCCCCGTGGGCTGGAGTCGCTGGCTGGTGCCGCCCGCCGCCCTCTCGATCCACCTCTCCATCGGCCAGGCCTACGCCTGGTCCGTGTTCAAGCCGCCGTTGGAGGACACGCTCGGCCTGAGCGGCACGCAGAGCGCACTACCCTTCCAGCTCGGCATCGTCATGCTCGGGCTCTCCGCCGCCTTCGGCGGCACGCTCGTCGAGCGCCGCGGACCTCGATGGGCCATGACCGTCGCCCTCGTCTGCTTCTCCTCCGGCTTCCTGCTCTCCGCGCTCGGCGCCGCGACCGGCCAGTTCTGGCTGATCGTCCTCGGGTACGGCTTCGTCGGAGGCATCGGCCTCGGCATCGGCTACATCTCGCCCGTGTCGACGCTCATCAAGTGGTTCCCCGACCGTCCCGGCATGGCCACCGGAATCGCCATCATGGGGTTCGGTGGCGGCGCGCTGATCGCCTCGCCCTGGTCGGCGCAGATGCTGGAGTCCTTCGGCGGCGACAACTCCGGCATCGCGCTCGCCTTCCTCGTCCACGGACTGGTCTACGCCGTCTTCATGCTGCTCGGCGTGGCGCTGGTACGGGTGCCGCGCCCGCGCGTCGAGGAGCGGACGGACGGTCGTCCCGCGACGCCGGACGGACCGCAGGTGTCGGCGCGCCAGGCCCTGCGCACCCCGCAGTTCTGGCTGCTGTGGGTCGTGCTCTGCATGAACGTCACCGCCGGCATCGGCATCCTGGAGAAGGCCGCGCCGATGATCACGGACTTCTTCGCGGACACCTCCACCCCCGTGTCGGTGACGGCCGCCGCCGGGTTCGTCGCCCTGCTGTCCGCGGCCAACATGGCCGGCCGTATCGGCTGGTCCTCCGCCTCCGACCTGATCGGGCGGAAGAACATCTACCGCGTCTACCTCGGCGCGGGCACGCTCATGTACGCGCTCATCGCACTGGTGGGAAGCTCCTCCAAGCCCTTGTTCGTCCTGTGCGCGCTGGTCATCCTCTCCTTCTACGGTGGCGGCTTCGCCACGATTCCCGCCTACCTCAAGGATCTCTTCGGGACCTATCAGGTCGGCGCGATCCACGGACGGCTGCTCACCGCCTGGTCCACCGCCGGTGTCCTCGGGCCGCTGATCGTGAACTGGATCGCCGACCGCCAGGAGGAGGCGGGGAAGCACGGCGCGGATCTGTACGGGACGTCCCTCTTCATCATGATGGCCCTGCTCGCCGTCGGCTTCGTGGCCAATGAGCTGGTCCGCCCGGTGCACCCGTCCCACCACCTCGACGCCGCGCCGGCCGAGCCGGCGGAGAAGGGAGCGCCCCGTGCACGACAACAGCGGGCAGAGTCCGCCTGAGGTGAAGGACCGGCGGCCACTGATCGTCCTCACCTGGCTGTGGGTGGGCGCTCCGCTCGCCTACGGGCTGTACGAACTGGTCCGCAAGGCAACCCAGTTGTTCACCGGCTGACCCCTGGGACGCCCCGGATCACCCCACCAGGTCCGGGGCGCGCAGCATCTCGGCCGGGATGCCCCAGGCGTCGACGAGGTCGGCCGCCAGGGGCCGGACCTTGCGGCAGAGATCGTTCACCTCACGGGTGATCGCCTTGGACCGCTGGACGGTCAGCCGGCCGTGCTCCATGAACCACGCCCGGTCCGCCTCGATCGTCGAGAGGGCGAACAGGTCGCACAACAGGCCCAGGGCGACCTTGTTGCCACTCTCGGGCAGCGCGCGCACCTTGTCGACGAACGCCTCCAGCACCAGCCGCTCCACGTGTGCGCGGGCCACGGCGATGACGTGGTCCTGCACCTGCGAGAAGACGGTGCCCGGGTCGCGCTTCTGGTCGATGCCGCGCTTGAGCCTGCGGGCCGCCCCGGCGAGCATGTGCTCCTCGCGGTAGCGGACCATGGCGAGCTGGTACTCCGAGTCGAGCAGCCCGGCCTCCTGGTCCCACTCGTCTCCCCCGGGCAGCAGGTCGCGGACCCGCTCCAGCAGTTTGTGGGCCGACGTCTTCTCGATGACCGTCTCGACGGCGAGGTTGGTGACGTAGCGGACCATGCCGAGCTGGTCCAGGTCCTCGAACTCGCTCGCGTAGTCGGTGAGCAGGCCCTTGGCGACGAGTTGCAGCAGGACGTGGTTGTCGCCCTCGAAGGTGGTGAAGATGTCGCTGTCGCTCTTCAGGGCGGCGAACCGGTTGACGCTGAGGTAGCCGGCGCCGCCGCAGGCCTCGCGGCACTCCTGGATCACCCGCGTGGCGTGCCAGGTGCCGAGCGCCTTGGTCCCGGCGGCCCGTGACTCCAGCCGGCGCCGTGCCCCCGGGTCGTCCTCGATGCCGGAGAAGACCTCGTGCAGCTGCGTGCGTACGACGTCCTGCGCGAAGTGCAGCGCGTACGTACGCGCGATGAGCGGCAGCAGGCGACGCTGGTGCAGTCCGTAGTCGAGGAGCAGCTGCTCCTCGCCCCGGGACCCCTGGGGGCCCGCCGGGAACTGCCTGCGCCGCAGGGCGTACTTCGTGGCGACCGCGAGGGCGACCTTGGCGGTGGAGACTCCTGCGCCGCCGACGCTGACCCGGCCCTGCACCAGGGTGCCGAGCATGGTGAAGAAGCGGCGGTCGGGGTTGTCGATCGTGCTCCGGTAGACGCCTTCCGGGGTGACGTCGGCGAAGCGGTTGAGCAGCGCTTCGCGAGGCACCCGCACACCGTCGAACCGGATGCGTCCGTTGTCCACGCCGTTGAGGCCCATCTTGCGGCCGTCGTCCTCGATGCGGACACCGGGCGCCACCTCGCCGCCGGTCCGGATCGGCACGACGAACGCGTGCACGCCCTCGGAGGTCCCGCCCACCTCCAGCTGGGCGAAGACGACCGCCAGTTCCCCGTGGCGGGCCGCGTTGCCGATGTAGTCCTTGCGCGCCTGGTCGCCCTCGGTGGTGATGACGAACTCCCGGGCGTCGGCGTCGTACCGTGCGACGGTGCCGAGCGCCTGCACGTTGGAGCCGTGCCCGGTCTCGGTCATCGCGAAGCAGCCCATCACCTTCCCGGTGATCAGGTCGGGCAAGTAGGCGTCGTGGTGTCGTTCGGTACCCAGGTGCAGGATCGCTCCCCCGAAGAGCCCGAACTGCACGCCGACCTTCACCAGCACCGACAGGTCACCGAAGGCGAGCGTCTCGAACGCGGCGACGGAGGCCCCGATGTCGCCGCCTCCGCCGTACCGTCCCGGGAACCCCATGCCGGTCTGGCCCGTGGCCGCCATCTCGACGACGCGTTCGCGTACGCGCTCGCGGAAGGTGTCGATGTCGAGCTCGTCGGCCTCGTCGAGAACCGGGGCGTGCGTCACCAGGTTGGCCCGGACCAGGTCGCGGACCTCGGCGTACTCGCCGTCGAGCACCTCGGTCAGCGCCCGGACATCGAGCTCCGGCCGCACGTATCCGCCGGGAACGGTGGATGTTCTGTCAGTGGTCATACCGCTTCGCTACCCGGCCCCGGGACGATCAAGCAGTCGGTCGGCGTATGGCCCACCGATGCCCCGGGGCGTCCCCTGGCATCCCTGCTCGGGCGGGGCGCAGGCCGGACGAGGTGACCGGTACCTCAGGAGCCCGCCCGGCGCTTGTTCCAGACGTCGAAGCCGACCGCGGCGAGGAGCGCCAGGCCCTTGATCACCTGCTGCCAGTCGGTGCCGATGCCGACCAGGTTCATCCCGTTGTTGAGGGCCCCGAGGACCAGGCCGCCGATGACGGCGCCCAGCACCGTTCCGACGCCGCCGCTCATCGAAGCCCCTCCGATGAAGGCCGCGGCGATGGCCTCCAGCTCGAAGTTGATGCCCGCCTTGGGCGAGGCAGCGTTGAAGCGCGCCGCGAACACCAGCCCGGCCAGGGCCGCCAGCATCCCCATGTTCAGAAAGACCGCGAAGGTCACCTTGCGGTCCTTGACGCCCGACAGCTTGGCCGCGGGGAGGTTGCCGCCGATGGCGTAGACGTGGCGCCCCACCACCACGTTGCGCATGACGTAGCCGAAGCAGACCAGCAGGACGGCGAGGACGAGCAGGACGACGGGTGCGCCCTTGTAGCTGGCGAGCAGGAGCGTGGCGGCCGTGATGGCCGCGACCAGGGCGACGAGTTTCAGGACGAACAGGTTCTTCGGCAGCGGCGCCAGGTCGAACTCCGCCTGCCGGGCGCGGTTGCGGAGCTCCTGGTTGACCACCAGGGCGATCACGCCCAGACCGAGCAGCAGGGTCAGGTTGTGGTAGTTGGTGACGGGGCCGACCTCCGGCAGGAAGCCGTTCGCCACCTTCTGCAGTCCTTCGGGGAAGGGGCCCAGGGTCTGTCCTTGCAGAAAGATCTCGGTCAGTCCCCGGAACAGCAGCATGCCGGCCAGGGTGACGATGAACGACGGTATGCCGACGTACGCGATGAAGAAGCCCTGGACCGCCCCCGCGGCCGCGCCGATGAGGAGCGTCACCACCACGGCGAGCGGCCAGGAGAGGTGGTGCTCCACCATCAGCACCGCCGCGACCGCGCCGACCAGGGCCGTCAGTGATCCCACGGAGAGGTCGATATGGCCGGAGATGATGACGATCATCATGCCGATGGCGAGAATGAGGATGTAGCTGTTCTGCAGGACGAGATTGGAGACGTTGCGCGGCAGGAGCAGGTCGCCGCCCGTCCATATCTGGAAGAGCAGCACGATGAGTCCCAGCGCGAACAGCATCCCGTACTGCCGGCTGTTGCGCCGGACGCTGTCCACCAGCAGGCGTGCCATCGCGGGCGGGGCGCCCTGTCGCTGCCCGCCGTCGGTGGCGGCCGGAGGGGTCGGGCCGAGGTCAGTGCTCATCGGGGAGTCCTTCGTGGGGTGCGGGGTGCCGGGGCGCGGGGACGGCGGTGTCGTGCGTCATGTAGCGCATCAGCAGTTCCTGGTCGGCTTCGGCGCGGGAGCTCTCGCCGGTGAGCCGGCCGGCCGCCATGGTGTAGACGCGGTCGCACATGCCCAGGAGCTCGGGCAGTTCGGGCGACGACGAGCGCGCCCGGACCGTGCCCGCCGCACTCGTGGCCCACCACGGCCCCTTCACCTGGGGCGCGGACGCCCATGCGTCACTGGAGCACGCCGTCATCTGCGAGGCCGTCGCGGAGATGGCGCTGCACACGCTCTCGCTGGGGGCAGTGCGGCCGCCCCAGCACCTGTTGGACCGTCACTTCACGCGTACGCACGGCGCGGACGCCTACTACGGCAACCCCGAAGCCACGTCACCCGCTCGGCGCCGACGCGGGGAGGTCGTCGAGTAGGCCCGTGCGCGCGGGGATTATGCCCGTACGTGATCTGGCGGAGGTCGAGGTGAACGGCGCGCCACGGGGGGCGTGAGCGCGTCGGATCAGTGCCCCCTTCGCCATCCCTCGCGCCCTGCCGAGGCCCGTGCGGCGCCGCGAGGATGAGCCGACCGCACCAGATCCCGGCTGCTCCGCGCACCCGCCGTCCGGCGGGTGAACACACGGTGGAAGGAATCCACGTTGCTGCTTCTCATCTCCCCGGACGGCGTCGAGGAAGCTCTCGCATGTGCGAAGGCGGCGGAACACCTCGACATCGTCGATGTCAAGAAGCCCGACGAGGGGTCGCTCGGCGCGAACTTCCCGTGGGTCATCAGGGAGATCCGCGGAGCGGTTCCCGCGGACAAGCCGGTGTCCGCCACCGTCGGAGACGTGCCGTACAAGCCCGGCACGGTGGCCCAGGCGGCGCTCGGCGCGGCTGTCTCCGGGGCCACCTACATCAAGGTCGGCCTCTACGGATGTACGACACCCGACCAGGCCATCGACGTCATGCGGGGAGTCGTCAGGGCCGTGAAGGACTTCCGGCCCGACGCGTTCGTCGTCGCCTCGGGGTACGCGGACGCCCACCGGATCGGCTGCGTCAACCCGCTCGCGCTGCCCGACATCGCCCGCCGCTCAGGATCCGACGCGGCCATGCTCGACACGGCGATCAAGGACGGGACCCGGCTGTTCGACCATGTGCCGCCCGAGGCCTGCGCGGAGTTCGTGCGGCTGGCCCACGAGGCCGGTCTGCTCGCCGCCCTCGCGGGCAGCGTCAAGGTGGCGGACCTCGCCACGCTGACCCGTATCGGAACGGACATCGTGGGCGTGCGCGGGGCGGTCTGCGAGGGGGGCGACCGCGACACCGGGAGGATCCAGCCGCGGCTGGTGGCCGCCTTCCGGGCGGAGATGGACCGGCACGCCCGGGAGTTCGCGGCCACCCCGGCCGCGAGCTGACCGCCGGCGTGGAGCCGCAGCCGCACCGCCCCGGCCCCGCACCCCGCGGTGAGCGTTTCACCGTCCTCGATCCGGCGACGGGCGAGCCTTTCGACGAGGTTCCCGACCAGCAGGCGAAGGAGCTGGACGCGGTGGTCGGCCGCGCCCGCGAGGCCTGGCCGGGTTGGCGGTCCGACCCTGCCGGCCGCACCGCCGCCCTGCTCGCGTCGGCCGACGCCGTGGAGGCGGCCGGGGCGGACCTCGCTCCCCTGCTCACCCGTGAGCAGGGCAAACCACTGGCCGAGTCGTACGCGGAGGTCGCCCGCACGGCGGCCCGCCTGCGCTACTTCGCCGAGTGCGTCCCCGAGCCCCGTACGATCACCGACGGCCGGGCGGTGCACAGCGAGGTCCGCTGGCGGTCGCTGGGGCCCGTCGGCGCCATCGTCCCGTGGAACTTCCCGCTCCAGCTCGCCTCCGCGAAGTTCGCGCCCGCGCTCGCGGCGGGCAACACGGTGGTGCTCAAGCCCTCCCCGTTCACGCCGCTGGCCACCCGGCTGCTGGGATCCGTCCTGTCCGCAGCCCTCCCCGAGGGCGTGCTGACGATCGTCACCGGGCGTGAACCGCTCGGCGCCTGCCTCGCGTCGCACCCGGGGATCCGCCATGTGACCTTCACCGGTTCGGTGACCGCCGGGCGGTCCGTCGCGGCGGGGGCGGCGTCCGGTCTCGCCCGGGTCACCCTGGAGCTGGGCGGCAACGACGCCGCCATCCTGCTGGACGACGTGGACGTGGAGCGGATCGCGGACCGGCTGTTCTGGGCGGCGTTCCGCAACTGCGGGCAGGTCTGCATGGCGGTCAAACGCGTCTACGCCCCGGCCCGGCTCCACTCGCGGGTGGTCGAGGCCCTCGCGGAACGGGCGAAGAGCGTGGTCGTGGGAGCCGGTCTCGACCGGGCCACGGAGCTGGGGCCGCTCAACAACGCCGCCCAACTGGCCCGGGTGGAGCGCTACACGGCCAGGGCCCTGGCGGACGGGGCGCGGGCCGTGGCCGGGGGCCACCGGCTGGACCGGCCGGGCTACTTCCACGCCCCGACCGTCCTGGCCGATGTCCGGTCCGACAGCCCGGTGGTGACGGAGGAGCAGTTCGGTCCGGTCCTGCCGGTACTGCCGTACGGAAGTCTCGACGAAGCCGTCGAGGCGGCCAACGCCACCCGCTTCGGACTCGGCGGCTCGGTCTGGGGGGCCGACCTGGACCGGGCCGGGGCGGTCGCCGACCGGCTGGAGTGCGGAACGGCGTGGATCAACCACCACGCCGAGCTCTCCCTCGCCCAGCCCTTCGCCGGTGTCAAGGAGAGCGGCGTCGGCGTCGCGGGCGGGCCGTGGGGACTGTACGGGAACCTGAGACCGTTCGTCGTCCACCGTCCCCGGGAGGTCTGACGATGAGGTTCGGCGCGGCGGTACTGCGCGGTTACGAGGCTCCGTTCGCCGTCGAGGAGGTGATCCTGGACGCGGGACCGGCCGACGGCGAGATCCTGGTCCGGATCGCGGGCTGCGGACTGTGCCGGACGGATCTCGCCGTCCGCCGCTCGGCGGGCCGCTCGCCGCTGCCCGCGGTGCTCGGCCACGAGGGGGCCGGGGTGGTCCTGGAGACGGGCGGCCAGGACACCGGCCTGATCCCCGGTGACCATGTGGTGCTGAGCTTCGACTCCTGCGGGCGGTGCCGGAGCTGCCTGGGCGGAGCCCCCGCCTACTGCGACCGGTTCGCCGCGCTCAACCTCTTCGGGGGGCGCGCCGAGAGCGCGGCCCGGTTCACCGACGGGGCCGGGGAGGTGCTGGCGCCCCGGTGGTTCGGCCAGTCCGCGTTCGCCGAGTACGCGATGGTCCCGGCCCGCAACGCCGTCCGGGTCGACGCCTCCCTCCCCCTCGAACTGCTCGGTCCGCTCGGCTGCGGCTTCCTCACCGGCGCCGGGGCGGTCCTCAACTCCTTCGGCGTCGGCCCCGGTGACACGGTCGCGGTCTTCGGCGCCGGGGCGGTGGGCCTGGCCGCGGTCATGGCGGCCACCGCCGCCGGGGCCCTCGTCGTGGCGGTCGACAGGCACCCCGAACGGCTGGCCCAGGCCGAGCGGTTCCGTGCGGTTCCGCTGGACGCCGCCTCGGCCGGCCTTCCCGGACGCGTCCAGCGGCTGACCGGCGGCGGCGCTCAGTTCGCCCTGGACACCACGGGTTCCGCCCGGTTGATCAACGACGCGCTCCGGTCGCTGCGCCCGACCGGCCATCTGGGCCTGGTGGCACGGCTGCACAGCCATCTGCCGCTCGAACCGGGGACCCTGGACCGAGGCCGGAAGATCTCCCACATCTGCGAGGGGGACGCGGTCCCGGCGCTGCTGATCCCCCGGCTGACCGGGCTGTGGCAGGCCGGGCGGTTCCCCTTCGACCAACTGATCCGCACGTACCCGCTGGCCGACATCAACGAGGCCGAACGCGACTGCGACGCGGGCCGTGTGGTGAAGCCGGTCCTCATTCCGTAGGGCAGCGCGCGTTCCGGAAGCACGTGGATTCCGGCGGGGCGGGGGCCGTCGATGTACGAGGCGTTCTCCGCGCGGCCGACTTCCCCGAGACCCCGGTGGCTCCCCGGCGGCTTCCCGCCGGCTGCTTCTTCGCTCTGCTCGCTGTTCGTCGTCTCCAACAACCCCAAGGGAGTGCACATGGTCGACACGGCGCACCGGAACGACGGTGTGGAGGGTGTGGCGGGAGGGGTCGGTGCGACCGCTCTCCTGGTCGCCGCGGCGCGGGCCATCGAGACACATCGCCCCGACAGCCTGGCGCAGGACGTCTTCGCGGAGCACTTCGTGCTCGGGGCCCCGGCGTCCAAGGGCTGGCCGGTCCACCCGCGGGAGGTCCCGGACGGGGACCGGAACCCGCTGTGGGGGCGGTTCGCCCGGTACTTCGGGCTGCGGACACGGGTCCTCGACGACTTTCTCCTCCGGTCGGTGCACGCGGGGAACGCCCGCCAGGTGGTCCTTCTCGGGGCGGGGCTGGACTCGCGTGCGTACCGACTCGCATGGCCTCCCGGCTGCGTGGTCTTCGAGATCGACCGGGCGGAGGTCCTGGCGTTCAAGCACCAGGTGCTCGGCGGTCTTTCGGCCATCCCTAAGGCGGCACGCGTACCGGTCCCGATGGATCTGCGCGCCGACTGGGCCGGTGCCCTGCCCGGCGCCGGCTTCGACCCCGCCGCGCCGAGCGTCTGGCTGGTCGAGGGCCTGCTGTTCTATCTGCCGCCCGCCGCCGAGACGTATCTCATCGACACGGTGGACCGGCTGAGTGCGGGGGGAAGCGCGCTGGCCTTCGAGGTCAAACTCGACAAGGATCTGCTGGAGTACCGCGACAGCCCGCTCTACACGGCCACGCACCAGCAGATCGGCATCGACCTGCTGGATCTGTTCGACAGGAGCCCCCGGCCCGACTCCGCGGGAAAGCTGACGGACACGGGCTGGTCCACCTCGGTCCGCACCCCCTTCGACTTCACCAGGCTGCACGGACGCGGCCCGTTGCCCGAGCGGAACGACGCGCTGGCGGGCAACCGGTGGGTCTTCGCGGACAAGCCCCGGCGGTAGACAGCGGCCGTGTGCCCCGCGGACGGAACCCTCGTGAAGCTGCTCGTGGCCGCCGATTCCGAGAGAATCCGAGGATCGAGCGAAGGGAAGAACGATGGGTTTCTCCGACGAGCGGGAGCGGCTTCTGCGCGCACCGGGACAAGACCTCGAACGAGCTCGGCGGAGCCCGGGGGCCTGGCCCGATCTGGCCTTCACCGCGGACCGCACCGCCGGAGGCCGGGTGATCGACCGCGGCAAGGCGGCCAGACGGAGCGTTCTGTGGGCACTCCAATACGACCGTCGCCCTCAGGACCTGGGGCTGCTGCGGTTTCTCCTCCAGCAGGAGACCATGTTCTACCGGGAGCTCGTCCCCTGGGGACTGGCATCGGACCTGACGCTGGCGGGCTTCCTGGTCGCCGAGCACCGGCGGACGGAGGACATATGGCTGCACTGGTCCGCCAAGAACACCAGCTTCGACACGGCTCTCGGATATCACCTCTACCACCTGCTGACCGGAGGCGTCGCCGCCGCCCTGGACACCGTGCGCGCGAGCGCCCACCCCGACCGTGACCGCATTCTGGACGACATCACGTCGGACCGACACACCGACGCCGCCGTCGAGCGGTGGCTCGACGAACAACGTGCGCGGTTCCCCTCCGACCCGGCGGAGGAGAGCCTCCGGTCATGGGCCCACCACGCGGCGGGCCAGGGCGAGCGGGAAGCATCCCGTCTGTTCATGACCGCGTGGGCGGCAGGCGAGCCACGCACCGAGAGCACGCTCAACACGCTCCAGTCTCATCTGGCCCGACTCGGCTACCTGCCCGAAGCGGTGGCGGTACAGCGAGAGGTCCTCGCGGTCAGCGACGCTCCACCGGAGGCGACGGCGTTCAACCTGCTCACGCTCGGCCGGCTGCAACGACAGGCAGGCGACGCTTCGGGCGCGTGGACAACACTCGAAGAGACGCGGGACGTCATGCCAGCCGACAAGCGGGGGATGCGCGCGGGGCTGTGGCGGCACTTCGTCAAGGAGTGCTTCCTCGTCGTCGCGCAGACACCGGACGACGCCGCGGCTCGTCGTCGACTCGCGGTGAGTGACGAGCACCTGCGCGGGATTCCCAGGCTCTGGATGGACGGAGTCCTCGACGCCGCACTCGCGGCCGCCGAACACCTCGGGGATCCGCGGGCACTCGACCGCTACCGTACGTTGCGGCTGGCCGCGGCTCGTGAACGCGAACAGGACATCGCTTAGCCGGCCGCCGTACAGCGTCGGGGGCCGCGGGCCGGCTCCGCGTCAGCTCGGCGCGTCGTACACCACCGACCATGGGCGGGGCGGCCCGTCCGGCGGGCGTGGGCCGGCGGCGCGGTGCGGCGTCGCCGACCGGTCGCGTGCCAGCACACCGGCCGCGAGCTCCGCGAAGTGCGGTGCGGCCGGGTGGGCGGAACGGCCGGCGGGCCAGGCGCCGATGGTCCGCCGGGTGAGCGGGCGGCCCGCCAGGGGGCGCCAGAGGACGCGGGGCTCCTTGCGGGCCACCGGGCCCTGGTCGAAGGCGACGCCGTGGCCCGCGTGGACGAGGGCCAGCAGGAACTCGGGGTTGGACGCGTGCCGGACCCGGCCGGGCACGAAGCCCTCGGCACGACACGAATCGAGGATCCGGTCGTACCAACCGGGAGCCTGGGCGCGGGGGAAGAGCACGAGATCGTGGCCGGACAGTTCGGCGAGCGCCACCTCGGGGAGCCGGGCCAGCGGTGACGTGCGGGGAAGCACGACACCGAACTCCGCGCGCACCTCCGGGCCGAGGCGGAGTTCGGTGGCGTCCACGGGCTGGTGGACGAGGCCGACGTCGAGCCCGCCGGAAGCGAGCAGCCGCAGCTGTTCCTCGGTGGTGATCTCCTGCAGGTCGACGGACAGTCCCGGGGAGTGCCCCGCGCAGGCCGAGAGCAGTGCGGAGAGCGTGGAGACCGTGGTGTCGGGAGGGACGCCCGCGCGCAGGGTGCCCAGGCCGCCGTCGCCGGCGCGGCGGGCCAGGGTCCGCAACCGCTCCTCGCGGGCCAGGAGTTCGCGGGCCTCGTCCAGCAGCACCATGCCGGCGGCGGTGAGCCGGACCTGACGCTGCGACCGGTCGAACAGGGCGGCTCCGAGGTCCTTCTCCAGCCTGCGCACCGCCTGGCTGAGGGGTGGCTGGGCCATGCCGAGCCGGTCGGCGGCCCGGCTGAAGTGCAGCTCGTCGGCGACGGCGACGAAGATACGCAGGTGGCGCAAGAGATCCACAGTCAGTGACCTTATGCGAGGGGCGAACCGATGGTCGAGAAGCGGATCCGCGAGGTGTTCTCGGGGGCGGGTGCCGAGGGGTTGTTGCACGCGGTCCCCGTCGAGGCGGGACCGGGCGACGGGGAGGTGTCCGTCGGTGCCGACGAGCCCGTCGTGATCGCCTCGGTCTTCAAGGTGCTGCTGGTCCTGGAGTTCGCCCGACAGGTGGCCGCCGGCCAGCTCGACCCGCGTGAGCGGGTGCGGGTGACGGCAGCCGACCGGCTCGGCGGCTGGGGCACGGCGGGCTGTGCGGACGACGTCGAGCTGTCGCTGCGCGATCTGGCGTTCTTCGCCATCTCGGTGAGCGACAACTCGGCGGCCGATCTGCTGCTGGCACGCGTCGGCCTGGACACGGTGCGCCTCCTCGCCGAGGAACTCGGGCTCGACAGGACACGCGTCGTGGGTGGCCCCCGTGACGTACTGGAGTCGATGCTCGCCGAGGTCGGCGCGCGCGACGAGGCGGAGTTCGCCCTGCGGTACCCCGCGCTGCCGGACGACCGCAAAAGGCGCCTGGGCGTGCTGGATCCGCTGCGGACCAACGCGAGCACGCCCAGGGACATCACCAGGCTGCTGCGCCTCGTCTGGCGGGATGAGGCAGGCCCACCGCAAGCGTGTGCCCAGGTACGGGAATTGATGAGCCGTCAGGCGTTTCGGCACCGGCTGGTTTCGGGATTTCCCGACGAGGTGACGATCGCGGCCAAGACCGGGACCCTGCCCGGCCTGCACATGGAGGCGGGGGTCGTCCGGTATCCCGACGGCGCCCTCTACGCGGTCGCCGTCTTCGCCCGTACGCACGAGCTGGCCGCCTCGCGCACGGCGGTGGACGCCGCGATCGGCGCCACAGCCCGGATCGCCGTCGACTTCCTTCGCGGCAAGGGGTTCTGACGTGGGCTCATATGCGTTCGCGTATGAGCCCACCCGAATTTCGATCTTGGACGAAGAGGGTCCTGTCCTGATCTCCTGACGCCATGAACGAGGACACAGACGTACAGCGTCCGCAGCGGCGCATCCAGGCATTCGGCCGACGCTCGGTGCTGCGCGGCGCCGCGATCGGCGCGGCGGCCCCGCTGCTCTCCACCACGACCACCACCGCCGCCTCGGCGGATCACGGGGACCCGGCGCCCGGTTCGGCATCCTTCCGGTGGCTGGGCACCTCCGGCTGGCGCATCGACGTCGGCGGCCGGACGGTGCTCTTCGACCCCTACATCACCCGGTTCAGGACCGGCCTGTTCGACGGAGGGCTCAAGCCGGACACGAAGTTGAGGTCCGACCCCGATCTGGTGCGGGAGCACATCGGCCGCCCCGAGATCGTCCTGGTCAGCCACTCGCACTGGGATCACATCGCCGACGTGCCGTATATCGTCAAGTCCACCGGCGCGCGGGTCGTCGGCACCGAGACCACGTTCCATCTGCTGGTCGCGTTCGGGGTCGACCCGGGCCTGATCTCGGTGGTGAAGGGCGGGGAGGTCCTGGACTTCGACGGCATCACCGTCCAGGTCGTGCCGAGTCTGCACAGCCGCAACAAGCGGCATTCCTACTTCGCCCCGGGCACCCTGAACGCTCCCCCGGCGGCGCCGCCGAGGACCATCTCCGATCTGCCGGAGGGCGACACCCTGGCCTTCCAGGTGACGGTGGGGAGCGGTCCGTCGGCGTTCCTGATGGGCGCCAGCGACTTCTCCGAGCAAGCCGTACAGGGGCTGAGCCCCGACCTCGCGATGGTCGCCGTGCCGGCCGGCGCCGCTACGTTCCGCTATACGTCCCGGCTGCTGCGCGCCCTGGACCGGCCCGGCGTCGTCGTGCCCGTCCACTGGGACAACTTCGAGGAGCCGCTGAGCGAGCCCCCGCGCCGCGATCCGGTGATGGACCTGAGCGGGTTCGCCGCCCAGGTCCACCGGGAGTCCCCCACGAGCCGGATCGTCGTCCCGGACTACCGCACGACGTACGGCGTGGACATGCGCGCCGGCACGTCCACGCCATAGGGGCCGGACGGATCAGCGGAGTCCGGCGAAGAGGTCCTTCTCGGGCAGGGCCGCGCCGGTGGCGTCCTGGACGCGTACGAAGGTCTCCGTGCCCATCAGGTCGCCGAACCTCTCCTTGCCCATCTTGAGGAAGAAGATGTTGTCGCCCTGGCTGGCGTGCGCGGCCAGCGCGTCGAACTTCTGGCCGCTGAACGCGGTGGTGTCCACCCACGTGGTGACCTCGTCGTCGGGGAGGCCGATCTCGGTCATCGCCGCGGCCTCGGCCGGATCCGGCTCGGGCTCCGGCTGCCGCTCCGGCTCCGACTGCGGCATGTCCTCGTGGAACTCGCGCATGGCCTCCCCGAACCGCCGCAGCATCGAGTGGGGCATCGTCGTCCAGTACACCTTCGGCGTCAGCTCGGTCATCTCCAGCGCCGCCATCGTGATGCGGTGGGCCTGGATGTGGTCGGGGTGGCCGTAGAAGCCGTTCTCGTCGTAGGTGACGACGACATCGGGACGGTAGTGCCGCATGAGTTCCGCGAGTCGGGCGGCGCCCTTCTCCACCGGGGTCTGCCAGAAGGATCCGGGGGCCTCGTTGCTCGGCCAGCCGATCATTCCGGAGTCGGCGTAGTCCAGCGTCTCCAGATCACTGACATCGAGGACCTCACAGCTCGCCTCCAGCTCCCGGCGGCGCATCGAGGCGACGGCCGCCGGGTCGTGTCCGGGGTCGCCCGGCTTGACACCCCCCGGACCGTCACCGCAGCCGCCGTCGGTACACGTCACGAGAACCGTGCGGATGCCTTCCGCCGCGTACCGCGCCAGGACCCCTCCGGTTCCGGTCGCCTCGTCGTCGGGGTGGGCGTGCACGGCCATGAGAGTCAAGGGCCGGTCGGTCATGAAGGGGTCCTCCCGCAGAGATACGTCGTGGTCCGGGCCGGCGGCGGGCGTGCTACCGCGATCCCAGGGCCCGGAGCCCGACGGGGCGGACGACCCTGCGGCCTCCGGGTCCCCCCGCCCGCACGGCGCCGGTCCCTTGAACGGTGCAACCGCGCCGACCGGGCCGGCTGTTCCCGACGGGGCCGGCGATTCTCGTGGCCGCCCATCATGCCGGAGTGCGGCGACCTGCGGTGCCCACAGGACCACGCCCCGCCCGTGTGCCGCCCGCGACGGACTCGCCGACCCCTGAAGGGCGGCGCCTTTCCGAGACGGCGCACAATGGGCCGGCCAAGAGGCTCCGGCCGGAACCTCGGGAGGGGAAGCGTGACCGAGACAAGCGACACCCGATCCGCCGCCAGTGAAGCGCAAGAGGCGCAGCGGAGCCGACTGCAGCGTCTGATGCGCTACGTCCCTCTGATCGCCCCCCTCCTACTGTGGGCCGTGCCGTGCTGGGTTCTTCTGCACACCGGCCAGCGGTGGCCGCTCCCGGTCGCCCTGACCGGCACCGCGCTGTTCGTCCTCGGCCTGGCCGGTATGCCGCTCGCGATGGTGCGGGGCCACGGCCGGCGCCAGCGGGACCGGGCGGCGATCGTCGGTGACACGCTGCTGGGCGGCATCTGGGTCCTGTTCACCTGGTCCGTACTGCTCGGCGTCCTGCTGCGGCCCGCCCTGACCGTGGCCGGTGTGGGTGACGGGCAGGACCGGGCGCGCATCGTCACCTGGGCCGTCCTCGGCGTCGCCGCCGTGCTGCTCGCCTGGGGGTACGCCGAGGCCCGGCGCGTGCCGCGGGTGCGCCGCCTCGACGTGCGACTCCCGCGCCTGGGCGCCGGGTTGGACGGAACCCGGGTCGCCCTGATCACCGACACCCACTACGGTCCGCTCGACCGGGCCCGCTGGTCGGCGCGGGTCTGCGAGACGGTGAACACCCTGGAGGCCGACCTGGTCTGCCACACCGGCGACATCGCGGACGGCACGGCCGAACGCCGTCGCGCGCAGGCCGCTCCGCTGGGCACCGTGCAGGCGACTCGGGCCCGTGTCTATGTCACCGGCAACCACGAGTACTACAGCGAGGCCCAGGGCTGGGTCGACCTGATGGACGAGCTGGGCTGGGAGCCGCTGCGCAATCGCCATCTGCTGCTCGAACGCGGCGGTGACACGCTCGTGGTCGCCGGCGTCGACGACGTCACCGCCGAGTCCTCCGGACTGGCGGGCCACCGCGCCCACCTCGCCGGAGCCCTGCACGGCGCCGACCCCGACCTCCCCGTGCTCCTCCTCGCCCACCAGCCCAAGTTCATCGACCGCGCGGCAGCCCACGGCATCGACCTCCAGCTCTCCGGCCACACCCACGGCGGCCAGATCTGGCCCTTCCACTACCTGGTCCGCCTCGACCAGCCGGCCGTCGCCGGCCTCAGCCGCCACGGCGCTCACACCCTCCTCTACACCAGCCGCGGCACCGGCTTCTGGGGCCCGCCCTTCCGCGTCTTCGCCCCCAGCGAGATCACCCTGCTCGTGCTCCGCTCCCCGCAGCCGTCCGCCTCCTCCTAGGGCGTGTTTCGAAAGTCCCGCCTGCTCGGCGACGCCTGGCACGCACGCTCGCCGCGTTGTCGGGATCACCCCGATACATCCAGTATCGGGGCGACCCTCCGCCTTGCGATCGCACGCACCAGACGCCGCCGAGCCCGCCCTCCGGGCGGACGGCGCTACTTTCGAAACACGCCCTAGACCTCCTGGAACCGGCGCCGGGCGGTCAGGAACAGGCCGGGCACAGGCCTCGGTAGGTGATCTCCACCGAGCCGACGGCGAACCCGAACCGCTCGGCCTCGGGCAGGTCGCCGAGGGCGTCCCCGACCGGGTGGACGTCGCGGACCGTGCCGCAGCCGGAGCACACCAGGTGCTGATGGGGGCGGCGCGCGTTCGGGTCGTAGCGCTTGGCCCGGCCAACGGTGGAGACCTCCAGCACCTCGCCGAGCGTGACGAGCTCCCCCAGCGTGTTGTAGACGGTCGCGCGGGAGATCTCGGGCAGCCTCGCGGCGGCCCGCAGATGTACCTCTTCGGCCGTCAGGTGCACATGGTCGCCGTCGAGGACCTCCGCGACAACACGCCGCTGCGAGGTCAACCGCCAGCCACGGCCCCGTAGCCGTTGAAGGAGGTCGCTCATCTCGTCACCTGCTCCGCTTCGCGGGGGACGCGCGACCCCGGACGGATCCACGGATCCGACGACGTCGCGCCCCGGCCATTATCGTTTTAGCGCACTTCTTGACTTGGACGAAGTCCATCGTAGGATCGATCCCGGCGACATCCAAGAGACAGGAAGACTCCGGTACGGCAGCAGAGAAACGCGGTGGGACACCGTCGGTCGACCGCGCGGCGCCGACCGAGCGCCGTCCTCGTCGCACCGCCCGGGACCGTCCGGTCCCGTCCGTGAGGCCTTCGGGCGGACGCGGCGGGACCCGGCATACCTCGTGCCCCTTCTGCACGGACCGAATCCTCCTCCCCCGTTCAGCGCCCCACGACCCACCGGGTCCGGAAGGATTGCCATGACCGAGAACCACGAGTCGCATGTCTTTGATCCCGTCACCCCGGATTCGCCCGAGACGGCCGTCCCCGAGGTGCCCGAGGCACAGGCGGGCGGCTGCCCCGTGGCCCACGGCCGCGCGCCGCACCCCACGCAGGGCGGCGGGAACCGCCAGTGGTGGCCGGACCGCCTCAATCTGAAGATCCTCGCCAAGAACCCCGCCGTGGCGAACCCGCTCGGTGCGGACTTCGACTACGCGGCCGCGTTCCAGGGGCTCGACCTGCCCACGGTGAAGCGGGACATCGCCGAGGTGCTCACCACGTCACAGGACTGGTGGCCGGCCGACTTCGGCAACTACGGGCCGCTGATGATCCGGATGGCCTGGCACAGCGCCGGCACGTATCGCATCAGCGACGGCCGCGGTGGCGCGGGCGCCGGTCAGCAGCGCTTCGCCCCGCTGAACAGCTGGCCGGACAACGGCAACCTGGACAAGGCCCGCCGTCTGCTGTGGCCGGTCAAGAAGAAGTACGGCCAGGCGCTGTCCTGGGCCGACCTGCTGATCCTCACCGGCAACGTCGCCCTGGAGACCATGGGCCTGAAGACCTTCGGCTTCGCCGGCGGACGCGAGGACGTCTGGGAGTCGGAGGAGGACGTCTACTGGGGCCCGGAGACCACCTGGCTCGACGACGAGCGCTACACCGGCGACCGTGAGCTGGAGAGCCCGCTCGGCGCGGTCCAGATGGGCCTGATCTACGTCAACCCCGAGGGCCCCAACGGCAACCCGGACCCGGTCGCCGCCGCCCGCGACATCCGCGAGACCTTCCGCCGGATGGCGATGAACGACGAGGAGACCGTCGCCCTCATCGCCGGTGGCCACACCTTCGGCAAGACGCACGGAGCGGGTCCGGCCGAGAGCGTCGGCGCGGACCCCGAGGGCGCCTCGATGGAGGAGCAGGGCCTGGGCTGGCGCAGCTCGTACGGGACGGGCAAGGGCGGGGACGCCATCACCAGTGGGCTGGAGGTGACCTGGACCAGCACCCCGACCACCTGGGGCAACGAGTTCTTCCACAACCTCTTCGCCTACGAGTACGAGCTGACCGAGTCCCCGGCCGGTGCGAAGCAGTGGGTCGCCAAGGACGCGGAGGCGACCATCCCGGACGCGCACGACACGTCGAAGAAGCACAAGCCGCAGATGCTCACCACCGACCTGTCGCTGCGCTTCGACCCGGCCTACGAGGAGATCTCGCGCCGCTTCCACGAGAACCCGGACCAGTTCGCGGACGCCTTCGCGCGCGCCTGGTACAAGCTGACGCACCGCGACATGGGCCCGATCCAGCGCTACCTGGGCGCCGAGGTGCCTTCCGAGGTGCTGCTGTGGCAGGACCCGCTGCCCGCGCGCACCGCTGAGCCGCTGGACTCCGCGGAGATCGCCGCGCTCAAGGAGCAGGTGCTCGCCACGGACCTGACGGTGGGTCAACTCGTCTCGGCCGCCTGGGCGTCCGCCGCGTCCTTCCGCGGCAGCGACAAGCGTGGCGGCGCCAACGGCGCCCGGGTCCGTCTGGAGCCGCAGCGCGGCTGGGAGGCCAACGACCCGGACGAGCTGGCTCGGGTCCTGCGGGCTCTGGAAAGCATCCAGGAGTCCTTCAACGCCAAGGGCGGCAAGCAGGTCTCGCTGGCCGACCTGATCGTCCTCGCGGGCAACGCGGCCGTCGAGCAGGCGGCCAAGGACGCCGGCGTCGAGGTGGAGGTGCCGTTCACCGGGGGCCGGGTCGACGCCACGCAGGACCAGACGGACGTCGAGTCCTTCGCCGCGCTGGAGCCCGTGTACGACGGCTTCCGCAACTACACGGGCAAGGGCAGCCGCCTGCCCGCCGAGTACCTGCTCCTGGACCGGGCCAACCTGCTGACGCTGAGCGCCCCGGAGACCACGGTCCTGGTCGGCGGTCTGCGGGTGCTGGGCGCCAATTCCGGCGGCTCGAAGCACGGCGTCCTCACCGACCGCCCGGGCACGCTGACCAACGACTTCTTCGTGAACCTGCTCGACCTGGGCATCACCTGGAAATCGACGTCGGCGGCGCAGGACGAGTTCGAGGCCCGCGACGCGACCGGCCGGGTCAAGTGGACCGGTACCCGCGCGGACCTGGTCTTCGGCTCCAACTCCGAACTCCGTGCCCTCGCCGAGGTCTACGCGAGCGACGACGCGCGGCAGAAGTTCGTGACGGACTTCGTCGCCGCCTGGAGCAAGGTCATGGACCTCGACCGCTTCGACCTGGTCTGACCGCGCGGTCGGGGCCCGCCGCCCGCTCGGCGCGGCCCCGACGACGGTCCCTCCGGCCCGGCCCCCGAGCGGTGGTGCGCAGTGCGGCACCGCCGCGCGGGGGCCGGGCTTCTTCGCCTCGGTCCCGGCCGAGGACGCAGAACTCATTGCTCCCGGCGTCGGATCCGCCCTGTCGGCGACGCGCCAGGTCGCTTTCCTGCTACCAGCCGGCCTTCACCGCGTTGTAAGCCGTACGGCAATCGGCGTTGGTGGCATCCGCGGCCAGCTTCTCCATGGAGCTGCTCCAGACCTTCTTGGCCACCTTCTCCATGTCACGGGTGGCCGCGGGCACGTTCGGAGCGTGCTTCTTGATCGTCGCCAGCGAGGACCTGGCGAACTTGTTGCACACGGGTCCGGCGGCGTTCCGGTAGCGGGTGTCCAGGTCCGTCGCGACGGCCTGGCCGTTCTGGGTCGCCCAGGTGTTCCAAGCCGCGCACGCCGCTTCGGTGAACACCGCCTGGTCGGCCTCGCTCAGTCCCAGCACCTCGCCCAGCATCGTGTCCTTGGCCTTGTCGGGGACCGTGAAGTCCACGACGGGGAACTTGTCGAGGGTTTCGAGCAGCGCCTCCTGACACGCGGGAGGCAGCGGGGCCGCCGCCTGGGCGGTGGAGGGGGCGGCCAGCGCGGAGACGGACAGGAGTGCCGCGGTGAGGACGGTGCGCTGGACGGTACGCGAAAGAGTCATGGGGGCAGTGCTCCTCGTACGAGAGAGAGTGACGGTCCGGGCGCCGCATCAGCGCCCGACGGCTACAGAACGATCACCGCCTTCGCAGGTCACGGGCCTTTCGGTGGGGCGGACGGTGGCACACAGGGTCGTCGGCCGTCCGTGCGACGAGGGGGCCGTCGGCCGTCCCGCGGCCGCGGCCGCGAGGGGACGGAAGCCACCTCCCACGTCCCGGTGAGAGCGCGTTCCTGGTCCGTCGGCGGAAGACCAGGAAACCGGCCGAGGCGGCGCCGACGAGCCAGAGGCACTGGATCACGAGCCCCCGGACGGCCGACGCGTCGGAGAAGGCCGCGGACATGCTCGCCTGGACGGCTCCGTACGTCGGGAGGAAGCGCACGACGGCACTGTCGGAACCGGAGCTGGAGAGGGGGTTCTGCAGGGCGACGTCGAGGATGCTGATCATCAGGATGGCGAACATGCCCTCGACCTCTCGGCGGAGCACCGATCCGAAGACCACGCCCAGCGCGCCGTAGGTCAGAGCCGCGCAGAACAGGGCGGCGGCGAGGAGGAGGGGCTGTCGCGGCAGCCAGGCGGATCCGACGACGACCGTGGCGTACGCCGCGACGGCGACGCAGACCAGCGTGAGCGCGGACAGCTTGGCGAGGACGAGGTGATAGCGAGGGTAGCCCGCCATCGCCAGGCGCCGGTCGAAAGCGCCTCCCGTGAAGGTGGCCGCGAACATCATGAACCCGGCGATCAGGGTGACCGCGTTCAGCGCACCGGTGATCTGGGTGAGGTGGTTGCCGGGCGGGGACAGGATCTCGCCGGTGGCCCGGAGCCGGAACGGGGCCGGCTGATCGGGAATGGTCACATAGGCGAGGGCGATCCACACGGGGATGTACACGACCACCAGCAGCATCGCGAACCGGTTGCGGGCGTGCCCGATCAACGCGTACCTGGACGCCGTGGCGAACAGGAACCAGTGCCGCCTCATGCCGCCGCCCCCGTAGGCCGCTCCTGGCGGTGGAGGCGCCCGTTCTCCAGACGCCAGAGCAGATCCAGCCGGTCGATGTCGTACGCCAGGTGCGAGACGACCAGCACCGAACGCCCGGCGTCGCGCAGCCTCGTCGCCAGCTCCCAGAAGCGCAGGTACGTCTCCCAGTCGAAGCCCTGGTAGGGCTCGTCCAGCAGGAGCACGTCCGGGTCGTGCATGAGCGCCAGGGTCAGGTTCAGCTTCTGTCGCGAGCCACCACTGAGCAGGCCCGCACGTCGGTCGAGGTACTCGGTGAAGGCCAGGGTCTCCATCACCTCCTCGGCCCGCCGCAGGTCGGCGAGGCCGAACGCGGCCTTGAAGAGGTCGAGATGCTGGCGGACGGTGAAGGAGTCGTCCAGAACCACGGACTGCGGGCAGTAGCCGAACCTGCCGTGGTGCCGCACCGATCCGCGGTCCGGCCCGAGCTCACCGGAGAGGATCTTCAGCAGCGTCGTCTTGCCCGCGCCGTTCTCCCCGACGATCCCGGCGAGGGTGCCGGGCCGCAGCCGAAGGTCGACTCCCCGGAGAACGGCGTACTGCCGGTAGGAGTGGTGCACATCGTGGACGTCCATCGTCTCGCTCCGTCGTACCAGGTCTTTCCTGCGATCGCGGAACCGATCCGCTCGTGCCCAACGAGCCGGCCACGCGGCGGAAACGGCGCCGGAGACACGCCCGTTCGCCCGGCGTCAACCCGGTGCACGACCCGTCACGCGTGCGACGGGACTACCGCCGGAAACCGCTCCCGGCGCGGCGGCAGCCCATAGCGTGACCGGGCTCGGAGCGCCGGCGTCACGGGCCTGGAGCCGTCGTCACGTACCTACGAGGAAAGGCCGGTCGGCCATGCGGAGAACGTGCGTGATCGGAGCGGGCCCGTCCGGCCTGGCGGCGAGCAAGGTCCTTGCCTCGCGCGGCCTTCCGTTCGACTGCTTCGAGGCGGGTTCGGGCATCGGCGGACTCTGGCGCTACGGCAACGACAACGGTATGTCGGGGGTGTACGCGTCACTGCACGCGAACATCTCCAAGGAGAGCATGTCGTTCTCCTCGCTGGCGATGCCGGAGACGTACCCGGTCTTCCCGCACCACAGCAAGGTCCTCGCCTACCTGGAGCAGTACGCCGCTTCGTTCGGTCTGCACCGGCACATCGGGTTCGGCACGGAGGTCACCTCCGTACGGCCTCTCAAGGACGGCTGCTGGGAGGTCGTCCGTCGGCACCGTGGCGACGCGGAGGCGCGGACCCAGTGCTACACCGAGGTGGTGGTGGCCAACGGGCACCACTGGGACCCGCGGTTGCCGGACCCTGCCGTACCGGGAGCCGGGGACTTCGAGGGCCCCGCTCTCCACTCGCACGACTACCGCTCCCCCGAGCCGTACGCCGGCCGGCAGGTGCTCGTGATCGGCATGGGCAACTCCGCGTGCGAGATCGCGGCGGAGATCTCCCGTACGGCGGCGCGGACGTTCCTCTCCGCGCGCGACGCGGCGCACGTGTTCCCCAAGATGCTGCTCGGCCGGCCGGCCGACCACTTGGCGGGGAGCCCGCTGGCCGGCCTGCCGCGGTTCCTCAAGGACCCGGCGATGACGCTTCTCCTGCGACTGACCCGGGGCGCCCCCGCTCATTACGGGCTTCCCGAACCGGTCCGTGGGCCCCTCGCCGCCCACCCCTCCACTTCGGACGAACTCCTCGTCCAGCTGGCCCGGGGCGCGGTCACCCCCAAGCCCGGCGTCAGCTCCTTCGGCCGGGACACGGCGTCCTTCGCGGACGGCAGCCGCGAGAGCGTGGACGCCGTGGTGTACGCCACCGGGTACACCATCTCCTTCCCCTTTCTGGACCCCTCCGTCTTCGCCGCCCCGGGCGGCCGTACCGAGCTCTATCTGCGCACGGTGCCGCCCCGGCTCCCCGGGCTCTACTTCATGGGACTCGCCCAACCCGCCGGCGCCGCTTTCCCGTTGCTCGAACCGCAGGCCGAATGGGTCGCCGACCTGATCGAGGGAGCGGTCCGCCTGCCGGCGCCGGCGGAGATGACACGGGCGATCGCCCGCGCGTGGCGACAGCACGACAAGGCCTACGCGCCCACCTACCGTCACGGGATCGAGATCGACATCCGCTCCTACCGGCGAGCCCTCCGGCGGGAGCTCCGGGCAGGCAGGCGCCGGGCCCGCGGGGTGCTCCCGCCCCGGCCCGGGGCCGGCTCTCCCACGCCCGTGCCCGACGCCGTGTGATCCGCCGGCCCACTCCGTGCGGTCGGTACGGGAGAGCTCCCGGCCGGCTCACACGGGCGTCGAGCTCTCCTCCAGCTCGCCCACGGCCTGCTCCCACAGCTCCGGCAGCAGCTCCCCCAGCGGGAGGGCGCGGTCGGCGACGAAGGACACCTCCGCCCAGTCGCCGAAGAACGACAGCCCCACGGCGAAGAGATGACCCGGCACGAGCAGGGGCAGCAGGGCGGTCCCCGTCACCTGCGTCTCCCCCAGGCTCCCCTTGTCGGCGAGCGGCATCGAGGTGGCCATGACGTTGGTGACGCGTGGCGAGAGCATCCTGCGCAGGTACCACTCGGTGGGGCCGTCCGGCATGAAGCGGACCAGGTCCTGAATGGCCTGCCGCCAGGTCTCGCCCCGCAGCTTCCGGGTCGTCGCCATGACCTGATCCAGTCGACGCAGGGGCTCCTCACCGTCACGGGAACCGTCCGGGTGTTCCGGGACGGTCCGCACGGGCAGTTCGAGCGGCAGGGCGAAGCAGCGGTTTCCCCACGTCTGTTCCTCGTCGGCACGTCGTGCGTCGACGGGCAGTACGGCCGTCACCCGGGGAAGCGTCACCCCGGCGCGGGCCGACCAGACCGACAACGCCCCGGAGAGCGCCGCCAGATGCACATCGTGGGCCGAGCCGCCCCGCCCGGCGCCGATCCGGCGGAGGGTGTCCACCGGCGCCCGGCCCCGCCACAGCCGCCGCTCCCCGGAAGGGGCGAAGGCCGCGTCCGGGCGGTGACCGCGAACGGCCAGGGAGCCGGCCACGAACCTCGTGGCCAGCCCGACGGCCGCGCCGACCCGCCGGGGCACCCCGGACGGACGGTTCCGGCCCGGTACCGGGCGCGCCGACGGCTCCCCCTCACCCAGCATGGCCCGGAAGGTCATGGCGGCGGCCGAACCGTCCTGGCAGGCGTGGTGAAAGCGGTAGCAGACGGCGTACGCGTCGGGTTCGTGGCCGTGGATCAGCCAGACCCCCCAGTAGCAGCCGGGGGCGAACGGGGCGTTGAGCGCGGTGTGCAGGGCGGAGTCCCCGGCGCCGGGTCCGTCGGCGACCACCTCGTGCACATGCCGGTCGACGGCGAAGTCCGCGTCCGGTTGCCACCGGGACCGTCGGCCTCCCTCCACCCGGCTGGTGAGCAGGGGCAGTTCGCCGAGGCGGTATCCCACGTACGCGCGAAGGTCCGCCAGGGCCGGGGGCGGACCACTGAGATACGCGACACCGCCCGCGTCCCAGCGGACGTCGGGCCGACGGCGCTCCAGCTTGAGGAACGCGCGGTCGACCGCGTGGGTGGAGTGGCGGGGCGAGGGAATCGGCCGATCGGGCCGGGCGGAGCGGTCGGACGGGGCGGGCAGGGTGGGCTGTACGGGATCGGGCATGGGCTTCGGTGCTCCAATTCGGGCCGGAGGCGATCACGTTGACAACGGGAGGGGCGGAGGAGCGGAGGGGCGGAGGGACGCAGACGGGCGGACGGGCGGAGGCCACCGGCGCCGGGCGGCCCGCCAGGTCCGGCCGCAGCGCGCTGTCCGGACCGGTCGGCCATCAGGATGACCACCGCCGGGGATGGTCCGTGCGGCGTCCACCCGCCGCCCCTGCGTCGGCAGCCGGATTCCGGTCCGCTCCGCGGCCGCCGACCGTATCCGCTCCTGGACCCCCGCTGCTCCCGGTTCCCCTCCCCCGACGGGTCCACGGCCCTACGCACCCGCACCCGCAGCCGCCGTCGGCATGGCGATCCGTTGAGGGAGCGATCCGGGTCCCTGGCGGCGAGTTCGCTCGAAAGGGGGACGCGAAAGAGGGATGCGGCTCCGATCACCACCGTGGGGCTCCGGCCGTCTCAGGCCGCCCGCAGGCCGAACCCCTCGGCCGGCGGTGTTCCGCGCCCCGAGCCGTGCACAAGCGCACCGACCGTGCTGCGACGTACTTCGTTCGGGTGAGCGGGAGGAATCGAGGCGCCTGTCCCGTTCGCCGTCTGCCATTGTGTGCCGTGCGCCGGAGATCACCGGGCTGCGAGGGCCCGAGACCCCCCGTCGGACGGGGCGCCGGAGAGCCGGCGAGCACCGGCCGCACCGGATCGGCCGACCGGGCGCGGTGCGATCGTCGTCACGATCCGCGATGCGGGACGGCCGGTGACATCCCGCCTCCCCCCGCACCCGGTCGCCGCAACGGCGCTACTCCGTCTCCGCCCTCCGCACCCGGTCAGGGACCGCCCCTCTCACCGCCCTTGGAGCCACGCTCGTGCACGTCGCACTCACCGGCGCCACCGGATTCCTCGGACTGCGTCTGCTGCGTCGCCTGCTCGCCACGCACCCGTCGGTGACCGTCCTGGCCCATGCCGGGTCGGGGAACGCTCTGCACCGCATCGCCCGGTTCTTCGAACTGACAGGCTCGCCGGAGGCCTTCGTCGACCGGCTCCCCGGCCGGTTGCGGGTGGTGGAGACCGACCTGGCGCTGCCGCGGCTGGGCCTGTCCGCACGGACGTTCCAGAGGCTGGCCGACGGCCTCGGCGCGATCTGGCACAGCGCGGGCAGCATCAATCTGGAAGGTGACCTTCCCGAGCTGCGACGGACCAACGTCGAAGGGACCCGGCACGTACTGGAACTGGCGGCCGCCGGTCGCGGGGCACCCGTGATCCGCCATGTGAGCACCGCGTTCGTGGCCGGTGGACGGCGCACCGGAGTGGCGTACGAGGACGAGCTGGACGCCCCCGACGGCTTCGAGAACGCCTATGAGCAGTCCAAGTACGAGGCGGAGCTGCTGGTTCACGCCTGGTCCCGGGAGCACGACCGCCCGGCCCTGGTCCTGCGGCCGAGCATCCTGGTCACCGACCGGCCGCCGCACGCCGAGCTGCCCTCGCACCCGCTGGAGGTCGTCGAGCGCATTCTGCGTGACGCGCTGGGCGCGGCCGGGTCGGGTGATCGGCTCCGCGTCCGGACAGTGGGGCATCCGCACGGCCGGCTGAACCTCTTGCAGGTGGAGCACGCTGCCGACGTCATGGTGCGGCTGGCCGGGTTGACGCCGTCGGGCGGGGTCGACACGTACCACGTCGTCCACGACCGCGATGTGCCCGTACCCACGGTCGTGGAGCTCCTGGAACGGCTACTCCCGCTCTCGATCGACCTGGTCGCCGCCAAGCCGGACGACCCGTCGGCGTTGGAGGCGCTGCTCGACTTCTACCCGGGCATGACGGCCTACCTCGCCCATCGGCGACGGTTCGACGACACCCGGGTCAGAACCCGGCTCGGGCCGTCGGCGGCCTCCGCCCCGGTGGGCCTCGACTACCTGTGGTCCGGGCTGGCCCCCCGGGGCGAGGCCCTGCCCCTGTCACCGGGCGTCCCCCCGGCCCCTCTCCCGTCCGCCCGGTACGCCTGACCAGCAGCCGACCCACCCCGTTGGAGCCTTCCCGTGTCCGTCCTCACCGATCTCGGCCCCCCTGCCGCCTCCTTGCCGGTCTTCTCGCCCGAGGGGATCACGGCCCGTGTCCGGCAGATCCGGGAACCCGTACACGTCGTCAGCGGGCCGGACGGCCGGGAGCTGGGGATCGCGACCGGCGCCGCGCCCGCCGGTCCGGTGCTCGGCACGCTGCCGCCGCTGTACCCCGAATGGCTCGGCGGCCGTACGTTCTGCGAGGCGCACGGCGTCCGTTTCCCCTATGTCGCGGGGGAGATGGCGAACGGCATCGCGACCACCCGGATGGTCTCCGCGATGGCCCGGGCGGAGATGATCGGCTTCTTCGGCGCGGGTGGTCTGGCCTACCCCGATGTGGAGCGGGCCGTGCACACACTGGCGCAGGAGCTGGGGGCCCGATCGAACTGGGGCGTCAATCTCATCCACTCACCGGCCGAACCGGCGCTGGAGTTCCGCGTCGCCGAGCTGCTGCTGCGTCGCGGTGTTCCCCGGATCTCGTCGTCGGCGTTCATGGAGCTGACCCCGGCGGTCGTTCTGTGCTCGGCGCACGGGCTGCGGCGGGGCCCGGACGGTGCCGTCGTCCGGCGCACGCACCTGCTGGCGAAGGTCTCCCGGCCCGAGGTGGCCGAGAGGTTCCTCTCCCCCGCGCCGCCCGCGCTGCTGGACTCCCTCGTCGCCCAGGGGAAGCTGACCCGCCAGGAGGCATCTCTGGCGGCCCTGGTGCCGGTGGCCGAGGACATCACCGTGGAGGCGGACAGCGGCGGGCACACCGACAACCGGCCGTTGTCGGTGCTGCTGCCGAGGATCGCCGCGCTGCGTGACGCGCTGTGCCGGCGGTTCGGTTACCGTCGGGCGGTCCGGCTCGGCGCGGCTGGCGGTCTCGGCACACCGGACGCGGTGGCCGCCGCCTTCGCCCTCGGCGCCTCCTATGTGGTCGTCGGGTCGGTGAACCAGACGGCCGTCGAGGCGGGCCTGTCCGACGCGGCCAAGGCGATGCTGTGCGACGCGGACGTCTCCGATGTGGCCATGGCGCCGGCGGCCGACATGTTCGAGCTGGGTGTGAAGCTCCAAGTGCTCTCCCGGGGAACGATGTTCGCCCAGCGGGCGGCTCGGCTGCATGCGGCGTACCGGGCCCACGGATCGCTGGAGGAGATCCCGTCCGCGCTGCGCGCCACCATCGAACGCGACGTGCTGCGCGCCCCGTTCGACGAGATCTGGCGGCACACTCGCGCGTTCTGGGAGCAGCGGGATCCCGCGGAGATCACCCGCGCGGAGGCCGACCCGAAGCACCGTATGGCCCTGGTCTTCCGCTGGTATCTGGGGAGTTCCAGCCGGTGGGCGATCACCGGGGAGGAGTCGCGGCGGGCCGACTTCCAGATCTGGTGCGGGCCGGCGATGGGCGCGTTCAACCGGTGGGTGGCCGGCTCGTTCCTGGCCGATCCGGCGCACCGGTCCGTGGTGCGGATCGGACTCAATCTGCTGGAAGGGGCCGCCGTGCTCACGCGCGCCCATCAACTGCGCACGTACGGCGTTCCCTTGCCGGCCGAGGCGTTCACCTACGCGCCGTGCGAGCTGGCGTGAGCGGCCTCGGCGCCACCGGGGCGTCGGCGCCGACCGTACGGCCCCGAGGAGAGAACGTGCCCGGTCCCGTCCCCCGCCAAGTCCCCATCGCCGTGGTCGGCGTGGGTGCCCTGGTGCCGGGCGCCACGGACGCGGCAGGCTACTGGCGGATCGTGACAGGTGGCCGCGACCTGATCACCGAGGTGCCCGCCACCCGCTGGCGCGTGGAGGACCACTACGACCCGGATCCGGCAGCCCCCGACAAGACGTACGCCCGCCGGGGCGCGTTCCTTCCCGAGGTGGACTTCGATCCGATGGCCTACGGGGTGCCGCCCGCCAATCTGCCGGCGACGGACACCTCCCAACTGCTCGCCCTGATGGTCGCCGACCAGGTGCTGACGGATGCCGGCGGTCCGGCCGGGGTGGACCGCGACCGGACCGGCGTCGTCCTCGGCGCGGCGGCCCTCGAACTCCTTCCGCACATGTACGGGCGCGCCCACCGCCCCGCATGGCTCGCGGGGCTGCGGGAGAGCGGACTCGGCGAGACCGAGGCGCGAGCCGTGTGCGACCGCATCGCGGCCCGCTTCGAGCCGTGGCGCGAATCGACCTTCCCCGGCCTGCTCGGCAACGTCGTCGCGGGCCGGATCGCCAACCGGTTCGATCTGCACGGCATCAACCACACCACCGACGCCGCCTGTGCCAGCTCGCTCGCGGCTCTGTCGACGGCCGTGGGTGAACTGTCCCTGGGCCGGGCCGATCTGGTGATCAGCGGTGGTGTGGACACCGGGAACGACATCGGCATGTTCCTGTGCTTCTCCAAGACGCCCGCGCTGTCGCCCACTGGCGACTGCCGGCCGTTCTCGGCCGCGGCGGACGGCACCATGCTCGGCGAAGCGGTCGTCATGTACGCGCTGAAGCGGCTCTCCGACGCCGAGCGTGACGGCGACCGGATCCACGCGGTGATCCGGGGTATCGGCACCTCGTCCGACGGCAGGAGCACGGCGATCTACGCCCCGCTGCCCGAAGGCCAGGAGCGAGCCCTGCGACGCGCCTACGAGGGGGCCGGCTACGGGCCGGAGACCGTGGAGCTGGTCGAGGCGCACGGGACCGGCACGAAGGCCGGAGACACCGTCGAACTGGCGGCGCTGGGTGCGGTGTTCGGCGCTACGGGGCGCCCGGACGGGCAGTGGTGCGCGATCGGTTCGGTCAAGTCGCAGATCGGCCACACCAAGTGCGCCGCGGGCGCGGCGGGGCTGCTCAAGGCGGTCATGGCCCTGCACCACCAAGTGCTGCCGCCGACGGTCAAGGTGGAGCGGCCGAACCCGGCGGCCGCCGACCCGGACGGCCCGTTCTACGTCAACACCGAGACCCGCCCGTGGGTCCGGCCGGCCGGCCATCCGCGGCGGGCGGCGGTGTCGAGTTTCGGTTTCGGAGGCAGCAACTTCCACGTCACGCTGGAGGAGTACGCGCCCTCGGCCGGCCCGGGGCGCCCGGCCCTGCGCCACCGCACGGCGCCGAGCGAGCTCGTCCTGTTCGGTGGCGACTCCCCGTCGGACCTGACGGCGCCCCGGACGGACGACGATCGTCCGCTGGCCGCGCTGGCACGGGAGAGCCAGGCCGCCTTCTCGCCCTCCGCCCGGGTGCGGCTGGCTGTCGTCGCCACCGACGCCGCGGACCTGCGGGAGAAGTACGCGCAGGCGCTCGCGCTGATCCGGCGGCGCCCCGACGCGGCGTTCTCGACGCCCACCGGGGTCCGGTACGCGTACGGGGAGGCCGCGCCCGGCCGTATCGGTTTCCTGTTCCCGGGACAGGGGTCCCAGTACGTCGGGATGGGAGCCGGTCTCGCGATGCTGGCGCCGGCCGCCCAGGCCGTATGGGACCGGCTGGGCGGCACCCGCTTCGACGGGCGGCCCCTGCACCGGGTCGTGTTCCCGCCGCCCGCTTTCACCGACGGGGAACGCGCCGCCCGGCGGGCCCTGCTGGACGCCACCGAGTGGGCGCAGCCCGCGCTGGCGGTGCACGCGCTGGCGCTGCTGGAGGTGGTGCGGGGGCTGGGGCTGCGGCCGGACTGCGTGGCGGGCCACAGCTTCGGTGAACTGGTGGCGCTGACGTGCGCGGGCGCGCTGGACGCGGAGTCGCTGGTGGGTCTGGCCCGTCGCCGCGGGGAGTTGATGCGGGACGCGGCGGACGCCCCGGGCGCGATGCTGGCGGTGGCCGCGGACCGTACGCGCGTGGCCGGGGTTCTGGCCGATGGCGGGTTCGGCGACCTCTGGCCGGCCAACCTCAACTCCCCGTGCCAAGTGGTGCTCTCGGGTTCGGTGGAGGCGGTCGCACGTGCCGAGAAGGTGTTCTCGGAGGAGGGGGTCGGCACGCGTCGGCTGGCTACGTCGACCGCCTTCCACTGCCCGCTGGTCGCCCCGGCCGTCGAGCCGCTCGCCGCGTACCTGCGCACGGTGCCGCTCGCGGAGCCCCGGATCGAGGTCTACGGCAACGCGGACGCGGCGCCGTACCCCGCGTCCCCCGATGAGGTGCGCCGCCGGATCGCCGGTCATCTCGCCTCCCCGGTGCTCTTCCAGGACCAGATCGAGGCGATGTACGCGGCGGGGGTTCGCACCTTCGTCGAGATCGGCGCGGGCGCCACGCTGACCGGGCTCGTCCACCAGGTCCTCGGCGACCGCGAGCACGCGGCGGTCCCCCTGGACCGGCAGGCCCGGCCCGGTGCCGACACCCTGCACGCCGCGCTCGGCGAACTCGCCGTACGTGGCGTCCCCCTCGATCTCGACACGCTCTGGGCACCGTACGCCCCGCCCGGAACCCCAGCGAAGGAGCGCGAGCCCCGCATGACGGTGAAGATCAGCGGAGCGAACTACGGTCAGTCGCCGCCGACCCGCGCCACGTCCGCCGAGCTGTCGCCCGCTCCGGCACCTGAGCCCCGGCACCGACCGCAGCCCGCCCCCGTACCCGTACCCACGTCCACGTCCGCGTCCCACACCTCGGCGGTCCCCATGCCCGCGCACATCCCTTCCCCGTCCCACGCCCAGCAGCCTTCGGCGTACGAGGCCGACGCCGCTGAGACCGCCGGAGTCGGGCCCATCGTCGGTGGCGACTGGTTCGCCGCCGTCGAGAGCGTCCAACGGCAGACGGCGGAGACCCACGCGGTCTGCCAGCGCCTCCTGACGGACAGTCATCTGGCCTTTCTACGGATGACGGAGACGACCCTGGCCGCGATGCTCGGCGCGCCGAACCCGGCCGTGGACGTGGACGTTTCGGTTCCCGCGACTCCACTGCCGCTCCCCCGCTCCTCGTCACCGCGGCACGTGCCGGCGCCGCCCGTGACGCCGTCGGCTCCGGTCGTGACCGTTGTCCCGGCCTCGGCGCCGACGCCCGCTCCTGTCACACCCACCCACCCCGCAGCCGCAGCGGCCCCGGCGGTGCCTTTCCCGCCGGAGACGGCTGCCGCTGCGCCGGAGACGACTGCCGCTCCCGTGGACGACGCTCCCGTCAACGACGCGGTGTCCCTGTCGCCGTCGGAGCTGGAGGAGTTGCTCCTGTCGGTGGTGGCCCGCCTCACCGGCTATCCCACCGCCATGCTGAACATGGACATGGAGCTGGAGGCCGATCTGGGCGTCGACTCCATCAAGCGCGTCGAGATCCTGTCGGCGGTGCGCCGGCAGGTGGGCGACGTGGCGACGGGGGACCCCGGGCAGCTCGGCAAGCTCCGTACGCTGCGCGAGATCGTCGAGACGCTCACCGGCGGCCCCCGTCCTCCCGGGCCCCCGGAGCCGGCTGCCCGGACCGGGCAGCACTCCGTGGCGGCCGGGACCCCGGTCGTCCGCGAGGCGTCGGCCCTGTCCGCCCCGGACGCCCCGGACGCCCCGGACGACAGGGCGGGTGAGGGTACGCCGCTGACGCGGCTGGTACCGCGTCTGGTGGAGTCGCCCGCGTCCGGGCTGACCACGGCGGGACTGCTGGACGGGCCCGTCTCGGTGACCGGCGAGGGCCCGGAGGGGTGCTCGATCGTCGGCCTGGTGGCCCGGAAGCTGACGGAACGCGGTGTGGCCGCCACCGCGGTGGCGGACGTACCCGAGGACGCCCGCGGTGTCGTCCACCTCGGCGGACTGACCGCGGGCGGTACGCCCGAAGAGGCGCGGGAGGTCCACCGGTCGGCGCTCCGCGCGGCACGCTCGGTGTCGCCACGGGCGGCCGGGGGCGGCGGGCTGTTCGTGACCGTCCAGGACACCGGGGGCGACTTCGGGCTCGGAGGTCGAGCGCCCGGCCGGGCCTGGCTGGGCGGGGTCGCCGGTCTGGCCAGGACCGCGGCGAAGGAGTGGCCGGACTCCTCGGTCAAGGTCGTCGACTGCGAGCGGGGCGGCCGGGACGACGAGGAGGTCGCCGAAGCGATCGTCGGGGAGCTGCTCGAAGGCGGGGCCGACCTGGAGGTGGGTCTCCGCGCGGACGGCACACGCGCCCTCCTGCGGATGGCGCCCGAGCCGGTCACGCCCGCCGGCACCCGGCGGATCTCCGGCGCTTCCGTGATCGTGGCCACCGGAGGGGCCCGCGGGGTGACCGCGGCGGCCCTGCTCGACCTGGCCAGGACCCACCGTCCGCGGATCGTGCTGCTCGGGAGGACGGAGCTCGCCGCCGAGCCGGCCGGGCTGGTGTCGGCCACCGACGGACCGGCGCTCACGCGGCTGCTCGCGGAGCGTGCCCCGGACGCGGCGGACTCCTCGCCCGCCCGGCTCGCGGAGCGGGCCCGGGAGATTCTCGCCGCGCGCGAAGTGCGGGCGACACTGGCGGAGTTGGAGGCCACCGGATCACCCGCCCGGTACGTCCGGGTGGACGTCCGCGACGGTGACGCGCTCGCGGCCGCTCTGCGCACCGTGCGCGAGACGTGGGGGCCGGTCACCGGCATCGTCCACGGTGCGGGGGTGCTGGCCGACAAGCGGATCGTCGACAAGACCGACGAGCAGGCCGAGTTGGTCATGGCCACGAAGGTGGACGGTCTGCGGGCGCTGCTGGCGGCGACCGCGGACGATCCGCTGGACACGATGCTCCTGTTCTCGTCGGTGGCCGCGGTGTTCGGCAATGCGGGGCAGAGCGACTACGCGATGGCCAATGAGGTCCTCCACCAGGTCGCGTCGGCCGAGCAGGCCCGTCGGCCCGGCTGCCTGGTGCGGTGTGTGGCCTGGGGGCCCTGGCAGGGCGGCATGGTCACCCCGGCGCTGGCCGCGCACTTCGGCAGGTCCGGGGTTCCGCTCATCCCCCTGGCCCAGGGGGCCGCGGCCTTCACGGCCGAGGTGGACGGTGTCGCCGGTGAGGCCCGCGTGGTCCTGGCGGCGGGAGACGATCCGGCCGCCCTGGCCCCGGCGGGCGGGCTGCGGCGCGCACAGGTGCTGGTCCGCTCGGACACCCTGCCGCAGCTGGCCGACCACGCGCCCGCCGGTGTTCCGGTGCTGCCCGTGGCCCTGGTACTGAACTGGTTCGCGGGCGCGGCCACGGCCTGGCTGCCGGCTGCCGGGCGGCTCGTCCTGCGTGATCTGCGGGTGTACAAGAAGTACGCCCTGCCGGAGCTGTCCGGCCCGGGCCACCGGCTCACCGTGCTCGGCAGCCGCGGCGCGCCAGGTTCACCGTCGGGTCTGGACGCGGAGCTCCGGGGCGAGGACGGCCTGGCGCACTTCCGGGCCGTGCTGGACACCGGGGCCGGGGAGCCCGACGCGACCGCGTGGGACACCCCGGACGGCCTGAAGCCTCTCGACCGGGCCACGCCCTACGACGGGGAGGCCCTCTTCCACGGCCCCCGGTTCCACGCCCTGCGCATGGTGCGCGGCCTGTCGGAGCACGGGGCGGAGGCGGCCGTCGCGGGCCTGCGGGCCCTGGGCTGGGCGGACAAGCACGGGCCGCTCGATCCGGCGGCCGTGGACGGTGCGCTCCAACTCGCCGTGCTCTGGGGCGAGAAGGTACTCGGGGCGGCGACGTTGCCGATGGCCGTCGCCGAGTGCAGGGTGCACCGGCGCGGCCCGGTGGACGGCGCCGTGCGCTGTGTGGTGCGGGGAGGGAAGGCGCACGACACCGGGGCGCGCTGCGACGCGGCACTGATCGACGCCGGCGGGTCCGTCCTGGTGGAGCTGATCGGTGTCGAGCTCGTCCTCCGCCCCTCCTGACCCCGTCCCTCCGCACCCCTCCACCCTCTCCTCACCCCTCCACCCCCTCCGCACCTCGCCTCGCCCGACCCCGCCCCTCCTGGTCCCGGCCCGCCGCTCCCCGCCGTGAAGTGAGACCCGTATGCGTTTCGAACCGATCGCCGTCGTCGGCCGGGGCTGTGTGCTGCCCGGTGCGCTGGACCCGGACACGTTCTGGGAGAACATCGCCGCCGGCCGCACGAGCCTGTCGGCCGCCCCGGAGGGCCGGTGGCGGCTGCCGCGCCGGTGGGCCATGGGTTCGGTGGAGGATCACCTCGACCGCGCCTGGACGGACGTCGGCGGTTACGTCCAGGGGTTCGAGACCGTCTTCGACCCGGCCGACTTCCCCCTCGCCCCGGAGCGGATCGCGTCGCTGGACCCGCTCTTCCACTGGGTCCTGTACGGAGTCCGGCAGGCGCTCGCCGAGTCGGGGCACGCGGGCCCGCTGCCGCGCGGAGGCCTGGTGCTGGGCAACCTGTCGTACCCCACGCCAGCCGGGGCGGCCTTCGCCGAACACGTATGGCTGTCCGCGCAACGCCCCCCGCTCCGCGACGCCCTGCTGGCGGGTGAGCGGCGGACCCGGCCCGATGCCCGCAACCGCTTCTCCTCCGGGCTGCCCGCCCGGCTCGCGGCCCGCGCGCTCGGGCTCGGGGCGGGGGCGTGGTCCCTCGACGCCGCCTGTGCGTCCTCGCTGTACGCGATCAAGCTGGCGTGCGACCGGCTGCACGACGGCACGGCGGATCTGATGGTGGCCGGCGCGGTCAGCCGCCCTGATCCCCTCTACCTGCACGTGGGGTTCTGCGCGCTGTCCGCGACCAGCCGCACGGGGCGCAGTCGGCCCTTCCACCGGGACGCGGACGGGCTGGTGCACGGCGAGGGCGCCGGGTTCGTGGCCCTGACACGGCTGTCCGACGCCCGCGCCGCCGGCCTGCCCGTGCTCGGTGTGATCCGCGGTGTGGGGCTGTCCAACGACGGGCGTGGCTCCGGGTTGATCAGCCCGTCGGAGGAGGGTCAGGTACGGGCCGTGCGCCTGGCGTACGAGATGGCGGGCGTCGCTCCCGAGTCGGTGTCGCTCGTCGAGTGCCACGCCACGGGGACGCCGGTCGGGGACGCGGTGGAGGCGCGCGGCATGGCCCGGGTCTTCGGGGCCGGTGACGACGTTCCCATCGGTTCGGCGAAGTCGAACATCGGGCATCTGCTGGCCTCCGCGGGTGTGGCGGGACTGCTGAAGGTGCTCGGCGCGATGCGGGCGGGGGTGCGTCCGGCGTCGCTCGGCGCCGGACGACCGCTGGACGTGCTGGCGGGCACGCCGTTGCGGGTGCTGGCCGCGGCCGAGGAGTGGGCGGGGCCGCGCAGGGCGGCGGTCAGCGCCTTCGGGTTCGGCGGGACCAACGCCCATCTGATCGTCGACTCCCCGGACTGCCCTCCCCCGCCCGCCGTGCCCCGGCCGACGGGTGGCGCGCGGCCCGCCGCCCGGTGCGCCGGGCCGACCTCCGAGGCCCCGGATCCCGCTCCGGCACCCGCCGGGCCGGGCGACCGTACACCGGTGGCGATCGTCGCCGTCGGAGCCCGGGTCGGCGGGGGGACGTCGCTGGAGGACTTCCGCCGGGCGGTGCTGGGCGGCGAACGGCGTGGCCCCGTCGCGGAGATCGCCGTGGAGCTGACGGACCTGTGCTTCCCGCCGCTGGCTCTGGAGCGGACCGTACGTCATCAGCTCCTGGTGCTGGAGGCCGCCCGGGAGGCCGCCCGGGCGGTGAGCCTGCCCCGCGAGCGGACATTGGTGGTCGTCGGTACGGGGGTGGACCCCGAGGTGGCCCGCGCGGGCGCGCGCTGGCGGATTCCGCACTGGCTGGCGCAGTCGGGGACGCCGGTCGGCGCGGCGTCGGCGGATCTCGCCCGGGACGCGTTCACCCCGGCCATGACGGCGGAGGGCGTGGTGGGCAGCATGCCGAACCTCGCGGCGAACCGCATCAGCACCCAACTCGACCTGGCCGGGCCCGGGTTCACGGTGTCGGCGGAGGAGGCGTCCGGGCTGGTGGCGCTGGGGATCGCGGCTCGGGCCATTCGGTCGGGGGAGGCCGACGCCGCGCTCGTCGGCGCCACCGACCTGTCCTGCGAGGCGGTCCACCGGGCCGCCCTGCGGGATCTCGGCCGCGACGAGGAGCCCGGGGACGCGGCCGTCGTCCTGGTCCTCAAGTCCCTGGACGCCGCTCGCGGGGACGGCGACAGTGTCGTGGCCCTACTGGACGAAGAGGCCACCGGCGAACCCGACATGGTCATCGGCGACGGCCCCGACGCGGTCTTCGATCCGGCGACCTCCTTCGGGCGTGCTCATGCCGCGTCCGGGCTGGTCTCCGTCGCGGTCGCGGCGCTCTCGCTCCAGCACCGCGCGGTACCCCGCCCGGGCGGACCGGCGGACACCGCGGCCGTCGCCCACACCGCGCGGGTTGTGGTCACGCCGTTGGAGGGGCCGGCCGCCGGCGTACGGCTGCGCGCGGGGGACGCCCGGCCGTGGCTGCGGGGCCCGGCCCCGCGCCTGCACGTCTACTCCGGGGCCGACCGCCGGGCGGTGCTGGCAGCGCTGGAGGCCGGCACGGAGTCCTCGGCCGGCCCGGCCCGGCTGGCCTTCGTGGTCGACGGTGGCACCACGTGGCAGGAGCGCGGGGAGGCGGCCCGTCGCTGGCTGACGGAGGGCGGGGCCCGCCCGGCGGACGTGTCGTACCGGGACGGGCCGGTCCTCGGGCAGACCGCTTTCGTGTACACGAACGGCTCGGCCGCGTACCCGGGGATGGGCCATGAGCTGGCCCTCGCGTTGCCGTCGCTGGGCGAGCGGGTCCGTGAGCAACATGGGGCGATGGGGGCGCGGCTGCGGTCCGGGACCGAGCCCGGGGTCCTCGGCCAGATCTGGGCCGTCGCCGAACTGGCCGCGTTCCACACGGTGTTCAGCCGCGAGGTGCTCGGACTGCGGCCGGACGCGGCGATCGGGTACTCCTCGGGCGAGTCGACGGCGCTGGTCGCGCTGGGAGCCTGGCCGGACGCCTCGGGGCTCTATGAAGCGACCCGGGACAGCGGCCTGTTCACCACGGAACTCGCGGGCGAGCTGCGGGCGGTCCGGAGCTACTGGCGGCAGCGGGGCATCCGTGGCGACCGGTGGTCGAGCCATCTGATCGCCGCGCCCCTGGCGGCAGTTCGCGCGGAGCTCGCCGGGGAGCGGGCGGTCCACCTGATGGCGGTGAACGCGCCCGGGGTCTGCGTCATCGGTGGCGAGTCCCGGGCGTGCGCGGCCGTCGTGGCCAGGATCGGCGTCGACCGGGCGATCGAGCTGGACTACGACATGGCCGCCCACGCACCGGAGTTGGCGGAGGTCCGGGAGGTGTGGCACGAGGCCCACAGCCGCCCCACGGTCGATGTGCCCGGCGTTCGCTTCTACAGCGGGGCCTCCGGCCGGGCGTACCGGCCGACGTCCGAGCGGGCGGCCGAGGCGCTCACCGCGCAGGGGCTCGGCACGATCGACTTCGCGGCCACGATCGAACAGGCGTGGGCGGACGGTGTCCGGGTCTTCGTGGAGCACGGCCCGCGGAGGCTGTGCACCGGCTGGATCAAACGGGTGCTCGGCGACCGGGAGCACGTGGCCGTCGCGCTGGACACCCCGGGCGACACGAGCCTGCGGCACCTGTGTCTCGCGGTGGGCGAACTCGTCGTCGCCGGGGTGCCGGTGGAGGCCGACGCGTTGCTCGCCCGGCTCGCCGGGGCCGCGACCGGCCTTCCTCGGCCCGGCCCCACCGTCACCGTCCCCGTACCGCCCTCTCCGTGTCTACCGCCCCTGGAGCGCGCCGTGACCGTTCTGCCCCGGGCCCCGGAACTCGCCCCGGTGACGGAGATCGGCCTCGGTTTCCCCGCCTCGCCGGACCGGGACCCCGGCCACGTGGTCGCCCCCGCGCACGAGGGGTCCGAGCGCCTCTCCGCCCCGGCCGCGCCCGCCGCGCCGGCACAGCGGCCCCGGTTGCCCTCCGACGGCGCCCGTGAGCCGGGGACGGCAGGGGTCGGGGACGTGGTCGCCCGGCAGAGTCTGCGGGTCGCCGCGCTGCACCAGGAGGTCATGGCCGCGCACGCGGAATCCCACCGGCGGTTCCTGCGCGTGTCGGCGCTCGCCGTCAGGGCGCTGACCGCGGCGGGCGCGGCGGGACCCGGGCAGCCCGAACCCGCACCCGTACCCGTACGAGCGCTTCCTCTGCCCCGGCCCTCCACGGCTCCGGCGCACGTGCGGGCTCCGGAGCCGAAGCCGGAGCAGGCTCCGCGGCCCGGGCAGGCTCAGCGGCCCGGGCCGACGTTCGACCGGGCCCAACTGGAGCACCTCGCCTCCCGCGAGATCTCCACGCTGTTCGGTCCGCTCTTCGCCGAGCAGGACGGCTACGCGGTACAGACCCGGATGCCCGGGCCGCCCATGCTGCTCGCCGACCGGGTCACCGGCATCGACGCGGTGCCCGCGGCGCTCGTCCTGCCGGGCCCGGTCCGCACGGACGGGAGGATCTGGACGGAGACGGATGTCCTGCCCGACAGCTGGTACCTGGATGCGACGGGGCGTATGCCGGCCGGCGTGCTGATCGAGGCGGGCCAGGCCGACCTGCTCCTGCTCAGCTGGCTGGGCGTCGACCTGCTGAACCGGGGCGAGCGCGCGTACCGGCTGCTCGGCTGTGAGGTGACGTTCCACGGAGGCCCGCCGCGCCCCGGTGACACCCTGTGCTTCGAGATCCATCTGGACGGTCACGCGGAGGCGGACGGCGTCCGGCTGGCCTTCTTCCATTACGACTGCTACGTGGACGGCGAGCTGCGGCTCAGTGTCCGTGAGGGGCAGGCGGGGTTCTTCACCTCCGCGGAGCTCGCCGGCAGCGGGGGTGTGCGCTGGGATCCCGCCGGCCGCGTGCCCGGGGACGACCTGCCGCTCGACCCGCCGGCCGTGCGCTGCGAACGGACCCGCTTCGACGCCGACCGGGTGCGAGCCCTGACGCGGGGACGGCCCGCGGACTGTTTCGGGCTCGGCTGGGAGGCGACGGCGGCTCACGTCCGTTCGCCCGGGCTCGACGAGGAGCGGCTGCGCCTGCTGGACGAGGTCACCGCGTTCGACCCGGCCGGAGGGCCGTGGGGGCGCGGGTATCTGCGGGCCGAGACCGCGTTGTCCCCGGACGACTGGTTCTTCACCGGCCATTTCAAGAACGACCCCTGTATGCCGGGCACCCTGATGCTGCAGGGCGGTCTCCAGGCGATGGCGTTCTACCTGACGGCCATGGGCTTCACCATCGACCGGGACGGCTGGCGCTTCGAGACGGTCGACGAGCACCCCTCCAGGGCCATGTGCCGGGGCCAGGCGACCCCGGAGAACCGGAGGGTCGTCTACGAGGTGTTCGTACGGGGCGTCTCGGCCGGGCCGGTGCCGACGCTCCACGCCGACGTCCTCGGCTCGGTGGACGGGCGGAAGGCGTTCCTGGGCACCGACATGGCCCTCCGGCTGGTCCCCGACTGGCCGCTGTCGCACTGGCGGCACTCTGGTCCGCCCACCGTCCAGACCGATGGGGTCCCGGTGCCGTTGCCCCGTCTCGGCGGGCTGACCGGGCGTCGGGAGGAGAAGCCGGTGGCGGTGGCGGCCGACGGGTTCGCCTTTGACCACGCCTCGCTGCTGGCGTGCGCCTGGGGCAGGCCGAGCGAGGCGTTCGGCGCCATGTACGAGCCCTTCGACGGCACCCGCAGGGTGGCGCGGCTTCCTGGCCCGCCCTATCACTTCATGAGCCGGATCGTGTCGGTGGACGGTCCGCAGGGCGGGATGCGGGAGGGCAGCGTCGTCGTCGCCGAGTACGACGTGCCGGACCGGGCGTGGTACTTCGAGCAGAACGGCGGCCACCTCATGCCGTTCGCCGTCCTCATGGAGACGGCGCTACAGCCCTGCGGGTGGCTGGCCTCGTACGTCGGCAGCGCGACGACCAGCGAGGCGGACCTGCTGTTCCGTAATCTCGACGGGTCGGGAACGGTCACCGGTGAGGTCACCCCGGCGACGCGCACCGTCCGCACCAGGGCCGAACTGACCCGTGTCTCGCGCAGTGGGGACATGATCATCGAGTCGTTCCGGGTGACGTGCACGGCCGACGACGCGCCGCTCTTCGAACTCGCCACGGTCTTCGGCTACTTCCCCCGGTCGGCCTTCGACGACCAGCAGGGGCTGGCGACCTCGGCCGCCGACCGCGCCCGCCTGGACGAGCCCTGCGATCGCATGGTCGATCTGACCTCCCGTCCCGCCCGGTACTGCGCCGGCGAACCGCGGCTGCCGGGCGGGATGTTGCTGATGCTGGACCGGATCACGGGCCACTGGCCGGACGGCGGAAGCAAGGGGCTCGGCCGGTTGCGATCGGAGAAGGACGTCCGTCCGGACGCCTGGTTCTTCCGGGCCCACTTCTTCCAGGACCCCGTGCAGCCGGGCTCGTTGGGGATCGAGGCCATGTGCCAACTGCTCCAGTACCACCTGCTGGAGCAGGGCGCGGCCGACGGGCTCCTCGCCCCCGGGTTCGAAGCGGTGCTGCCCGGCCGTGAGGCGACCTGGACGTACCGCGGCCAGATCACCCCGGCCAACCGGCTGATCCGGGTGGACATGGACATCGTGGAGAGCGGCACGGACGCCCGGGGTCCCTACGCCGTGGCGGACGCGTCGCTGTGGGGCGACGACAGGTGCATCTACCGGGTGCGGGGACTGGGCATGCGGGTGGTGCCGGGAGCGCCCGTGCGGGCCCGGTCCGGTCAGGCGTAGTGGTTCACGCTGACAGGGCGCGTCCCCGTGTGGGGCGTCCAGCCCTGGATGGTGGCGGGCAGGCCCACGCGGCTGTTGCAGTCGATGACCTGGAAGTGCAGATGCGGGGCCGTGGAGGCGCCCGTACTGCCCGACCAGCCGACGATCCGGCCCTGCGGAACCCAGTCGCCCGGCTCGTGGAACGACCTGTTCAGGTGCGCGTAGTGGGTGCACTGGCCGTTCGAGTGCCGGATGATCACCTCGATGCCGTTCTGCCAGTACGGCGACCAGTTCGAGAAGACGATGGTTCCCGCCTGCGCGGCGGACACCTCGTAGTTGGCGGGGAGCCCGAAGTCCCACGCGTACTCGTTGTAAGGACCGGTGTGGGAGTACGTGCCCTCCGGCCCCTGGGTCACCGTGTAGGCCTCCCCCGCCGGGTAGGGCAGCTCGTAGTAGTAGTCCACCGCCGCGGCCGGGGACGCACCCGTCATGGTGATACCCACCGCCGTGAGCAGGGCGCTCGCCCCCATCGCCGTGCGGCGCAGAACTCTCTTCATCCCGCTCATGTACGACTCCGTTCACGTTCCCGACGGCCCGGCCTCCGCGCCCTGTCGGGGCGCGGGAGTGCAAGGATCAGCCGCCGGCCGCCGGGCGGACAAGGGCCTCAGGGCCTATGTCCGGATCCCTGCCACCAGCCCGCCGGCCGTCGCAAACCGGGACGAGGTACCTCGGGAACATCGCGTTCAGGCCGAGCCGGTCGGGCCGGGCCCAGCCCCGGTGGGCCCGCCCACGACGGTGAGCAGGTCCACGACGAAGATCAGCGTCGAGCCCGCCGGGATCGACGCGGAGGGCGACTGCTTGCCGTAACCGAGACGCGGGGGAACGATGATCTCGCGACGGCCGCCGACCTTCATCCCCCTGACCCCCCGGTCCAGGCCCTTGATGACCCTGCCACCGCCCACGGCGAACTTGAACGGCCGGCCCTGTTCCCAGGAGGAGTCGAACTCCCTTCCGGAAGCGAACGTGACCCCTACGTAGTGAACCTGGACGACCCGGCCCGGCCGTGCCTCGGGTCCGTCGCCCACCACGAGGTCCCGGATCGTCAGCTCGGCGGGCGCTTCACCCTCCGGGACCTCGACTCCGGGCTTCGTCAGTTCGCTCATCACGGTCCTCTCGCTCGCCACCGGCATCCCTCGCACGGGCCGGCCGGACGCATGGACCTTCCACGCGGCAGGCGATCACCGTACCGGCAGAGCCCGTGGCCCACGGGTGCACCTATCCTCCTGCTGTGCAGGTGCAACGAGATCCGTCGAACGTCGCTCACGCCCTGATGGCGGCATTTCCGCCCCGTCTCGCCGATGACGTGCGTCGTGTCCTGGCCGTTGTGCCGGAGTCCGCCACCGCACCGACGACGCCCTTCGAGGTCGAGGTACAGGGCGGGACCGTCGCCATCCCGTCCCGCATCTACAACGCCGAACCGGGCACCGGCTGCGAGCGGGGCCTGTCCGAGACCCAGCAGATGGTTTTGCACTGCCTGTACTCCCGGCACCACGACGGCCGGGTCCGCCAGCGGCATCTCGAACAGATCCTGGCGTCGGGTGAGCCGTGGGTGGTTCCGTTCGTGGTGCGGTTGGCCGGCGAATACGTGCTGGAGATCATCACGTCGATCGGGCGGGGGCTGCCCGGGCTGGCGGAGCCGGGCTCGGCCCAGCGCCGGCTCTACGGGGGGTTCATCGCGCGCAACCCGGCCTTCTTCGCACGTACTGAGCGGCGCGTGGTGAGCTACTGGTCGTGCTACTACCACAGGCAGTACCGAGCGTTCGGGATGTATCCCGGAAGCGTGCTCCTGGAAGCGCTCCGGGCCGCCGTTGTGGAACAGGTGAGCACCCCATGGCCGAGGCACACACCGCCCCCGTCGGCGGGCCCGCGTGAAGACACTCCCTAGGGCCTGTCTGACAATTCCCGTCTGCCTCACGACGCCATGCACGCACTCTCGCCGCACCGACCCCAGACCCAAGTACGTCCAGTACGAGGGCCTGGGGCCGGCACGCCGAGAGCGCGCACCTGACGCCGCGCGGCCGCCCTGCGGGCGACGACGGGAATTGTCAGACAGGCCCTAGGCCGGCAGCGCAGGGAACACGACCACCGAGCCGTCCCTTTCGCGGGCGATCTCGATCGCGACGTCCGTGGTGCGGGGGTCGACCGTGACGCCGTCGCCCAACTGGTGGATGCGGTGTGTCGCGCGCATCAGGCGATCGACTTCACCCGGCGTGAAGACGGGCCGCAACCCGTTCGGGCGGGCCAGCTCCAGCGCCGACAGCCGGACGAGGACACCGGCGATGCCTGACTCCATTTCGTCGAGGCGCTGTTGGTCGCGTTTGAGTGCGCGGGTGAAGCTCTCGAAGAGGTTGCCGGGGTCGCTCTGGGCGTGCTCGACGGCTTGCAGGACGATGACCCGCCGCTTCAGCGCGAGGGCCAGGGCGGCGAGTTCGAGGTGCGCGCGGAACCGCCCGCCCCGGTCGTCGACGCCGGGGAACGACTTGGTCAGCGTACCGATCTCGACGGCCTCGCCGACGGGCAGCTTGTCGAGTGCGTTCCGCCACCGGTCAAGGCGGCGGTCAGCGGCGCCCAACGCGGTGTTGATGGCATGCACAGCCGAGTCCAGCCCCAGCGAGGCCCCGAGCTTGCCCTGGTCGAGCAGGATGGCGGTGGCTTTGTCGATGGCGTCGCGACAGCCGTCGAGCTCGCTGTGCTCGTCGTCGAGCTTCTCTTCGTGCAGTTGCTCCAGCAGTTCTGTTATGTGCTCGATGGCCTGTCGGCGCCGGCGGTCTGCATGCGCGCTCACCCCCATCGCTACGGCCATGAGCACGAGCGGCGCGGCCAGGGTGATCGCCGCGCTGCCGGTGGCCGCGACACCCGCTGTCGCGCCGGCCCCACCGACCGCTCCCGCTGCCGCCGCTCTCCCTACCGGCACGAACGGCGCGTTGGCCGCGATGCCCGTTGAGCTCACGAGGGAACCGTAGATGCCGCCGGCCACGCCCTTCGCCGCCATGGGGCGAACGAGGCCCTGGCCGAACTGGGCGGCGACCTTCGCCGGAACCACCATGCGATACAGGTTCTCGCCGGCAGCGGTCGCCGAGGCCGCCGTGGAGGAGTTTCGCGCTGTCTGCGTGACGAGCTGCGACAGATGCTGTGCCAGGGGACTCACGGCATCGAGCGGGATGCCTCGGCTGCGGTCGAGCTTGTCGGGCAGCGGATGTACCTCAAGTGTGGCGATCGGCTCATCGGCCAGAACGGCCAGCACGCCGCGCAGTTCGCCCAGACGCTCAGCCGTCATCGGCCCGTCTTCGCCCCATGCGGGCACCCGGGTCTCACCGGTCGCGAGCGTCCATACCGGAACGGTTGCCTTGCGGTAGTCAATCATCGTCTCCCCTTGTTTCCCGCCACAGCCTACGGCCGACGTCCGACGAGAAGCGGTGGATTCCCGCCCACCTGGTCAGCTGGCGACCGCGGGTTCCCACAGCGACGTAGCGGCGGATTGCAGCGCGGTGGTCCTGCGGGGGCACAGCTGGACCGCGTCCTGGGTGGCCGCGTGGAGTATCTCGGCCTGCAGTCGCTTCACGTCCGTGGACGGTTCGAGGCCGAGCTCACGCTTGAGGATGCGATAGAGGTTCTGGTAGGCCTCCAGGGCCTCGCCCCGACGTCCGGCACGATGCAGCGCCGAGATGAGTCGGCCGTGGAACCACTCGTGCAGCGGGTAGTCGTGGACCAGCGCCCGCAGCTCGGGCAGGAACTCCCGGTAGCGGCCGAGGCGGTTCTCGGACTCCACACGCAACTCCAAGAAGCGGATGTGGAGTTCTTCCAGGTGCGCGATACGCCCGGTGAGCCGGGAACCCACGGGTATGTTGCTCAGCATGGGGCCTCGCCACAGCTTCTGGGCTCGGTCGAGATAATCTCCCGCCAGCTCCGGGGAGCCTTCACTCAGCTCCCATTGGGCACCTCGCACCAACCGTTCGAAGATATGCACATCGACCTCGTCAGCGCCGATGTCGAGACGGTAACCGGGCGCTTGGGTCATGAGTAACTCACGTACTGGGCAGTCGGCTTGAGCGTCCTCGAGCATTTGTCGTGCGTGGTAGACATGCGTCTGCAGGGTTCTGATCGCGTTGCCGGGAGCGTTGTCGCCCCACAGTTCCCTGACCAGGGTGTCGGCGGCGACGGCTTCGCCGGGCTGGAGCGCGAGCACCGCGAGTATCTGGCAGATTTTGGGAGCCTTGGGAGCGTATGCCCGGCCGCCGTCGGTGACGATCCCGAAAGGCCCGATCAGGTTGAACTGCACTACCCACGCTCCCGTTCCGGCGCCCGCGCGCCCGCGATACTGGTTGTGTCGGTTCCAGACACTAAGGAGCGGACGCCCTTCGACCATCACGTCCGGAGGCGAGAGTGTCATGTTACCGGACAGTAGGTTGGTAGTTGTGGCCCAGCTCACCCAGCAGCCGCCGGGGACGCCTGGTTCGCGGCGCCCCGTACCTGCACGGCGACGAGATGGGCGACAGAAGAGAGCGTGATGTGGCGGTGCCAGCCCGGAAACGATCGCCCCACGAAGTCCGTCATCCCGACGCCTTCCGAGATGTCGCCGAAATCGCGAGCCACCACCGAGGAGAGCCGAGCCAGCCGCAACAGGGTCGACAGCGGCGGCGGGTCAGCGGTCGTGAGCCACAGGCGCATGTCCGCCGCCACGTCACGCCACTCCCCCACCAAGAGCATCCCCCCGGCCCACGCGCCCGGCGGCGCGACCACGGGGATCGCGACGGCCGTCGTAAGGTCGCCGCCCGGATTCACCCGGTGACGGAAGCGGGTCATCGAGGCGACCAACTCGCCCGCGGTCCGCGCACGGTCGCTGAATTTGGGTAACTTCGCCCGATCCAATCGCAGTTGAGCCTGTGGATCGAGGCGCACCAGATACGCGAGACCCATGGCGGACAGATGTTGCGCCAGGGCGACGGCATCGATGCCGTCGACGTCCACCACGACGGGCGCGGCGGGCATGCCACCGGGCATCACGACCTGGGCGACCGAGTTGCATATGGCCGCTTCCAGGGTTCCGGCCGTCTCGTCGTCGGGGATGCCGGCACGCCGCCGCAGTGGATCGTCCTCCAGCCAGCGACCGGTCAGCTGCAGCCGCCAGTCGACGGGGACGGCACTGCGGTCGGAGGCCAGCCAGGCCCCCACGGCATGCTGGCCGTTGAACGTCTGCCCGAGGCGCGGCAGGTACTGCTGGTCGACACCGATCGAGTGCGACCCGACCTTGGGAATCGCGGTGGGCTTGATGACCCAGGCTTCGGGAGCCAGCGTCCGCTGGACCTGCCGGGCGAGGGCGTGCCGTATGGGCATCCACTCCCACGGCGATGTGCTGATGAAGTGATGCACGCTCTGCTGGGCCGCCGCCCCGTCGAACTGTGTCGCGATGTTGCGCAGCGTCTTTCGCCCCGGCAGTGCCAGGAGGCTGTGTACGTACTGCTCGGCCTTGCTGCGCTGGCTGGCGCGTCGCAGGGCGCCGAACAGCCGGGCACAGAGCTCGGGGTCCAGGGCAGGCGGCTCCGACACCGCCACTCGCGTGCCGTCGGACAGTCGTGCATTCAGGTCCACAATTCCCCCGTGCTACGCCGGTCCGGCAGCGGAACGACCCGCCCTGCTGCGGGCCTGAGAGCTCGCCCCCCTCCCCCAAAAGAGGCCTGGCATCCGCTTTATTTATACAGGCTAGCTCCGGCATCCTTACAGGCCCCGGCGCCCGAGGCACCCAAGGATCCCTGCCACGACCTGGGAAAACGGACCTTTATGACGGCAAGTCACTTGAGCCGGCCGAGGGGCCGAGACTACGCGGACGTTAACAGTTGGCGGGGAAACAGGACGCGCCAAATGCCGCAGGTGGGTAGCGCGAGAGGGAAGAGCGACAATTGAGAACAGGAATTCCAGAGAGGGGACGATCCGGCGGCCGCGGACAACGGCGGGGGAACTCGGGTGACCAGGCAGGCCAGGGGGAAACTACGGTCACGAGGGCTGCGGAACACCGGCGGCGACGAGGAGACGTTCGGCTCGGTACGGTGATGTGTCGAGTTTCGCCAGGACGCCGGCGCAGGCCACATTGGGCAGGACCAGCGCGAGGAGGCCCGACACCTCCTTGGAGAGGTCCCCGTCGGGCAGCACCTCCGTGAGCAGGTGCACTCCGGTCCACGCGCCGACGAACAGGCGTGCCGTCTCGCACGGGTCGACATGGGGCAGCAGCTCGCCCCGGTCCTTGGCCTCGGTGAGTATTTCATTGCCCATCTCGGTCCAGACGGGCCAGCGCGTACCGAACATGTCCCGGGCCTTGATGTCGACGGACAGTCGGATCGAGGCGCTCAGCACCGGCTCCCGAGGAAGCCGATGGGCGAGCAGCAGCGCCAGGTCCGCCCATTCCTGCAGCTTGAACGCCTGCGGTACGAAGCCGTCCAGCGAGATCGCCTCTTCGAGCACGCCACGCGCCAACTCCTCTTTCGAGGTGAAGTGGAAGTAGAGCCCGCCACGGGTGAGTTGGATCCGATCGATGAGGCCACTGATGGTGGTGGCGTCGTATCCGAGCTCGTTGAACATCTCGGCGGCGGCCTCAAGGATCATTCTTCGCGTGCGGAGCGCACGTTCCTGCCTGGTCAACTCGCGCCTCCATGACGTGACTTTTACCGAGGTTTGAACTTAATTTTACCTGAGCCAATACAGACCGGAGGGCCGGTACCTTAACAGCACCTCACCTTCCGATGCATCAACAACCAGCCAGGGGAGCTGTGTTGAATACGGCCATCGCATCAGGTCGTGGTAGGCATCACCTGCGGCGCCTCTCGCCCGCACGGCACCCTTCGGGTCGGCTCCCGGCTGCACAGCGGCTTCGTTTCGCCTGCGGCACCTTCTTCGTGGTGCTGCCGCGTCCTCATGATCCAGCCAAAGGCGCGGGGGAGTTCGAGGGGGAAACCATCCTCCGCGTCCGGCTTCTTCCGGGCCGGCTCCACGGCCGGATACCGTGACCGGGCAGTGGGCAGCGGGACACGGGAGAGCTGTCACACCGGTCGGCGCCGTGCTGGGCGGGCTTGATACCTGCCGAAGTTTCGGTTCGTAGCGTTTTCTCTGCTGTTTGTACCGTACGACCAGGAGAAACGCAGGGCGCACACAACTGCTCAAGAGCGTGCTCCGGGCGCGCCTGTGAACGACGCCCATCCCCCCTGGGCACCGGCCGCCGGGACGCGGACGGTCAGGATCCGGTCAGGTCGTGCATCGACAGAGCTCACCCGTTGGTTACCCACGGTTGGTCTGTGGCATGTTCTCGTGTGTATGAGTCGCCTCATCACTGCCATCGGAGCGCCACATGGCCAAGCAGCACCGTGCCCTTCTCACCCGCCAGGAACTGATCCGCTCAGCCGCAGAGGTATTCGGCAGTGCCGGATACGCGGAAGCATCCATAGCGACGATCAGTTCACGGGCCGGTGTGAGCAACGGTGCGCTGCATTTCCACTTCAAGAACAAGAGGGCTCTCGGGGAAGCGGTCGAACTGATCGCGGCACAGATTCTGTTGCGCCTGACCGGGCGGGTGCCGCTGCGCCACCCCTCCCCGCTGCAACTTCTCGTCGACACCTCGCACGTACTCGCCCGCGGTCTGCGCGATGACCCTGTTCTGCGTGCGGGGTTCGGCCTCGGCAGCGATCCGACCTGGCAGAGCGACGTCAAACTGTGGGAGCAGTGGCAGGACTGGGTTCAGCTGATGCTCACCGTGGCCAGGGACCAGGGCAGTCTGGCACCCCAAGTGGCGGTCGAGGACGCCGCGTTCGCCATCGTGGCCGTCGTCGCCGGCTTCGACGCCCTGAACCGCACGGGCGCGGAGTGGGACGCGCGGCATGCCGTCACGCGCTACTGGCGGCTTGTGCTTCCCCAGCTGTCGACAGAGGCGGCACGGGAGCAGCTGAACCCCGAGGGGAGCGCGGCGGAGGAGGTCTGGTCCCAGAAGTGGGACATGGCGGAAGCCTGCGGGGACGCGGCCTGAGGCACCCGCCCCTGCCTGCCCCTGGTCCTCCCTGGGGCAGGCAGGGGCTCTGTGCGTCGCGCGCCGGTTGAGCGGCGAACCGGGCCATGGGTGCTGTCCGGCCCCACAGCGCATGTACGCCCTCTTCGGGCGCTGCATGGGCACTTTCCTCGCCCGGGCGACGGCCGGCCGCCTGAGGGGCCATCACACGCACCGTGCTGTACGGCTCTTCCTCTCGGCCCGCGCTGCGCGACAAACCGACCGGACGATCGGTACGTTCTTGTGGCGGCAGGAGGACCTGTGGGGTGGCCGGGGGCACGGTGGCCGGACCTTCGGACAGGGGGCGGACACAGCACGGATCTCCTGGTGCCGCCCCGCACCGCGGGAAGCACCAGGAGATCGCGAAGTTCCGGAAAGCAAATGGATCAGGCCACGTGGACCGCGTCCTTGGCGGGGGCCCCGTCGGCGGGTGTCTCCGCCGGCCGCCTGCGGATCACGAACGCCGCTACGACCATCGCGACGACGAGAGCTCCGGCGAGGGCCAGGCTGCCGTACATCAGGCCGGCGTTCACGGCTTCCCGCTCGTTGGTGCCCCCGTCCATCCGGGAGGCCGTGACGGAGCCCGCGGCCGAGGCGACGATGGCGACCAACAGCGCGCCACCGACCTGTCCGGTCGAGTTGGTCAGACCGGAGATCACACCGACCTCGTCCTCGCTGGCGGTGGACATCGCCAGGCTCATGATCGGCGGCAGGCAGAGACCGATGCCCAGGCCGAGCAGGAACATCGAGGGCAGTACGTCCATCATGTACGTCGCTTCGAGCGGCGTACGGGCGAGGAACAGCGCTCCGGCGAGGAAGATCGCGAGCCCGATGATGAGCCCGACCCGCTCGCCCAGCTTCCCGGTCAGATAGGGACTGATCGCGATCGACCCGAGGGCGGTGATCACCGTCAGCGGGAGGAATGCCAGCGCCATCTCCATCGGCGTGTAGCCGAGGACCTGCTGCAGGTAGAGCGTCGCCACGAAGAAGGATCCGTAGAGCCCGCCCGAGACGAGGAACTGGACGATGTTGGCGCCCGCCACGTCGCGGTCGCTCAGGATCTTGAGGTTGAACAGGGGCGCCTTGGCCTTCTTCTGGCGGATCACGAAGGCGGTCATCAGAACGACAGCGCCCACCAGGTAGGCCAGCGTGCTGCCGGTCCAGCCGTTGTGCTCGGCGTTGACGATGCCGTAGACGAGCAGCGAGACGGACGAGACCAGCAGGGCCGCACCCGATACGTCGAGGCCGGCGGAGAGGCCGAGTCCCTTGCCGCTGGGGAGCAGCTTCCAGCCGAGGATGACGCTGATGACACCGATCGGCAGGTTGATGAAGAACAGCCAGTGCCAGGTGGTCAGCTCCATCAGCACACCACCGGCGATCAGGCCGAGCGCGCCGCCGCCGGCGAAGGTGAAGCTGTAGAAGCCGATCGCCCTGGTCTGCTCAACGGGCTCCTGGAACATCATCACGATGATCGCGAGGGTCACCGCCGTGACCAGCGCGGCACCGGCGCCCTGCCCGAACCGCGCGGCGACCAGGGTGGGCGCGTTCTGCGAGAAGCCCGCCACCACGGACGAGATCGTGAAGAGCGATACACCGAGGAGCAGGACGTTCTTGTGGCCGATCAGGTCGCCGAGCCGTCCGGCGAAGATGAGCAGACCGCCGTAGGCGAGCAGGTAGGCGTTGATGACCCACGAGACGCCACCCTGAGAGAACCCTAGCTCCTCCCGCATCACGGGTAACGCCACATTGACGATCGTCTCATCGAGGATCGTCATCAGTGTGCCAATGCAGAGGACTGTCAGTGCAATCCATCGCGAGCGGGCGGTGTCCATGGTCTCGATCCCTCTGGGTCAGGAGCGTGTTGTCGGTGAGCAAACACTAGCAGATGGTTGCGCAATAGACGATCTATTCTGCAATCACACCCCTGACCTGTGGGGCTTCAGCGTGCAGAGCGCCTCCTGGGGGGCCGTTCGGCCGTCACGACCGGTTCCGGGGAGCGGCCGTCGACGAGCTTGGAAAGCGAGCGGAGGAATGGCCCGCGGTCCGCCTCCGGCAGTCTGCCGAGCACCGCTTCGTAGAGTTCGCCCAGTACGGGCTCGGCGGTCGCGATCAGTTCGCGGCCCTCTTCGGTCACGTCGACCACGCGCGCCCTGCGGTCCTTCTCCGACGGCTTGCGCGTCGCGAGGCCGCTCCGCTCCAGTGCGTCGAGGGTGTGGACCATCGTGGACTTGTCGAGGCAGGCGAGCTCCGCGAGCTCACCTTGGGTCTTACCGTTGCCGTCTGCACACATCAGCACGCTCACCACGCGCAGCGATGTGCCCATCTCCTCCAGCCGCCTGGCTGCTTCGAGTTCGATGTCCCGGCCGAGCAGCTGCAACTGCACCACCAGGTCACTAGTCGTTTGTGCGCTCATTGCGCCAGCGTACCTAACTAGTGGATTACGAAACTATCCACGAGTGTCATTTTCAGGCACGGCCCGAGCTCCCGAGAGAGCCCGCGAAGTCCCGGCGGCAACTCGGGCCACACGTGACTCAGCAGGCACAGCGCCGGTGGGGCTGTGCCTGCTGAGACGTCACACGGGCGAAAGGGTCAGAGGTCAGAGGGCGATGGAAGCGAGCGGAGCCCGGCCCAGCAGCGCGGTGCCGTAGTCCTCCAGCGCGATGAACGGGTTCAGCGTCCAGTGCCTGCTGCCGGTCTCGAAGTCACGGAAGTAGCGCTGGAGCGGGTTCGCGCTGGCGAAGCCGCCCGCGCCGCCCAGATCCATGACCTTGCTCAGGCCCTGGCGGGCCTCGCGGACCGCGCTCGCGACGTACATACGGATCCGGGTCCGCTCCTCGTCGGAGAGTTCGACGTGCTGCTCCAGCGCGGGCTCCAGCTGGTCGACGGCGAGCCACAGGTGCTGCCACGCCACGTCGATGTGGTGGGTCGCCTCGGCCAGCCACGCGCGGGCTCCGGGCGAGTCGGCGACGGCGCCGTGCGTCGTGTGGAAGACGGGCTTGCCGTTGTCGAACGACTCCTTGATCAGGTCGAGCGCGCCCTGGGCGGCGCCCACCAGCGGCGCCAGCACGTTGGCGGACGCGGTGAGGGTGTGCGTCGATGTCCCCATGCCCTCGGGGGCACCGGTCTCGGGGTCGATCGCGTGGTAGGCCACGTGCTTGTCCGCCACGAACAGGTCTTCCGTCACCACGGTGTTGCTGCCGGTGCCGCGCATGCCCGCGACATCCCACACCTCCTTGATCTCGGCCTCGGCGGTGCGCACCAGGACCGAGGCGAGCGCCATCTGGGGCTCACCGTCGGCGGTGACGGAGTTCAGCAGGACCAGGGTGTAGTCCGAGTGCAGACAGCCCGACGCGAATGCGGTGTCGGCGGTCAGCCGGTAGCCGCCGTCGGCCTTGGCCGCGACGCCGCCGACGCCGGCGTTCGCGATGCTGACATCGGGGTCGGCGGCGTAGATCTCGGCGACCACGTCCTCCGGGAACATGCCCTGGAGCAGGCCCCGCCCCGCGGAGTTGACCATCAGCAGCCACCCCGTGGAGGGGCAGCCGCGGGCCAGTTCGGCGGCCACACCGACCTCCGCGCGCAGGCCGAGGCCCAGCCCTCCCATGCTCTGCGGCGTCGGGATGCGGAACAACCCGGCGTCCCGCAGCGCCGCAATGTTCTCCGGCACGGCCGCGTTGGCCTGTTCGGTCTTCTCCGCGTTCGCACGCAGCAGCGGAACGAGACCACGTGCCCGCTCGATGACGTCGTCCACAGAGAGCGAACCCTCATCCTTCACAGCTGACGACACTGTTCTGCTCCTCACTCGTCGCGCATTTCGACCTGCCCCGCCAGTGAACGGCATGTGTCCGGCAGGCGCATTGCGCTCATGACACAAGACGGGCGCGGGAATTTGGGACTCGTACCAATACGGTGCTTGAGCAGTCTCTATACGCTCGATGCACATCATTTCTCGGAGGGAAGTGGGCATGAGCGTCCCAGGGAACGCGAACGAATTTCGCAGGATGCTCCGGAATACGGCCCTCGGCGCCACTTCGAGGTGCTCGGCCGGCGAGCCGCTGAACCACTGCCGCCACCGGTACGGGTCGTTCGCACCGGCCCCGCCCTCGGCCAGGCCGACGCCACCTGGGCGGGCACTCACCCCACACGAAGGAGCAAGGCCGTGCGCGCTTTAGTCCGCTGGCATCCGGCACTCATGATCACCGCCGGATTGATGGTCGTGGTCAGCCTGTTCCACGCCGTCGGGATCGTGGTCGACGACCGGATGTACGGGCAGTCGCCGGCCTGGATCAAGCCGCTCAAGTTCAGCCTGTCGTTCATCGTCTACACGGCATGGCTCGGGGCGCTGGTCCATCTGCTGGAGAAGACGTCCGGCTCGCTCGAACGCAAGGCCAGAAGGTTCGGCAACTGGATCGTGGTGGCGGTCTGGGCCGAGATGTTCTTCCTCGACCTCCAGACGATCCGCGGCACGACCGTCCACTTCAACTTCCGTACGATCCCCGACGCGGTGATCTTCGAGTCGGTCGGCGCCATCGCGACGACCCTCGTCGTGATCAACCTGCTCCTCGTGGCGGTGGTGCTCAAGAAGCGCGCTGCCGCTCCCCCCGTACTGCTCGCGCTGAAGATCGGTACGTGGCTGCTGGTGGCCAGCTCACTCGTGGGCATCTACATGGCCTTCCCCACGGAGCCGGGCGGCTGGTCGAACGACGTCGTGGGTGCCCACTCCGTCGACGCGGACATCGACCACGACGTCACGCCGGTCATCTTCTGGGCCGCGGAGGGCGGTGACCTGCGCGTCTCGCACTTCATCGGTCTGCACGCCTTCCAGCTCCTGCCGCTGATCGCCATGTTCCTCAGCCGCTGGGTCGACCGCCGCATGGTCTGGGTGCTCGGTGCCGGCTACACCGCTGTCTTCCTCATCTCGCTGGTGCAGGCGCTGGCCGGCGAGGCGCCGTTCGAGCCCAGCGCACCCACGCTCATCGCGGGCGGCGCTGTCCTGGTCGGCACCCTCGCCGGGGTCGTCTGGGCCCGCCGTAATCCGTCCGACGCTCCCCCGATATCACCCGCGCCCGAGCGAGCGGCCGAACCCGAGTCCGTCAACCTCTAACGGAGATCCCCAACATGTCCTTCAACGACTTCATCATTCCGGCGCTCCAGGCGGTCACCATCCCGATGTGGGTGCTGATGATCGTCGCTCCCCAGTGGCACGTGACCAAGAAGATCACCGTGCCGATCGCCGTGGTCCCCACCCTGGCCGGCGCCGTGGGTTACCTCATCACCGAGCTGCCCGCGCTGACGAAGGTCCTCTTCGGGTCGACGACCGCGCCGTTCGCCAACTACGAGGGCCTGGTCGAGTTCTTCGCGATCCAGAACATCCAGATCGGCGCGTGGCTCGCCATCGTCGCGCTCGACCTGTTCACCGCGATGTGGATGTTCCAGCGCCTGCACGACCTGAAGGCCAAGACCTCGCTGATCAGCGTGCTGGCGCTCGTGGTGTTCCTGTTCCCCCAGTTCTGCCTGCTCCTGTTCCTGGTCGTCGTCCGGCCGATCCTGCGGCGCCGTCAGCAGCAGGAGGAGGCGGCCGCCCCGGCCGACACCGAGCAGAAGGTTCCCGCCACCGTCTTCTGACCCACCCGCACCGCACTCCACGCTCCACCCTCCAAACGGAGAAGGGACCGGATCGCTCCGGTCCCTTCTCCGTTTCTTCGTGCGGGCGGTTCAGGCGGTGAGTTCCGTGCCGTAGTGGTTGTCGATGCCGTAGCGCCACTCACCGTTCTCGTCCTTGATCGCGACGTCCGTCGCGACGCCCTCCTTCTTCGAGGTCACGCCGTCCGCGGTCGTCGACAGCGTGTAGTTCACGATCATGAGCGCGACATCACCCGCCCGGTAGGCGTGCTGGACGTCGACCGTCAGCACGGGGGCCAGATCGGCGAAGTACTGCTTGATGCCGGCCTTCATCTCCTCGTTCTTCTGGAGCGCGTACCCGGGTTCGAGGACCAGCGCCGCGTCGTCGGAGTAGAAGTCGTAAAGGTTTTCCGTGTCGTGTGCGTTGAAGAGGGCCGCGTACTTGCCGGCGATCTTGTTCCAGAATGCAAGGTCCTCGGACACGCATTTCTCCTTCATGCGAAAAGAACTGAAGAGAACTAGGGGCGCGACCATACAAGCGCACTCCTCCTCACCCATTTCTCATCCCCGTCTAATCGGGGCGGATTAGATCCGGATTAGCTGTGAGTGAAACGGCACGCTCAACACTGTCTGGACATACCACGGCGAGAAATGAGGCACGATGGCACCCGAGCAGGAACTCGTGGACGGCACCCTCCACCAGAACATCTCCGGGATCGGACTCGACCCCACGTACGTGCGCGCGGAGGGCAACAGCCTCTGGGCGGCCGCCCACGACGGGTCCGAGACGGAGATCGTCGACTTCGTCTGCGGCTACGGTTCGCTGCTGCTCGGCCACAACAACCCCGAGATCGTCGCCTACGCGACCGAGGTGCTGAACGCGCGGACGCCGATCCACTCCCAGTTCTCGCGCCGCCCCGAGGCGAACAGGGTGACCGAGACCCTCAACCGGATCGCCCAGCGCGAGTTCGGCACGGCCGACACCTACTTCGGCGTCTTCGCCAACACCGGCGCCGAGGCCATCGAGGCCGCCGTCAAACACGCCGAGCTGGACCGGGGCATGCGCGTGCTGGCGCTCCTCGCGCAGGTCACGGTCCACACGGAGCAGGCGCGAGCCGCGGTCGCGTCCGGTGCGGCGACCGTCGACGCGGCCGCGCTCACCCGGCTCGGCAGCACGGGTCAGGGCGACCCGGCCGGCGATCTGGAGGCGCTGCTCGCCGAGGTGGAGGCGCACAACTCGCGCACGCTGTCCCAGGCTCCGGTGTTCTTCACGTTGGAGGGGGGCTTTCACGGCAAGCTCGCCGCGAGCATCCAGCTCACGCACAACCCGGCCTTCCGCACGCCGTTCACCTCGCTCGCCACGAACGCCCGCTTCCTGCCGGTGAACTCGGCCGCCGCGGTGCGTCCCGCGTTCGAGGCGGCGCGGGCCACGGTGCTCGACCTGCTCGTGACCGACGGCACGGTCGAGGTCACCGACGTCGCGGCCCCGGTGTACGGCGCCTTCTTCGTCGAGCCGATCCAGGGCGAGGGCGGCATCGTGCCGCTCGCGCCGGAGTTCGCGAAGGAGATCGCCGCGGTCAGCGCGGAGTTCGACTGCCCCGTCGTGGTCGACGAGATCCAGTCCGGCAGCGGCCGCACCGGCGCGTTCTTCGCCGGCGCGCAGCTCGGGCTGCAGGGCGACTACATCACGCTGGCCAAGAGCATCGCGGGCGGGGTGGCGAAACTGTCGGTGCTGCTGGTCCGGGAGTCCCGGTACCGCCCCGAGTTCGAGCTGCTGCACAGTTCGACGTTTGCCAAGGACGGGTTCTCCACGCTCATCGCGCAGAAGACGCTGGAGATCATGGAGCGGGACGGTGGCGCGGTCTACCGCAGGGCCGCTGAGCGCGGTGCCCGCCTCCTCGATGTGCTCGAATCGCTGCGAGCCGACTTCCCGGACGTGATCAAGGACGTCCGGGGCCGCGGCCTGTTGCTGGGCCTGGAACTGCACGACCAGTCCGGCTCGGCCTCGCCCAACATCGCCGGCGCCCAGGCGGGCGGTGTCTTCGGCTACTTGGTGAGCGGGTTCCTGCTGCACCGGCACACCGTGCGCGTCCTGCCGACCTCCAGCGCGCCGAACACACTGCGGCTCCAGCCTTCGGTCGACCTCACCGACGCCCAGATCGACCGGCTCGACGCCGGGCTGCGTGCGGCGTGCACGGCGCTACGCACGGCCGACGAGGCGACGCTGCTGGGCTTCCTCGGCACGAGGGCGTTCTGATGGCGCAGCTCCAGCTGCTGCCCCCGCGGGACGAGGCTTCCACCGCCGGCGCGACCTCCGAGGCCCTGCGCCAGGACGTCACCGCCCACTGTGGCGACGATGCCACGGCGTGGGCCGTGCAGACCTCGGCGGGCCTCTGCCCGGCCGGACAGGACGCTCTGCCGGAGTTGGTGGCCCTGTCCGTCACGTTCCGGCTGCACCACAGGAAGGGGCTGCCCGCCTCCGTGGTCGCCGAGGCCGAGTCGCTGGTGCGCGCCCAGGTCGAGCGGGGCTTCGATCTTGCGCACGGGCTCAGCCTGATCCGGTCGGCGCACGGGCGCGTCGCGTCCGCGGTGCTGGCGGCGTGCGCGCGGATCGAGGACCCGGACGAGCGCACCGCCGCGATGACCGAGACGGCGTCCCTGGTGTTCGACGCGGTGGACGAACTGTCCCGGCTGGTGTCGGACCGGTTCGCCGCCGAGCGGGAACGGTGGCTCGCCGGTCCCGCCGCCGAACAGCGCGCCGTCGTGCTCTCCATCGTCCGCGGCGAATCCGTGGACCTGGACCGGGCGGCCCGCAAGCTCTGCTACGACCTGCGCCAGAACCACGTGGCGCTGGTGCTGTGGGCCGAGCGGGACTCCGGCGCCCAGGAGCTGCCCAGGACGGCGGCCCGGCTGCTCACTCGGCTGGGCTGCCGGTCGACGCTGCTCGTGCCGATGGGCGGCGACGGGCTGTGGGCGTGGGGTGTGCGGCCCAACGGGGACGCGGAGGAGCTCGCGCCGCTGCTCGCCGCCGACCCCGCCGTGCAGGTTGCGGTGGGGCTGCCGGGAGCGGGGCTCGCCGGATTCCGCATCTCGCACGAGCAGGCGATGGCCGCGGCCCAGCTCGGTCTGCGTTCATCGGCGACGGGCCGCGTACACACCTATCGGACGCTGGAGTTGGGGGCGCTGCTCGCACGGGACGAGCAGGCCGCCGCCGACTTCGTCTGCCGGGAGCTCGGTCCGCTGGGCGACGACTCGCCGTCGGCGGGAGCTCTGCGCGCCACCCTCAAGTGCTACCTCGACCACGACCGCAGCGTCGCGACCGTGGCCCAGCGGCTGCACATCGCCAAGAACACCGTGCTGTACCGCATCAAGCGGGCCGAGCAGGTACGCGGCCGCCCGCTGGGCGACAACCGGCTCCAGTTGCACACCGCCCTGTACCTGGCGGAGACGTTCGGGGTGTCCCGACCGGTACAGCCGGGTGTGGCGCCGGCCGTGCGCACGGCCTGAGGCCGGACCGTCGCACCCCCACCAACTGTCTGACCTCACTACACAGCGGGGAAGTCATGAACACCTTCGAGCACGAATCCAGCAATGCCGTCGCCGTCGTCGGCCTGTCGTGCCGCCTGCCGGGCGCGCCGGACACGCCGTCGTTCTGGCGGCTGCTGTCCTCGGGCACGAGCGCGATCACGGAATCCTCGCGGTTCGGCGACGCCGGCCCGGTGCGCTGGGGCGGCTTCCTCCCGGACGACGAGGTGGGCGCCTTCGACGCGGAGTTCTTCGGCATTTCGCCGAAGGAGGCCGCGTCGATGGACCCGCAGCAGCGGCTGCTGCTCGAACTCGGGTGGGAGGCGCTGGAGGACGCCGGGTTCGTACCGGCCGACCTGCGCGGTGAGCACCTCGGGGTGTTCGTGGGGGCGATGGCCTCCGACTACGCGACGATCGCGGCCAGGGCGGGTGTGGTGTCGCGGTACTCGCTGACGGGCCTCAACCGCGGTCTGCTCGCCAACCGGCTGTCGTACGTGCTCGGTCTGCGCGGGCCCAGCCTCGCCGTCGACACGGGGCAGTCGTCCTCGCTGGTCGCGGTGCACCTGGCGTGCGAGAGCCTGCGCTCCGGTGAGTCCGAGGTCGCCCTCGCCGCCGGCGTCAATCTGATCCTCACCCCGGAGAGCACGGTGGAGGCCGAGCGGTTCGGCGCGCTCAGCACGGACGGCCGCAGCTTCACGTTCGACGCCCGCGCCAACGGTTACGTGCGGGGCGAGGGTGGTGCGGTGCTGGTCCTCAAGTCACTGGCCGCGGCGCGGCGGGACGGCGACACCGTCTACGCGGTGATCCGCGGCAGCGCGGTCAACAACGACGGCCCCGCGGCGACGCTGACCACGCCGAGCCGGAACGCGCAGGAGGCCGTGGTCACCGCGGCGCACCGCCGCGCGGGCACCGCACCGGACGAGGTCGGCTACGTCGAGCTGCACGGCACGGGTACACCGGTCGGCGATCCGATCGAGGCGAACGCGCTCGGCGCGACACTCGGCCGGGGGCGGACCGAGCCCCTGCGGGTCGGCTCGGTGAAGACCAACATCGGCCACCTCGAAGGCGCCGCGGGCATCGCGGGGCTGCTGAAAGCCGTGCTGTCGCTGCACCACGGCGCGGTGCCGCCGAGCCTGAACTTCGCGACGCCGAACCCGGCGATCCCGCTGGACGAGCTGAACCTCTCCGTGCAGCAGCACCTGGAAGAGGTCGGGCCGACCGTCGCCGGGGTGTCGTCGTTCGGCGTCGGCGGCACGAACTGCCACGTGGTGCTCGCCTCCGCGGAGCGGCGGCCGCGGAAGCCGCGCCCGTCCGCCGCGCGGGGCCCGCTGCCCTGGGTGCTGTCCGCGCGCACCGAACAAGGGCTGCGCGACCAGGCGGCACGCCTGTACGAACGGGTCACCGCACCGGACGCGCCCGCCGACGACGACATCGCGTTCTCGCTCGCCACCAGCCGTACGCACTTCCCGTACCGCGCCGCCGTGCTCTCCGGACACGCCGAGGGGCTGCTCGGGTTGCGGGACGGCGGCCTGTCGGCGGAGCTGGTGAGGGGCAGGGCCGCCCCGCTGGGCAAGACCGTGATGGTCTTCCCCGGCCAGGGCTCGCAGTGGGCGGGCATGGCAGCCGAACTCATCGGCAAATCACCGGTGTTCGCCGCGAAGATCCACGAGTGCGCCGAGGTGATCGACCCGCTGGTCGGGTGGTCGCTGGTCGACGTGTTGCGTCAGCAGCCGGGCAGTCCTTCGCTGGAGCGCGACGACGTGGTGCAGCCCGCGCTGTTCGCCGTCATGGTCGCGTTCGCCGCGCTGTGGCAGGCGGCGGGCGTCCGGCCCGACGCGGTCATCGGCCACTCGCAGGGGGAGATGGCGGCCGCGCACGTCGCCGGCGCGCTGTCGTTGCGGGACGCCGCGACGCTGGTCGTGCGCCGTGCCCAGCAGGTGGTCCGGATTCCGCGCGCGGGCGGCCTGCTGTCCGTTCCACTGCCGGTCGCTCAGGTCCGCGAGCACATCGGGGCGTGGCCGGACCGCCTCGGCATCGGGGCCGTCAACGGCCCGTCCGCGACCATCGTCTCCGGTGAGCTCGACGCGTTGCGGGAGTTGGAGAACACCTACGTCGCCGACGGTGTGAAGGCCCGTGTGGTGCCGATCAACTACGCCTCGCACTCGCCGCTGGTCGAGGACATCCGCGAGGACGTGCTGCGCGCCGCGGCGGACGTCGGGCCGCGGCGGACCGATGTGGCGTTCTACTCCACGGTGTCGGGTGATCTGCTCCCCGACACGTCCGTTCTGGACGCGGAGTACTGGTACAGCAACCTGCGGCAGGCGGTCGAGTTCGACCGGGCGGTGCGCGCCGCCTTCGCCGACGGCCACACGACGTTCGTGGAGTGCAGCGCCCACCCCGTACTGGGGGTCGGGATCACGCAGATACTCGAGGGCCGGGAAGCGGTGATCACGGGTACGCTCCGCCGCGACCGGGGCGGCCTGCGCCAGTTCCTCTCCTCCCTCGCCGGTGTGCACGTGGGCGGCGGTGCGGTGGACTGGGCGGCAGCGGACTGGGAGGGCCTGCTCGCCGGCCGTCCGGTGCGCCGAGTCGCCCTGCCCTCCTACGCCTTCCAGCGCGAACGCCAGTGGCTCGACGTGGAGGCCGACGGCGCCGTCTCCACCGCGCCCCTTGGGGGGCCCGCACCGGAGCAGGCGCCCGCCGCCGGGACGGTGCGGCGCGAGTCCGGCAGCGGCCTCACGCCCGAGCGCGCACTCGACCTGGTGCGGGGCGCGGTCGCGGTCGTGCTGGGGCACGCCTCCCCCGCGTCGGTGCCCGTGGACGCGACGTTCAAGGAGCTGGGCCTCGACTCGATCGGCGCGGTGGAGTTCGGCAAGGCGCTCGCCGGTGCGACCGGGCGGCGGACGACCTCGACGCTCACCTACGACCACCCGACGCCCGCCACGGTGGCCGCGTATCTCACGCGCGGCGACGCCGACGAGGAGTTCACGGCGGCCGCGGCAACCGATGAGCCCATCGCGATCGTGTCGGCCTCCGGCCGCTGGCCCGGTGGCGCGGACACTCCGGAGCGGCTGTGGCAGATCGCCGTCGACGGTGTCGACACGGTCGGCCCCTTCCCGTCCAACCGGGGCTGGGACCTGGACGCGCTGTACTCCCCCGACGAGCCGAGGACCGGTACCTCGTACACCGACCAGGGCGCTTTCCTGTACGGGGCGGACCAGTTCGACGGCGCGTTCTTCGGGCTGGGGCCGCGCGAGGCCACCGCGATGGACCCGCAGCAGCGGCTGCTGCTGGAATCGGCGTGGGAGGCGGTGGAGCGGGCGGGCATCGAGCCGGGTTCGCTGCGCGGCAGCCCGACGGGTGTGTTCATCGGCGTGATGCCGCAGGAGTACGGGACGCGGCTGCACCAGACCACGGAGGAGTACGACGGGCACGCGCTGACCGGTGGTCTGACCGCGGTCGCGTCCGGCCGCCTGTCCTATGTGCTGGGCCTTGAGGGGCCCGCGATCAGCGTGGACACCGCGTGCTCGGCGTCGCTGGTCTCGATGCACCTGGCGGTGCAGTCGCTGCGGCGCGGTGAGTGCGATCTCGCACTGGCCGGTGGTGTCACGGTCATGTCGACGCCCGGCATGTTCACCGAGTTCTCCCGGCAGCGCGGGCTGGCACGCGACGGCCGCTGCAAGCCGTTCTCGAATGCCGCCGACGGCACCGCGTGGGGCGAGGCGGCGGGGGTCGTGATGCTGGAGCGGCTGTCGGACGCCGTCCGCAACGGCCACCCCGTGCTCGCGCTGGTGCGCGGCTCGGCGATCAACCAGGACGGTGCGTCCAACGGTCTCACCGCACCGAACGGTCCGTCGCAGGAGCGGGTGATCCGCGCCTCGCTCGCCGACGCGGGACTGCGCCCTTCGGACGTGGACGCGGTCGAGGCGCACGGCACCGGAACGACGCTGGGCGACCCCATCGAGGCGCAGGCGCTCCTCGCCACGTACGGCCGCGAGCGTGACGTACCGCTGCTGCTCGGTTCGGTGAAGTCGAACATCGGGCACACGCAGGCGGCGGCGGGCGTCACCGGCGTGATCAAGATGGTGCACGCGCTGCGGAACGGAGTGCTGCCGGCGACCCTGCACGTGGACGAGGTGTCCCGGCACGTCGACTGGTCGCCGGGCACCGTCTCGGTGCTGACCCGGAACACGCCCTGGCCCGATACCGGCCGGCCGCGCCGGGCCGCCGTCTCGTCGTTCGGCATCAGCGGCACGAACGCGCACCTGATTCTGGAGCAGGCTCCGGAGACCGCCCCGGTCCTCGACGCGACGGACAGCTCGGACGCGGCGGGGGCCGAGGAGGCCGCGGCCGGCTCGGCGGCGGTGCCCTGGGTGCTGTCGGCCGGGTCCGATGCCGCGCTGCGCGAGCAGGCCGCGCGGCTGCACGAACTGGTGCTGGGCAACCCCGGTGCGGGCATCGGGGACATCGCGGCCTCGCTCATCCGTACCCGCTCGTCGTTCGACCACCGCGCGGTGGTCGTGGGCACCCGTGAGCAGCTGCTCGACGGCTTGCTCGCGGTGCGCGACGACGACGAGGAGTCCGCCGCCGTCGTGCGCGGCACGGTGGCCCCGCGCGGCCGGACCGTCTTCGTCTTCCCCGGCCAGGGCGCCCAGTGGGCGGGAATGGGCCGTGAACTCCTCGCTGCCTCACCGGTGTTCGCCCGGGCGGTCGAGCGGTGCGCGGAAGGGCTGGCGCCGCACATCGACTGGTCGCTGACCGATGTGCTGCGCGGTGAGCCGGACAGTGCGTCGTTGGAGCGCGTCGATGTGGTGCAGCCGGCGCTGTGGGCGATGAACGTGGCCCTGGCCGAGCTGTGGAAGTCCGCAGGCGTGCGGCCCGACGCCGTGATCGGCCACTCCCAGGGCGAGATCGCCGCCGCCGTCGTGGCCGGGGCGCTGTCCGTCGAGGACGGTGCGAAGACGGTCGCGCTGCGCAGCAGGGCGATCAAGCAGATCGAGGGCGGGGGTGGCATGGCCTCCGTGCCGCTGGCCGCCGACGCCGTGCGGGAGCGGCTCACGCGCTGGGGGGCACGGCTCGACGTCGCCGCGGTCAACGGCCCGGCCGCCACGATCGTCTCCGGCGACGCGGACGCGCTGCGGGAGATGGTCGACGGCTTCCGTGCCGAGGGCGTGAGCGCCAAGACGATCCCGGTCAGCTACGCCTCGCACTCCTCGCACGTCGAGGCCGTGCGCGACGATCTCGCCCTGGCGCTCAAGGACATCGAACCGCAGGGCACCGACCTGACGTTCTTCTCGACGGTCACCACGCGGCCGCTCGACACGACGCTGCTGGACGCCGACTACTGGTACGAGAACCTGCGCGAGACCGTGCGGTTCGAGGACACCGTACGGGCGGCGCTCGCGGACGGCTGCACGACGTTCGTCGAGATCAGTCCGCACCCCGTGGTGGCGGTCGGGCTCAACCAGATCACCGACGACGCGGTGATCACCGGGACGCTGCGGCGCGACAAGGGCGGCCTGGACCAGTTCTACGCCGCACTCGCGCGGGTTCATGTCACCGGGGCGACGGTCGCGTGGGAGAGCGTCGTCTCCGGCCGCACCGTCGAGCTGCCGACGTACCCGTTCCAGCGCAGGCGGTTCTGGCTCGACGCACCGGCGACGACCGGTGACGTCGGCGCGGCGGGACTGGAGGAGGCCGGACACCCGCTGCTCGGCGCGGCCGTGGAGCTCGCCGGCGACGGTGGGCTCGTGCTGACCGGCCGGGTGTCGCTCGGCGTGCACCGGTGGCTGGCGGACCACGCGGTGTTCGGCCGGCCGCTGCTGCCCGGCACCGGGTTCCTGGAGCTGGCGCTGCACGCGGCGGCGCAGGTCGGCACCGCGGCGGTGGACGAGCTGACACTGGAGGCGCCGCTGCTGCTCACCGAGGACGGTGCCGCGCAGATCCAGGTCGTGGTCGGATCGGCGGACGAGGACGAGGAGGAGCAGCGCACCGTCAGCGTGTACTCCCGCGAGGCAGGCGGCGAGTGGACACGCAACGCCCACGGCACGCTCGCGACCGCGGCGGGCGGGCAACCGGCCTTTGGCAACGCGGAGTTGGCGGGCACGTGGCCGCCCCCGGATGCCACAGCGGTGGACGTCGACGAGCTGTACGACCGGCTATCGGCCCAGGGGTACGACTACGGGCCCGCCTTTCGCGGTCTGCGTGCGGTGTGGCAGCGGGGCGAGGAGATCTTCGCCGAGGTCGCGCTGCCCGAAGAGGCGCCCGGGGCCGAGGAGTTCGGCCTGCATCCGGCGCTGCTGGACGCGATGCTGCACCCGGTGGTGGGCATCGCGGTCACCGGGCCTCAGGTGCGGCTGCCGTTCTCGTGGAACGGGGTGCGGCTGTACGCTCCGGGCGCCACGGACCTGCGGGTGCGGATCTCGCCCGCCGGTCAGGACGCGGTCACGGTCACCACGGCCACCGAGGGCGGTCTGCCGGTGGCGCACGTGGAGTCGCTGCGCCTGCTGCCGGTCTCGGCCGATCAGCTGGGAGGGGCGCGCACCACACCTCCGTACCGGCTCACCTGGTCCGAACTGCAGGTCGCACCCGCCCCCGCGCCCGCCGTCGCCGTCACGGACATCGAGACGGGCTTCGCGGAGCTGACCGACGTGCCGGAGTACGTGGTGCTCGACGTGGTACTGCGGGCGCCGGACTCCGTGGTGGCGGACACGCACCGTGTCACCGCGCTGGTCACGGAGCTGTTGCAGGAGTGGCTGGCCGACGAGCGGTTCACCGCGTCGACACTGGTGCTCCGTACGCGCCACGCGGTCGCGACCGACGGACCCGCGGACGTCGCCGGCCTCACGGACCTCGTGGCCGCCCCGGTGTGGGGTCTGGTCCGCACGGCACAGGCGGAGCATCCGGACCGCATCGTGCTGCTGGACGCGGACGGCGATCTCGACGCCGGTCTCCTGGCGGGCGCGGTCGCGAGTGGTGAGACACAGTTCGCGGTCCGCGACGGCTCGGTGCTCGTACCGAGGCTGACGCAGCTGACGCCGGGGGCCCTGGCCGAGCCCGCGAGGGCGCTCGCCCCCGAGGGCACGGTGCTGATCACCGGAGGAACCGGTGGGCTCGGTGGGCTCGTGGCGAGGCACCTGGTGACGCGGCACGCCGTGCGGCATCTGGTGCTGACGAGCCGTCGGGGCCCGGATGTGCCGGGTGCGCGGGAGCTGGCCGATGAACTCACCGCGCTGGGTGCCCAGGTGCGGCTCGCGGCCTGTGACGCGGCCGAGGCCGACGACCTGGCCGCGCTCCTCGCGACCGTCCCGCGGGAACACCCGCTGACGGCCGTGGTGCACACGGCGGGTGTGATCGCGGACGGCACCGTCTCCTCGCTCTCGGCGGAGCGGGTACACACGGTGCTGCGCCCGAAGGTCGACGCCGCGTGGAACCTGCACGAGCTGACCTCGGGGCTGGACCTGTCGGCGTTCGTGCTGTTCTCCTCCGCCGTGGGCGTGGTCGGCAATCCCGGACAGGCCAACTACGGTGCGGCGAACGGCTTCCTGGACGCGCTGGCGCACCACCGCCACGCGCAGGGCCTGCCCGCGGTGTCGGCCGCGTGGGGGCTGTGGGCGGAGGCGAGCGGCATGACGTCGCACATGACCGCGACCGACGTGGAGCGCATCGGGCAGCGCGGGCTCACGCCCATGCCGACGGAGGTGGGTCTCGCCCACTTCGACGCGGCACTGTCCGGAGGGCTGCCCACACTCGTCACGGCCCGCATCGGAACGAGGGACGTGGACACGGGCGCGATCCCCGTACTCAAGGGACTCACCGGGTCCAAGCCGAAGCGGAACACGCCGAAGCGGTCGCTGGCGACGGAACTCGTCGGGCTGGACACGGCGGAGCAGCACGCGCTTCTGCTCGACGCGGTGCTCAGGACGGCGGCCGGCACGCTCGGCCACGACTCGGCGGACGCGATCACCGCGCACGGCGGGTTCCTGGAGCAGGGCTTCGACTCGCTCAGCGCGGTCGAGCTGCGGACCCGGCTCGGCAGGCTCGTGGACGCGAAGCTGCCGAGCACGCTCACCTTCGACTATCCGACGCCGGACGCCATCGCGGGCCATCTGCGGTCACTGCTGGTGCGGGACGAGACCGAGCGGGCCCCGGACGTGCTGGGCGAGCTGGCCCGGCTGCGGACCGTGCTGTCGGCGGCGGACACCGTGCTCGAAATGGACCGGGTGGCCGTGGTCGCGGCCCTGAACGAACTGATGGGGCTGGTGGACGTCGAGTACGCGATCGACGCCCACGGTTCCGACGAAGACTTCTTCGCAATGATCGACAACGAGCTGGCCTGAGGGAGATTCCGGCAATGTCAGAAGAGCAGAAGCTGAGGGATTATCTCGGCCGGGTCACCGCCCAGCTGAAGCAGGCCAAGCGCACACTCCAGAACCTGGAGGCCGCACAGAGCGAGCCCATCGCGATCGTGGGCATGGCGTGCCGCTACCCCGGTGGTGTGCAGTCCCCGGAAGACCTGTGGCGGCTCGTCGACTCCGGAAAGGACGCGATCGCCGACTTCCCCGCCAACCGGGGTTGGGACCTGGACGCGTTGTTCGACACCGATCCCGACCGCAGCGGCAAGTCCTATACGCGTGAGGGCGGGTTCCTCTACGACGCGGATGAGTTCGACGCCGACTTCTTCGGTGTGTCACCCCGTGAGGCCACGGCGACCGACCCGCAGCAGCGGCTGCTCCTGGAGTCGGCGTGGCAGGTGCTGGAGAGCGCGTCGATCCGTCCGGACTCCCTGCGCGGCAGCGATACCGGCGTGTTCGTCGGTGTGATGTCGCAGGAGTACGGTCCGAGCCTGCTGCACCCGTCGGTGGACGGCACGGACGGTTTTCTGCTGACGGGCAATCAGAACAGCGTCGCGTCCGGGCGCATCGCCTACACGCTCGGGTTCGAGGGCCCCGCGGTCACGGTGGACACGGCGTGCTCGTCGTCGCTGGTCGGTGTCCACCTCGCGGTGCAGGCGCTGCGCGCGGGCGAGTGCTCGCTGGCGCTGGCCGGCGGTGTCGCCGTGATGTCGACCCCGGGGTTCTTCATCGAGTTCTCCCGGCAGCGCGGTCTGTCCCCGGACGGCCGGTCGAAGTCGTTCGCGGCAGCGGCGAACGGCACGGGCTGGAGCGAGGGCGTCGGAATGCTGGCGCTGGCACGGCTGTCCGAAGCCGAGCGGCTCGGCTATCCGGTGCTCGGTCTCGTACGGGGCAGTGCGATCAACCAGGACGGCAAGAGCAGCCAGCTCAGCGCGCCGAACGGGCCGGCGCAGCAACGGGTGATGCGGCAGGCGCTGACGTCCGCCCGGCTGACTCCGTCCGATGTGGACGTCGTGGAGGCGCACGGCACCGGAACGGTCCTGGGGGACCCGATCGAGGCGCAGGCCGTCATCGCGACCTACGGCCAGGACCGGGAATCCCCGCTGTGGCTGGGCTCGTTGAAGTCGAACATCGGCCATACGCAGGCGGCCGCGGGTGTCGGCGGCATCATCAAGATGATCATGGCGATGCGCCACGGCGTGCTGCCCCGGACGCTGCACGTGGACGAGCCGACCCCGCACGTCGACTGGTCGGCGGGCTCCGTCGAACTGTTGACCGAGGCCCGGCCGTGGCCCGAGCTGGAGCGGCCGCGGCGGGCAGCCGTGTCGTCGTTCGGCATTTCCGGTACGAACGCGCACGTCGTCCTGGAAGCGGTGCCAGCCGCGGAGCCCGCGAAGCCCGCGAAGCCCGTCGAGGCGGCGCCGGTCCGGGTGCCTTACCTGGTGTCGGCCAAGACGCCCGACGCGCTGCGGGCACAGATCGGCAGGCTCCGGCACCACCTCGACCAGCACCCTGGGCTGTCGTCCGCCGACGTCGGGCTCTCCCTCGCCGAGCGCACCCAGTTCACGCACCGGGCGGCGCTGCTCGGCGACACGACGCTGGCCGAGGGCCAGGCGGGCCGCGGCGGTCTGGCGTTCCTGTTCACCGGCCAGGGATCGCAGCGCGCAGGCATGGGTCGCGAGCTCTACGAGACGTACCCAGTCTTCCGCGAAGCCCTCGACGCCGCACTCGCGGCACTCGGCATCCAGGACGAGTACTTCACCGGCGACCTCGACCGCACCCGCCTGACCCAACCCGCACTCTTCGCACTCGAAACCGCCCTCTACCGCCTCTACGAGTCCTGGGGCATCACACCCGACCACCTCGTCGGCCACTCCATCGGCGAAATCACCGCCGCCCACGTCGCCGGCATCCTCACCCTGAACGACGCCGCCCAACTCGTCACCGCCCGCGCCACCCTCATGGACGCCCTCCCCCACACCGGCACCATGACCGCCATCGAAGCCACCGAAGAAGAAATCACCCCCCACATCACCGACGGCGTGAGCATCGCCGCCGTCAACGGACCCACCTCCGTAGTCATCTCCGGCGACACCGACGCCACCGACCGGATCACGGAGAAGTTCCGCGAACAAGGACGCCGCACCAAACAACTCACCGTCAGCCACGCCTTCCACTCGCACCACATGGACGCGATGCTCGACGACTTCCGCACCGTGGCCCGTACCCTCACCTACTCCGCACCCCGGATCCCGGTCGTCTCGACCGTGAGCATCGGCAGTGACCTGACCTCGCCCGACTACTGGGTCACCCAGATCCGCGAGGCCGTGCGGTTCCACCACGCCGTCCTGGAGCTGGAGACACGCGGCGTCACCACCTACATCGAACTCGGCCCCGACGGTGTGCTCACCGCACAGGCCCAGCAGTCCGCCGACGGTGTATACGCGGCGGCGCTGCGGTCGGGCCAGGACGAGGCCACCAGTGTGCTGACCGCGCTGGGCACCGCCTACACCCACGGCCGGATGCCCGATACGCAGGCGCTTTACGGCGACGCGCACCGCACCGAGCTGCCGACGTACGCGTTCCAGCGGCAGCGGTACTGGCTCACCGCGGGCGCGACGAGCACCGACGCGACCGACCTGGGACAGACGCCCACCGGGCACCCGCTGCTGAGCAGTGTCCTGCGGCCCGCGGACAGCGACACCGTACTGTTCACCGGCAGGTTCACTCCTGGCACGTGGCTGGACGACCACACCGTGCTCGGCACCGCGATCGTGCCCGGCGCCGCGCTGGTCGACCTCGCCCTCCACGCGGCCGGGGAGACCGGGTTCGGCACCCTGGACGAGCTGGTCATCGAGGCGCCGATGGTGCTTACCGAGGCCGTCCAGGTACAGGTCAAGATCGTCGACGACACCGTGACGATCCACTCGCGGACCGACGGCGACTGGACCCTGCACGCCACCGGCACCCTGTCGAACTTCACCGTGCCCGGGGCCGATCTGTCCTGGCCGCCGGCCGCCGAGCCGATCGACGTGGACGAGATGTACGCGGCGCTGGGAGCGGCCGGGCTCCAGTACGGCCCCGCCTTCCGCAACGTCACCGCTGCCTGGCGCACCGGGGTGGCCGTGTTCGCCGAGGTCTCGGTGGAGAAGCACGCTTTCGGCGTGCATCCCGCGCTGCTCGACGCGGCTCTGCATCCGCTGGCCTCGACGGCCGACGAGCTGGCCCTCCCGTTCGCCTGGCAGGGCGTTCGGCTGCACACCCCGGGTGCCACCGCGCTGCGGGTCCGCATCGACCTCGGTACGAACGCGGTGCACGCCGTCGACGCCGAGGGCGCGCCCGTACTGACCGTCTCGTCGCTCGCGACGCGTCCGGTGACCGCGGATCAGCTGGCCACCCGCACCGACGGCCTCTACGAGAGGACCTGGGTACCGGTCACCCCGGTGCCCGTTCCCCACACCGTGCTCGACGTCCCGGATGGCAACGTCCATGACGTGACGGCGCGGGTTCTGCTGGCGTTGCAGGAGAAGCTGGCCGGCGACGGGACGATCGCGGTGGTCCGGCGTGGCGACGACCTCTCGGCCGCCGCGGTCGAGGGTCTCGTGCGGTCGGCCCAGACCGAACACCCCGGCCGGATCGTGCTGGTGGACACCGACGACAGCGTCGGCCTGTCCACGGTGGTCGGCGACGAGCCGCATGTGTCCGTCCGCGGCGGTGCGGTGCTGGCGCCGAGGCTCGCCCGCAGCACACGCCGCGGCCCCATCCCCTCGTGGGACGGCACGGTCCTGATCACCGGTGGTGCCCTCGGCACACTGCTTGCGCGGCACCTGGTGGAGCGGCACGGCGTACGGGACGTCGTGCTGGCGAGCCGCAGCGGCCGCGACACGGGGCTGGCGCACGTACGCAGCGTGGCCTGCGACGTCACGGACCGCGAAGCGCTCAAGACGCTGCTCGACGGCCTCCCCGGCCTGACCGCGGTCGTGCACACGGCCGGCGTCCTGGACGACGGCCCGATCGACACGCTGACCCCGCAGCGGCTGGACGCGGTCCTGCGTCCCAAGACCGCCGCGTGGCACCTGCACGACCTGACGCGCGACCGTGACCTCAAGGCGTTCGTGCTGTACTCGTCGGTCGCCGGCACGTTCGGCACGGCCGGCCAGGCCAACTACGCCGCCGCGAACTCCTACCTGGACGCGCTGGCCCGGCTGCGGCACCGTGAGGGGCTGCCGGCGGTGTCGCTGGCCTGGGGCATGTGGGACGACGGCATGGCCTCGCAGCTGTCCGACGCCGACCGCGGCCGGCTCGCCCGTGAGGGCTTCCTGCCGATCACCGCCGAGCACGGCCTCGCGATGCTCGACACGGCGCTGGGCCTCTCCGTGCCCACGCTGGTCGCGTCGCCGCTGAATCCGGCGGCGTTCCGCGACGAGGTGCCCGCGCTGCTGCGCGGACTGGTCCGCCCGGCGCGCCGGGCCGTCCCGGCCACCGATCTCGTCGGCAGGGTCGCCGGGCTGACCGAGGACGAGCAGCGCGCGCTGGTGCTGGACGTCGTACGCGAGAACGTCGCGGCGGTGCTCGGCCACACGGACCCGGGCGCGATCGACGCGGAGGCGCGGTTCGGCGCGCTCGGCTTCGACTCGCTGATGTCGATCGAGCTGCGCAACAAGCTGAGCACGGCGACGGGCACGAAGCTGTCGGGCACGGTGATCTTCGACCATCCGACGCCCGACGCGCTGGCGGAGTTCGTACGCGTCGCTCTGAGCGGCTCGCGTGTCGTCCGGGCAGCGGCGGTGGCGACGACGGCGGTGTCCGACGATCCGATCGCCGTGGTGGGCATGGCCTGCCGGTTCCCCGGCGGCGTGACGTCGCCCGAGGACCTGTGGCGCCTGGTCGCCGACGGGGTCGACGCGATCAGCGAGTTCCCGACCAACCGCGGCTGGCCCGACCTGTACAACCCGGACGCCGAGCGCACCGGCACGTCGTACGTGCGGCACGGCGGATTCCTGCACGCGGCCGACGAGTTCGACCCCGAGTTCTTCGGCATCTCGCCCCGCGAGGCGACGGCGATGGACCCGCAGCACCGTCTGCTGCTGGAGACCGCCTGGCACGCGCTGGAGGGCACGGGCATCGCGCCGGCCTCGCTGCGCGGCTCGCAGACCGGTGTCTACACCGGGCTGATGCACTACGACTACGCACCGCGCGTCGGCCAGTACGCCGCAGCGATGGAGGGGTTCGTCAGTACGAGTTCAGCGGCGTCGGTCGCGTCCGGTCGCATCTCCTACACGCTGGGCCTGGAGGGTCCGGCCGTCACGATCGACACGGCGTGCTCCTCGTCCATCACGGCGACGCACCTGGCGGCGCAGGCGCTGCGTACCGGTGAGGTCTCGCTGGCACTGGCCGGTGGCGCGACGGTCATGGCGAACCCGGACGTGTTCGTGGAGTTCAGCCGCCAGCGCGGCCTGGCCCAGGACGGGCGCAGCAAACCGTTCAGCGCCGACGCGGACGGCACGAGCTGGAGCGAGGGCGCCGGAGTGCTGGTGCTGGAGCGGCTGTCCGACGCGGTGCGCAACGGGCACACCGTGCACGCCGTGATCCGTGGCTCCGCGGTCAACCAGGACGGCGCGTCCAACGGCCTGACCGCGCCCAACGGCCCGTCGCAGGAGCGGGTCATCATGCAGGCGCTGGCCAACGCCCGCCTCGAACCCTCCGATGTGGACCTGGTGGAGGCACATGGCACGGGCACCACCTTGGGTGACCCCATCGAGGCCCAGGCCCTCCTCGCCACCTACGGCCAGGGCCGCCCGACCGACCGCCCGCTCCGCCTCGGCTCCCTCAAATCCAACATCGGCCACACACAAGCAGCAGCCGGTGTCGGCGGCATCATCAAAATGATCATGGCCATGCGCCACGGAACCATGCCCCAAACCCTCCACATCAACCAGCCCACCCCCCACGTCGACTGGTCCACCGGCGCCGTCACCCTGCTCACCGAAAACCAGCCCTGGCCCGACACCGACCGACCCCGCCGCGCCGCCATCTCCTCCTTCGGCATCTCCGGCACCAACGCCCACCTCATCCTCGAACAACCCACCCCCACCCAAACAACCCCACCCACCACCGAACCCGTCCCCTACCCCATATCCGCCAAAACCCCCCAAGCCCTCCAAGCCCAGATCACCACCATCCAGCAACACCTCACCGAACACCCCGAGCACCACCCCCACGACATCGCCCACACCCTCACCCAACGCACCCAGTTCGACCACCGAGCCATGCTGCTCGGCACGGAGCAACTGATCAGCGGGGCGATCGGCAAGGGCGGTCTGGCGTTCCTGTTCACCGGGCAGGGCTCGCAGCGCGCAGGCATGGGCCACGAGCTCTACGAGACGTACCCGGTCTTCCGCGAAGCCCTCGACGCCGCACTCGCGGCACTCGGCATCCAGGACGAGTACTTCACCGGCGACCTCGACCGCACCCGCCTGACACAACCCGCACTCTTCGCACTCGAAACCGCCCTCTACCGCCTCTACGAGTCCTGGGGCATCACACCCGACCACCTCGTCGGCCACTCCATCGGCGAAATCACCGCCGCCCACGTCGCCGGCATCCTCACCCTGAACGACGCCGCCCAACTCGTCACCGCCCGCGCCACCCTCATGGACGCCCTCCCCCACACCGGCACCATGACCGCCATCGAAGCCACCGAAGAAGAAATCACCCCCCACCTCGACGACGGCGTGAGCATCGCCGCCATCAACGGACCCCGCTCGATCGTGGTCTCCGGCGACAACACCGAGGACGTGGCCGCGCGGTTCCCGGACCGCAGGACCAAGAACCTCACGGTGAGTCACGCGTTCCACTCGCACCACATGGACGCGATGCTCGACGACTTCCGCGCGGCAGCAGGGCAACTGACCTACCGGAAGCCCACGATCCCGATCGTCCCGACGGTCGCCACCGACCTCGCGATGACCGACCCCGAGTACTGGGTCACCCAGATCCGCGAGGCCGTGCGCTTCCACCACGCCGTGGTGGAGCTGAAGACGCGCGGCGTCACCACGTTCATCGAACTCGGCCCCGACGGTGTGCTCACCGCCCAGGCCCAGCAATCCGCGGAGGGCACCTTCACCGCAGCGCTGCGCAGCGGACGCGACGAGACCACCACCGTCCTCACGGCGCTCGGCGCCGCCTACGTCCACGGGCGCGCGATCACCACACCTGACGCCACACAGCTCAGCAGCCTCCCCGGCTACGCCTTCCAGCGACAGAGCTACTGGCTCACGCGTACCGGCGGCAACGCGGCCGGCCTCGGGCTGGGCGAGAGCGGGCACCCGTTGTTGGGCGGGCTGCTCCGGCTCGCGAACGGTGAGAGCGCGGACGGTGAGAGCACGGTGCTCACCGGCCGGTTGTCGCCTTCGTCGTGGCTCGCGGACCACAAGGTACGCGGCACCGTCGTCGTCCCCGGCACAGCCCTGGTCGACATGGCCCTCCACGCAGGTGAACTCGCGGGCCACAGCACATTGGACGAGCTCGTCATCGAGGCTCCGATGCTGCTCACCGAGGCCGTCCAGGTCCAGGTCAAGATCGTCGACGACGCCGTGACGATCCACTCGCGCACCGACAACGACTGGACCCTCCACGCCACCGGCACCCTCAGCTCGACCCCCGCCACACCCCAGGAATTCGCCTGGCCGCAGGGCCAGGAGCTCGACACATCCGGGATCTACGCGACACTGGCGGACCTCGGCCTCGACTACGGCCCGGTGTTCCAGGGCCTCACCCACGCATGGCGCGACGGAGAGGTCCTCTACGCCGAAGTGGAAGTGCCGGAGCACGACTTCGGCATGCACCCGGCGCTGCTGGACGCCGCGCTGCACCCGGCGGCAGGCACCGCGGACAGCCTGGCGCTACCGTTCTCGTGGAACGGCGTCACCCTCCATGCGACCGGCGCGACGACACTGCGCGTGCGGATCACCCCGTCGGACGACGGGATCGCGCTGCACGCCGTCGACCCGTCCGGTCAGCCGGTGCTCACGGTCGACCGTCTCGTCACCCGCCCTGTCGGAGCCGACCAGCTCACCGCACGTACGGACGGGCTGTTCGAGGTCGTCTGGCCGCAGGTCACCCCGAACACCCGGACCACCGATCACACCCTGATCGAAGTCCCCACCGGCAACATCCACGACGTCACCGAACACACCCTCACCACCCTCCAA
>NZ_JBIVUV010000019.1:0-219628 GCF_044768525.1 Streptomyces sp. NPDC091287
CGAAGACCAGGACGGCCGTGGCGATCAGGGCGAGTCCACCGGCGCCGACGTAGTCGAACGTGCCGCCGCTGGCGGGTGCTGCGAGGTACATGACGAGGGGTCTCCTAGACGGTGCCGGGCCCGTAGAGGGCCAGGGCCAGGGCGGCGGAGCTGACGGGGATACGGGCGGCCCAGACGAGAGCGGGGCGCAGGGCCGGGGGCATGTAGGGCAGGCCGGGCAGGTAGGAGGCGACGATCCAGGCGACGAAGCCCATGGCGATGCCGACGCCGGCCCCCTGCCGTCCGGCGTCGACCAGGACGTCGTGCATCAGGCCGACGAGACCGAACACCCAGCCCGCGGTGCCTGCGGCGAGGTGGTAGATGAACCAGACCCGGAGACGGTGAAGCCGTTCGGCGGCCCGGACGGCGGCCGGGTCCGGGGCCAGCCACGGAGGCGGCGCCTGCTGCGGCTGGTTGACCGTGACGTGGATGCCGGGCGCGGCCTCGACCGTCTGCTGCGTGGCCGCGGGCTCGGGCTCCGCAGTGCGGCCACCGAACGGGGCGGGGCGTACGTCCCACCACGGGCGCGTCGGCTCCGGCTCTGCGGCGGCCGCGTCGTCGAGGTCCTGCTCCTGGTCGTCGTCCTCGGCGGCCGGGTCCGGCGTCGGGACGATGTGGACCTGGACGAGCGGCGGCTGCTCAGGCTCGGCAACGACGGGGCCGTCGATGCGGTCGCGGAGCCAGCCCTTGAGCCTGCTCTCGGCGTTCTCCGGGGCGCTCATGCGGGCTTCCGGACGGTCCGGAGGTACCGCTCGACGCTGGACTCCTTGGCGTTGGCGTCCGCGACCTTCCGGACGTAGCGGAGGACGGCGTCCGGATCGGTGATGCCGCTGGAGACGGCCGTCCGGACGGCATCCGCAATGGTCATCGGCCCGGTAGCGGCCGGTGCTTCCTCGTCGTCCGGACGCTCCGTTCGATCCTCCGGATGATCCGGACCGGCCTCCGGATTCTCTCCGGAGGCTCCGGAGATCGCGGCGCGCTCGGCGGCGACGGCCTGTTCGGCGCGGGTGAGCTCGCGGCGGACGGAGACCATTGCGAGGCGGCCGCCGGCCTTCGCGCGCTCGGCGTCGACCCACTGCTGGGTGTGGCTGTCGAGGGGCTTGGCGTGGTGGCGCAGCACCACGGTCCACATGACCTTGGCGAGGCCGGACACGGTCGCGGCGACGAAGCCGATCGCGGCCTCGCCGGAGATCCAGCCGTGGGCGCCGACCGCTCCCATGGCGATGCCGAGGGCCACGTATCCGGCGCGGCGCGGGAGGGCGGCGCGGTCCTGGTCGTAGCGGGCGAGCCACTCCAGGGCCATGCAGGACAGCCACACGAGGTCGAAGACCAGGGCGGCGGCGTAGGCGGCGGCGGTGAGGGGGACGACGAGGTCGAGGAGGCTGCCGATGCTCGCGGTCGACCAGATGATCGAGGCGACGCCGATGACGGCGGCGGCCGCGGTGACCCCGGTCAGGACGACGCGGTCCCAGTCGCGCGGGGGCTGCGGGACGTCGACCTTGTAGCGGTCGAGCACGAGGTGGGTGGTGCCGTCGATGGTGTGCGGGACGAGGCGGCTGCGCTCGACGGTGCGGGTACGGGGCATCGGGGTCACCGCTTCAACAGGATGACGGCGACGACGGCCGCGAGGATCACGGCGACAGCGAGGGGGTGCACGGTGTGCATCGGGTGCTCCGGGGTGTGGGCCGGCGGGGCGCAGCGGGTGCGCCCGGCCGGGCGGTTCAGCAGGTGGTGGTGCTGGCGTCGTCGCCCTGCGTGGGGGCGGTGTCGGGCTCGGCGGTGGAGGGGTTCTGTAGCGCCACCTCCTGGCGGGCCAGGTACCGGGCGGCGGCGAGCTCCGGGCTGACCTCCGGGATCTCCTCGGCGGCCATCAGCGGTTCACCGCCGTGGCGGCGGCGCGCAGGCGGGCGGCATACGCGGCCCGGGTGCCGGTGAGGGGCACGTCGCGGACGGCGGCGAGGGTGGCGGTGATGTCCCGGCCGACGGCGACATCGTTGTAGACGCCGTGGTGGTCCCAGACGCTGAGCTGGATCTCGGCGCGGCGGGCCTGCTCGCTCATGGCGGCCTGCGGCGTCATCTGCTCGAGGCGGCTGGCGGCCGCGGTGAGGATCGCGGGGAGCCGGTGGGCCAGCGTGCGGGAGCTCGTGACGGCGAGCTGGGCAGCGGCCATCAGACGGTTCCGGCGGCGGCGTTCAGGCACAGGGCCCACTCGCCTCGGGTGCGGGAGGTAGCCCACAGGGCGGGGTCCAGGGCGGCCATGGCGCGCTGTCCGGCGTGCTGGGCGACGGCCGGCGGGTAGCCCGAGAGAATCCGGGCGTCGGCGCGGGCGAGGGCGCGGCCCCATCCGGCGAGGGTGAGCGGCTCGGTGGGGCGGATCGCCGTCAGGTGCTCGGCGGCGTGCTGGAGCAGCTGGGCGGAGAGGCTGGGACGTGCGAGGAGCTCGCGCAGCTGCTCGGCGAAGGGGTCAGGCTGGGGGTTGCGGGCTGCCGGTACGGCACGCCCACGGTTACGATCGCGCATGGTCATCCTCCTGGTAGCTCAGGCGGTTGGCTGGCCCCGGCCATATGGCGTGCGACCGCCGGCCGGGGCCTACTTGTTGAGCGATGGGAGCGGGCTCCCGTTCGTTGTGTGGGGACTCTACACAGTGTAGGGTCCCCACACAAGCAGATCGGTATCCGCGCTCCGGGAAGGAGCGGTATGGCCGACAGAGACCAGGAGGTGCAGCAGGTGCTCGACTCCATCGACGCCCTCGGTACGGCCGAGACCCCTGCAGCGCGGGCGAAGCGGCTGACGCAGCTGCTGGACGCCATGCCGGAGAAGCAGGCGAAGGTACGCGAGATGCGGCAGCAGGCCGTGACCGAGATGCGGGACGACGGCATGTCCCTGCGCGCCATCGCTGCTGAGCTCGGCATCTCCTTCGGCCGTGTCCGGGACATCATCGACGGAGTCACGAAGCGGCCGCCGAAGAAGCCGGCCCCCGAGGCGTGACCGAACGCAGCTGCGCCCCCTGCCCGTGAGAATCGGGCAGGGGGCGCAGTGCTGTGGAGAAGCGTACGGCTGTCAGGCGGCGGTCTGCTGGGTGGCAGCGATACGGAGGGCGAGGGAGGCGAGCGCGGGCATCACCTGGGCACGGTGGGCGTCGTACTCCTCGGGAGTGAGGCGGACAGGGCAGACCGTGCACACGATGTGGAGCTCGTCCTCCTTCTCCACCAGTGACCAGCCGGTGCAGATGGGGCATGGCGCGTCTTTGGCCCGGGTGACGGGCCGGGTGTGGGTGAGCCGGCGGACCCGGTGGAGCAGCTGCTCGATCTGCTCGTAGATGTCGTCCCACCACGGGCGGGTCGCGGCGTACGGGAGGTAGGCGTCGAGCCACCGGCACAGGCCGGGGACGTCGGCAACGTTCCGGAGGCGGGCGCCGTCCCGGGCCCGGGCGCTGTTGCACCGCTCGATGTGGACGGTGCCGTGGGCGTCGGTGCGCACCGACGGGTAGTCAGCGGCGAGGAAGCGCGCCCACCCGTACAGCAGCGGGGTCATGGGCACTCCTCCGGTCTGGTCGCCGTGCGGGTCGTCCAGGAGGACGGGCTGTCCGGGGCCGGTGAGGTCGAGGACCTCGAGGCGGATCGGGAGCGGGGCGTGGGCGCGGCCGACGCCGCCGCGGCGGGCGGGGCCGGTGTCCGGCGTCAGCATGTCCGCGAGGAGCACCAGGTGGCGGGGAAGCTCCCGGAGCCACGTGTGGACGCTGTATTCGCAGGCCTCGCAGCCCGTACGCGGGGAGTCGTCGGGCAGGCGGCCGAAGCAGGAGAGGCAGATGTCGTTCATGGTGGCGCTCCGGGTGGTGCGGCGGGTCAAAAGGGTCAGCGGGGGCCAGGGTGGGACCGGCCACAGCGACAGATAGGGCGGCGGCGGCGCGCCCGGTCGGACCGGTGGTGGTACCGCAGCCGGTACAGAAGCGCGCTCAGCACGGGTCCTCGTCCGTGGTGGGCTGCTGGTCGGCCCATTCGATGCGGGCGTCGGGGTAGCCGGCCTGGAGGAGTTCGACGGTGCGGGCGGTGCTGCCGAGGCCCCACGTCGGGTCGTCCATGACGAATGCGCGGCCGCCGGGGAGCTCGGCGCCGTCGAGGACCTGGCCGTGGGGCAGGTGGAGCCGGAACCCGCGGGCGAACTGGGCGGTCACGGGCCCACCGCCGTGGTGCAGCGGCCGGACAGGCACAGGGCCTGCCCTTCGCTGACGTAGTGGACGTGCTCGCCCTGGTCGACGAGCAGCTCGGCGGCGTTGCGGGCCGGGCTGGTGTGGTCGGTGGTCATCGTGTCGAGGTCCTCTCAGTGGCGGGACGGAGCCGGCGGACAGTGCGGCCGGTTGTGCGGGGAAGGGGAGCATGGCCGGGGCAGCGGTCGGGGCCGGTGCTCCACCCGGCCCGGGCGGCGATCGCGTACGCCTCGGTCTCGTCGGTGGTGCCGGTCGGCAGGAAGACCCCGCAGGTGCCGTGAGAGCCGTACGAGGCCTCGCAGTGGATGACGAGGGAGAGGCTCACCACTGCTGCGCCCGGGTGTGGGGCGGGAGTCCGGTGTCGATCCACCACCAGCGCCTCCCGTGCTCGTCCGCGTGGCTGCCCTGGTGCCCGGGGCGCAGCAGGCACTCGCTGTACTGGCCCGGGTGGATCCAGGTGAAGACCTCCGACGGCTGGTCGCCGCAGTGCTCGGCGGGCGCGGACAGCTCCTCGGCATGCAGGGCCCCGAGCTGGTGGCGCTGCTCGTCCTGGTGGCGCTCGGCGGTGCGCCGGATCCGCCGGCACCCGAGGAGCAGTTCGACGGTGAGGGCCAGGCCGAGGACCGCACCGGGCCAGTGGTGGTCCAGCAGCTGGGCCAGGCCGGTGACGAGCGCGGCCAGGGCGAGGAGCGACATGCCGGTGTAGCGGAGGCGGGCGGAGATCATCACGGCTTCCTCTTTTCGGTGATCAGTTGAGAGGGAGGAACGTGGCTGGCGGCGCGGTCGGCGAGGGTGGAGCGGGTGCCGACCCGCCAGCCCTCCAGCGCCTCGGTGAGCTCCTGGACGTGGTCGGCGGCGTCCGGGTCCGGCTGTCCGGCCGTACGCGAGGAACGGGTCCCGGCGTACGTACCGTCGGGCCACTCCTCCCGGCCGGCCTCGGCGCGCTCCAGGACCGCGGCGTCCTCGGGGGTCAGCGCTGCCACGGGACCGGCCTCACTCCCTGCGTCGCCCGCGACGTCGGCGCGCTGCTGCGCCTCGGCGGAGGTGCTGAGCAGGTGGCGTGATGGGGCATGGCCTGCCACTCGCCCGGGCGGATCTCCGGGCGGGCGGCGGTGACGGTGCGGACGTACAACAGGCCGTCAGCGCCCTGCATCACGGCGACGTTCCCGGTCGCGTCAGGCGCGGCGTTGACCGGCTGCCGCTTCCCGTTGGCGGAGGTGAGGCACCAGACGATCGGGGCGCTGCAGCGGCGGCAGCGGGCGAGGTGGTGGCTGGCGGGCTTCATGCGGTGGTCCCTTCGTCGTGCTGGCCGGTGAGGTGGGGCAGGACGAGGGCCCTGCCGTAGAGGCGGATGGCGGCGGGCGCGCCGTGCTCGGCGAGCGCCTGGCGGACGGCCTCGGGAGTCGCGGCCGCGCGCAGCTGCTCCCGCTCGTCCGCGCCCGGAGGCTCGGGCCCGGGGTCCGGCGGCGGGGGCATCGGGAGCCACGTCGTCGGCGGCCGTATCGGGGCCGGCGGTTCGGGCGGGGCCTCGGTCGGGACGGGCTGCTGCGCCCGGGCCTCCTCGGCGGCCAGGCGCTCGGCCTCGGCGGCGATGTTGGCGCACAGGGAGCAGCGCTCGCCGGTGGCCCAGATGGTGCCGGACTCGCAGGACGGCAGGCGGCATCCGCGGCGGACGAGCCCGGCCCCGAGGAGCCACCGGCCGACGTCGCGGCGCGGATCCTCGGTGGACGCCCAGCGGGCGGTGAGGCGGGCGGTGAGGCGCTCGGCACCGACTCCGGCGGACAGCTGGCGGCCGACCTCCTGGCCGACGCGCCGCAGCACGTACGGGCTGATGGCGGGGAGCTCGTGGCGTACGGGCTCAAGAACCTGCCAGACCCGGGGCGACAGCTGCAGTCCCGGCCCGCGGTACGTGCCAGCCTCGCCGTTGCTGCGCTTTTTGCCTTGAGCCGCGCTCTGGAACGTCGGCCCGGCCACGTTTTCCACAGCCCGGGGCCCGTAACTACCCGAGTCTCGCCTCCGGCGGATCGAAAGATCCCCCGCGCGCCCGTCAGTAGTAGAGGAGCTGTCTTCCCTAGTCGCGAGGGACCCGTCTTGATCGTCCGGACCCACCCCGTCATGAATGTCCGTAGCGGGCGGGGCCAGCAGGTCGGAGACGGGGAACAGGGCGTCGTCCACAGGCTCGTCCACAGCCGGTTCGGTGGTGGCGCGGACGGAGTGCAGGGGGCTGGTGTTGACAGTGACGGCGTGGCGGGCCTGCTGACCGGCCCGGCGGCCGAGGGTGAGCCACCCGGCGGCCTCCAGGTCGTCCATGAGGCGGCGGCCGGTCTTCTCGCACAGCGGCTTCCCCGCGCTCTTACCGCTGTGATGCCGCAGTTCCCCGGCGAGCTCGGCCGCAGTGACGGGGAGGCCCTTGGCGGTGACGCGGGCGAGGTGGAGCCAGGCGCGCAGACGGCGCGGCGGGAGGGCCTCGGCGACACGTACGGGGACCTCCAGGGCGGGCTGGTCGCGTGGGACGAGGCGGACGTAGCGCAGGGCGGAGCGGCCGCGCCCGCCGCGGTGGGTGCGCTGCTTCGTCCGGAGCCACGGCTCTCCGCCGTCCGGCGTGTCCCGGTTGAGCTGGGTGAGGCCGCGTTCCACGGCGGACGGCGACATACCCAGCGCGGCGGCGAGCTCGGCGACGGACGCGGTGCACGGGTCCTCGTCCCGGCGGGCGCCGGGCCAGGAGCGGCGGGCGTCCAGGGCGGCCGTCTTGATGTAGACGGCCGCGGCCTCGTCGTTGAAGTCGTCGCCCCGGTAGATGGACTCGGGGATCCAGACGCTCTGCTCGCTCCTCCGGCGGGGCCGGTTGTAGCGCACAGCACTGTTGGCCCCGCCGCGGGTGCGGCGGGGCTCAGCGGTGGCGAGCAGAGCAGTGGACATCAGGCCGACGGCTCCGAGGGGCGGTCGGCCCACGCGGTGACGGCGGCGCGAAGGGTGTCGGCCGGGTGCCAGTACGGGGCGTGGCCGTCGGGGAAGGGCTGGTCGGCCAGCAGGGCGCGGGCGGCGGCCGCGACGGCGTCCGGGTCGGAGTAGAGGCCGAGCTTGGGCAGGTACTCCGGTTCGGTGTTCCCGCCTTCAGAGCGGGGACGGGCGTACTGCCACTGCTCGGCCGGGTGGTCCCAGAAGAGGAACAGGCCGTCCCGGCCGGTCTCGTCGTCCTCGTCGACCCTGGTGTCGTCCCAGGCGATGACGGCGTTCAGCATCGTGATGCAGCCCGCGTCGTCGCCGGTGGCGTAGGGGTCGATCTCGGCGTCGGACGTCCACCAGGCGTCCGGCTCCAGCCCGGCGGCGGTCAGGGCCTCGATCACGGCGGTGATGTAGGGGTCGTGCGGAAGTTCGGTCACGGGCTCTCCAAGAGGCTTTACAGGGTGGCCTGGTGGGCGCGGCGGGCGCGGGCGAGCGCGCCCGGGGGCAGGGTGAGGACCAGGTCGACGTTGTCGATGGGGCTGTCGGCCGGGGGCCGGCGGAGGAAGCCGCGGTCGACGAGGGTGGCGAGGGCGACGCGGACCTGGTTGACGTGCAGCCCGGTGGCGTGGACGAGGCCGATCACCCGGGGCTGGCGGGCGATGTGCCCGCGGCCGTCGGCGTGGGTCGACAGCGCGATGGCGACGAAGCGGTGATTGCCGGGCAGGGACGACGCGAGGATGGCCCGTTCCCACGGCTGCCGGTGTGCCGGCCGACTGTCCAGGGTCGGGGTCTCGGCGGCGGCCGGGGTGCGGCGGCGGGACGGCATCTGGGTCGGGGTGGGGCGGGCGGCGGTCGTCATGACGGCGGCTCCTCTACGGGCAGGTTCGTGTGCGGGTTGCGGTCGGGGTGGTTGAGGTAGTTGCCGGGCGGCCAGCCCGGCCCCGGCGGGGGCTCGGGCAGGCCGCGCACGGCCGAGGGGGTGTGCCGGTCGCACCGGTAGCCGATGACGTACCGGCGGGCGTAGACCAGGCCGTGTCGTCGGTCGAGGTCGCCGCACGGGCGGACGGACCCGCTCACGAGTCGGCGTTGATCTCGCCGCAGTGGGTGCAGCGCAGACCCTCGTCGGTGACGTCGTGCGGCCACTCGATGTGGGCGCACTTCGGCCGGTGGCAGGCCACGTGGATACGGGTCTCGGTGTCCCGGACGGGGGCCGGGGCCACCACGACGCCGCGTCCGGTGGCGAGCGCGGCGGACAGCCACCGGAGGACGGCGACCAGGCCGAGGGCCAGGAGCAGGAAGGGGATCTGTTCAGGCATCGGCGAGGACCTCCATGCGGAGCTCGGCCAGGGCCAGGCCGTAGACGGCGCACAGGCCCGAGCACCAGAGACGCACCCCGTCGGTGGAGTCGATGATCTGGGTGCGGATCCACCCGGACGTGTCGGCCGCCGTGGTGTCGGCCGTGCCGCACTCCTGCTGCTGGCAGGTGCCCGGGCCGCCGACCGCGCGGCGGGTCGGGTGGGCCAGGGCGTAGGAGGCGCACTGGGCCGAGCACCAGGCCCGGGCCGACGGGCGCCGGCCGAGGACCTGCACCCGTGCCCACCCGGACGGGGCGGGTTCCGGGCACGAGATCCCGCATGTCGGGGTCCGGCACGTGCCGGGCAGGTCCGCCGGCAGCGGCGCCCGGGGCATGCCGTACACCTCGAGCGCCTCGGACTTGGCGTTCGCCGGTCGGCGCATCCGCGAGGACGGTGCGTCGTTGAACCCTCGGGGCAGGGAGGCCATCAGCGGACACCGGCCGTGCGCAGCGCGCCGACCAACTCGGCCAGCGAGCCGACGGCCGTGGTCGAGTGGCTGTTGCACGTCCCGCAGTACGTCAGCACCTCGAACGTGGCCGCGTTCTCGTCGCGCGGGGCCGTGCAGATCAGGGACGTATTCGGGGTCAGTTCTACAACCGCCTGGTACATGCCCTCGGGCATGACCGAGGAGGGCAGCCACTCGCCCAGGACGTCGGAGGCGTCCGGTCCGAACGTGGCCCTGGCTTCCGACCGGGCGTAGCGGACGGCGCGTTCGTCGTCCAGTCGGTCCTGCTCCCGCAGTTCCTCGTGGTGCGTAGCGATGGCGGCCAGGCCCAGGGCGATCAGGGCGGTGGTGTCGGTCTTCTTCCGAGCGTTGGCCTCGGGCTGTACGAGCGTCATGACGCTCCCCCTTCACGGGACTTGCGGTGCTTACGGGCGGTGTTGACGCGGTGGTCGGCGGCCCAGCCGACGGCGATCAGGACGCCGATGGCCAGGCCGAGACCGATCACGGAGCAGAGGAGCCAGAGGTGGCCGGGCACGGCATCACTCGGCGTCGGGGTCGTGCTCGGCGGCGACCGCCAGCGGGACGACGACGTACCCGGTGAACTGCTGCGGGCCGCCGTCGACTTGGACGACGAGTTCGGACGGGTCGTCGGGGTCGCCGTCGTCGTCGCCGAGGCCGGCCCAGGTGAAGAGAAGGGTCCGGTCGGCCGGGTGTTCGTCGCTGACGAGGGCCTCGCAGTGCCTGCGGGCCTCGGCCTCGGTGGTGTAGTGGCCGACGTGGATGCTCTCGTGCTGGGCCCGGTAGTCCGTGTGGGCGGCCGCGGGCTGCGCGGTGGCGGCGCCGAGGGCGTCGTCGATGTGGGCCAGGCTGGCGAGTGCGTCCGCCCACGCGGCGATCTCGCCGAGGTCCGCCTGGACGACGGCTTCGCCGAGCTCGTCCAGGCCGTCGAGGAGCCGGGCCCCGGTGGGCTGCTCACGCAGGGCCCGGGCGATCGCGACAAGGACGGTCGTACGGGCATCGCGGGCGGAGATCGTCGGGGTGGACCCGCCCGCAGTGCGGGTGTCCTTCCCCTCGATGTCGTCGGCGATCCGCTGCGCGAGGCCGGTCACGGTGCCGGTCCAGGTGTCCCGGCCGGTTTGGAGCGGCTGCTCCACGGTGACCCGCGCCTCCGGGCACGCGCCGGGCAGGACACCGAGGATCGCGCCGGTGATCTGGGTGTGGAGGTTCATGCGGTCTCACCGGCCTGGGCTGCGATCCACTTGGCGGCGGCGGTGAGCGAGCGCAATTCGCCGCACGCCCGGGCCCAGCGGACGAGGCCGTATCCGTACTCGCCCTTGGGGTCGGGGACGGCGGCGGCCGACCACTGCACACCCTGGCGAGGGCCGCTGGCCTTGTGGATGGAGCCGATGACGTTGTCGACGGTGACGCGGTCGACGCGGGTCCGGGTGACGAGGTAGCCCTCGGGCTCCTCGTGCTCGCCGTGGCCCCAGCCGAAGAGGAGCGGGGCGCCGGGGTACAGCCACAGGGCGCCGGCCTTCTTGGGTGGCTGCCCGTAGCCGAGCTCCTTCGTGCTCGTCCGCTGCAGGCCGTCGGAGTCGCCGGACATGATCAGGGCCAGGCCGCAGGAGGAGCAGACGACGCGCAGGGACGTCTTGGTGTACCGCTGGCTGTGCCCGCACTCCTCGTTGGGGCAGGCGTGCGAGGGGCCGCCGATGACGGTGCGGAACGCCCCATCCTCGGTTCGCGTGTCGACGGTCCAGGACGGCTTGGCGCAGCCGGGCCGGTGGGCGAGCCCGTCCCACGCCAGGTAGGAGTCCGTGAGCGTGCTCATTCCGCCACCGCCGACGTGGTGGTCGGGGCGTCGGCCGGGTTGGTGGTCCAGATGTGGACGTCGACACCGTCGACCGGGACGACGACCGTGTAGGTCGTGCCGCCGCCGGCGGGCCGCGTCTCGGTCACCGGGACGTCGTACGCGGCGGCGATCTCCCGGAGCGGGGCGAGCAGCAGGTAGTGGACATCGCCGACGTAGTCGCCGGTGCGGCCCCAGGACGTCTGACCAGCGTGGAACGGCTGGGCGGTCGTCGGGATACCGATCGCCTTCCACGTGGCGTTCATCGCCAGCTGCAGACCCGCCTGCCACGTAGGCGCCGGTGCGGGCTGGGGGGTGGTGCCGATAGTCTCGGTGGACACGGTTACCTCTCAGTCAGTTGAGATGTGCCGGTTGAGGGGCCGTCTTGGGACCAGGCCCGGTCCCGGCGGCCCCGACGTATGTCAGGAGCCAGCCGCCCGCTTCGGAAGCCGGGCGACGAGCCGAAGCTCGGCGGGCTGTTCGGTGCGGCGCTGCCGGCGCGGGATCACGTCGGCGACGGCAGGCACGGGGGTCGTGGTGTGGAGCTCCAGGAGTTCCTGGTACTGGGCGTCCGTGAAACGCCAGGCCCCCGCGACCTTGACGGCGTGGACGTGCCCCTTGCGGGCCTGCTCCCGAACCCACCACGCGGACACGTGCAGTGACTCGGCGACGTCCTCCGGAGTGTGGAGAGACGGGAGAGCGGACATCAGGCCCGCTCCAGCGCGGCGATGTACTCGGTAACCACGTGCTCGCGGGCGACGACGCGGCCACCGACCTTGAAGGTCTGCGGTCCACGGCCGGCGGAGCGCCACTTTCGGACGGTCCCGGGGGTGATGCCCAGGCGGCTGGCGATTCCAGGACCGGACGCGCTGTCTCCGATGTAGATCAGGCCGGGTGGGGGGCTCGGGCGTGTTCGCACGGGTCGACCCTTCTGGTCTCGGTGGCTGCCGGGCCATAGCCCGGAGCCAGTTTGTTCGGATCTGGAGACGCGGGCGGCGCGAAAAGAACCAGCACCGCGACGCCGAGCGCCTCCGAGAGGGAGTGAGCAGCCTCCATGTCGCATGTCGCCATGCGTCCGCTGACCAGGTGCCCGACCGTGGCAGGTGCCAGCCCTGCAGCGTCTGCCAGTTGGCGGACGCTATAGGGGGCACCCCGGCCGGGGTTCTCCATGACATAGAGCAGTGCGCTCCGGTCGCGGAGGTGGTAGCGGACTCTCACGGCGGCTCCAAATCAGAACGCATTGACTACGTTCGGGAACACTTAAGCACACCGTAGACGATCTGGCTACGAATCCGAACGGCTGGCTGGATGTGGTGTTTCCGTGAAAGAGGTCACGGCGGTACCGTGATCTGTAGACGATTCGTCTACAGATCCGGGATGGTTGTACGCGGTGACCAGTAATTTTTTAGATGCCCCACCCCTGAGACAGAGACAGCGTGGCCCGAGACGCGGAGCGCCGGGAGGCGCGGAGAGGCAGTCATGGAAGCGGAGCCAGGGCGGCGACAACACGACACCATCCCTGCACGGCTAGCCCAGGAGATGGATTCGGACGAGCTGAGCCAGCTGGTGCGCCAGGTCAACGACTCCGGAGTGACGTACCAGGCCATGGCCGACCGGTCCGCTACGGCCGGGCACCCGCTTTCGAAACCGTTCTTTCAGAAGCTGGGCACGAACGCAGCGACCACGCTCAAGAAGGAGAACGTGCCGGGCATCGCGGCCGGCCTCAACATGCCCTTGCAGATGGTCAAGGCTGCCGCCGCTCGCCAGTTCCTCGACTACGAAGCGCGGGAGCTGGGCGGGTTCTCTGACGACGTGCGGGTCGTCGTGTCCCACCTGGCGGGAATGCCGCCAGAGAACGCGCGGCGATGGCGGGCGATGATCGAGGCGGACGAACGGGCCCGCAGCCAGGAGTGACTCGCCACACCCCTTCTTGATCACCCCTGGTGTCTGTATCGTGACCGAACGCGCGTACGAAGTGCGTCTGTCATATGCGTCAACGTGAGGACGGGGCACGTGATCAATTTCAGGCTCGCAGAGAGTGACCTTCCGGGACCGACCTACGTAAAGGTCTACCGCGGCGGGATGACCTATGTGCTGAACCGAGGGATGTTCCTGCCAGAGCAGGCCAAGGCCCTCACCGCAGCGTCAGCTCTGTCGCTGCAGACCGTGGCCACGTTCCAGATGTGGAACGGGGAGATCGTGGAGCTCGGGACGGACATCGCAGAACCGTCCGTCCTGGGCCGCGTAGTACGCCAGCGCTGAGCATCCGCCCGGCGCCGGCGGGGGGCGCCGAGGAGGGCGACGTGGGATACGCCGAGAAGCGTGGTACGGGAGCCGGAACGTACTACCGCGGCCGGTACAAGATCGCGCCGGGGAGCTATGGCACGGTCAAGGACGACGACGGCCGGACGATCCGCTTCAAGAAGAAACGTGAAGCAGAGCAGGCCGCCGACGCAGCCGAGGTGACCGTCCGCGCCGGCACTCACATCGACCGGTCGGTAATCCCGACGTTCGCCGAGTACGTCCAGCGGTGGTGGGCGCGCCAGGATCTCGCCCCGTCGACCATGCAGAACTACCCGGCCACGATCGAGGGCCACCTGCTCCCGTTCTTCGGCGACAAGCTGATCACAGACATCAGCAGGGAGGACGTAGAGATCTGGTACAACGCCCAACGTGCGGTGCCGTATGCCCTTGCCAGCGTGAACGGGTACCGGAGCATCCTCCACCTCATCCTTGAGGACGCGGTCGAGGACATCGACGCGATGGTCAAGAACCCGGCGAAGCGCCGGCGGAACCGCGGCCGCCGTGCGGGCCGGGCTGCGAACCGGAGCCCGGAGAAGGTCGTTACGACGGCGCTGGGCGCGCTGCTGGTCGCCGAGCGAGCAGCTCTTCTCTCGGGCAGGGACGACGAGTTCGTCCAGGAGGTGGCCGTCTCGTACACGGGCATCCGGTGGGGGGAGACGGTGGGACTGGACCGGCAGTACGTCACGCCTGGTGGCATCCAGGTCCAAGAGCAGCTGTACGAGCTGAACGACGGCTCGTTCGCCCGGGGCGCGCCGAAGAACGACAGCTTCCGCACCGTCGACACCCCGGCCTTCCTGGACCGGCTCCTCCGCGACCACGTCCGCCAGCGTCCGCCGGTGCCCTGCCCGTGCCACGGCGTACGTACGGTGTTCCGCGCTGCCGATCTGCGCCAGGAGCTGCGAGTGCGACGCGAGGACATCGCGGCCCTCGCTGGTGTCTCGCCGGTAACGGTATCCCGCGTGCGCACTCGGCCAGAGATGACCAGCCAGCGCACACGCGACCGGGTTCACGCCGCGATGATCGAGCTGAGCGTCATCGACCACGAGCCAGCCCCAGAGCAGTACGTGTCGCATTGGGGCAGGAACGACCACCGCCGCCGGATCATCGAACCGGCAGCGACTGGCTGGTACCCGGCCAAGGGGGTCGCGGAGCCTGCACGCCCCGTGTGCGTGGTGGCTGGCGACACGTGGCCCGGCACTGTCGTCAAGGGCCGGTACTCGGCCGGTCAGTCGACCGCCTGCTGGGCGCCAGTCGCCAAGGGGCTCACCCAGCACGGACTGCGCCACCTTCACGGCGCGATGCTCGAGGACATCGGCACGCCGCCGGTCCTGGCGAACGAGCGGATGGGACACGTGGACGGATCCACGCCCGGCCGCTACAAGCACGTCCTGCCGGAGATGCGGGTGCGCCTGCTGGCCGACCTGAACAGGCTCTGGGTAGAGTCGCTGGCTGCGCGGGCGGCTATGTCTCCCCGCTCTCCCGTGGCGGTGCTGGATCGCCTGCTACAGGAGCACTCGGCAGAGCAGCTCTCCCGAAATTCTCCCCAGCGGGTCATCTCCCAGACCATCAGGCGGATGGAATCACTGCCTGACCTGCATGTTTCCACATGGGTTGCGTAGCAGCGGACTTCCTACTTCATGAAGAGCCCGCCGGTGCAGTACTTCGACGACGAGGCCCGCGAGAACGTCGAGCGGTTCATCAACGGCGACACCGAGAGCTGAACCGGCCCTCTCGGCCGACAAGCCTCACCGGAGCGCTGAGCGAAGACGCTCACCTCTTCCTGCCGCACGTCGGGGGTCCCCGGGCAATCCGCCCGCGGACCCCCGACGTGTGTGACGCTTGCTCCCATGTCTGTCGCGCGTGATCTGCGCACCCTGCTGCGCCTGCGGAACTTTCGCCGCCTGCTCACCGTGCGGCTGCTGTCCCAGTCCGCCGACGGCGTCTACCAGGTCGCCCTCGCCGCGTACGTCGTCTTCTCCCCCGAGAAGCAGGCGTCGGCCGCCGCCATCGCTTCCGCGATGGCCGTGCTCCTCCTGCCCTACTCCCTGATCGGCCCCTTCGCGGGGGTTCTGCTGGACCGCTGGCCCCGACGCCAGGTCTTTCTCTACGGGAACCTCCTGCGGGCCGCTCTGGCCTGCTCCACGGCCCTGCTGATTCTCGCCTCGGTGCCCGACTGGCTCTTCTACGCCTCGGCCCTCTGCGTCACCGCCGTCAACCGTTTCGTACTGGCCGGTCTCTCCGCCGCCCTGCCCCGGGTGGTCGACACCGATCGCCTCGTCGTCGCCAACTCCCTGTCTCCGACCGCCGGCACTCTGGCGGCCACCGCGGGAGGCGGTCTCGCTTTCGTCGTACGGCTGGTGGCCGACGAGTCCGACGCGGCGGTCGTGCTGTTGGGGTCGATGCTCTATCTGCTCTCCGCGCTGGCGTCCCTGAGCCTGCCCCGCGCCCTGCTGGGACCGGATACCGACGGGAGCCCCCTGCGACTGCGGGCCGCTCTGGCCGTCACCGCGCGCGGGCTCGTCGCCGGGCTTCGCCATCTGGCACAGCGGAGACACGCGGCCGGGGCCCTGGCCGCGATGACCGTGATCCGCTTCTGTTACGGCGCCCTCACCGTGATGGTGCTCATGCTGTGCCGATACGCCTGGTCGGACACCGAGTCCGACGGGCTGGCCCTGCTCGGCCTGGCGGTCGGGGTGTCCGGTGCGGGATTCTTCGTCGCCGCCGTCCTCACCCCATGGGCGGTGGGGCAGCTCGGCCGGTACGGATGGATCGTGGGCTGCCCCGCCGCGGCGGCGGTCCTGGTACCCGCCCTGGGCCTCTCCTTCGCCCCCTTCCCGATGCTGATCGCCGCGTTCGTGCTCGGCGTCGTCACCCAAGGGTCGAAGATCGCGACCGACACGGTGGTGCAGACCTCGGTCGACGACTCCTTCCGCGGCCGGGTCTTCTCGCTCTACGACGTGCTCTTCAACGTCGCGTTCGTGAGCGCCGCAGGGGTGGCGGCTCTCATGCTCCCGCCGGACGGCAGATCGGTCGTCGTCGTGGTGGTCGTGTCGGTGCTGTACGCGGTGGTCGCGGTGGCGATGTTCCGTCGGCGACGGATCGACGGATATCGGTAGCCGGTCATGGATGTGGCGAGGGGCGTTGTTTCACGTGAAACAACGCCCCTCGCCACATCCGGTGGGTGATGTTTCACGTGAAACAACGCCCACCGGGCTCAGTTCTGCCGCGCCCACCACTCCTTGAGCGCGGCCGCAGCGGCGTCCCGCTCCATGGGCCCGTGCTCCAGGCGCAGCTCCAGCAGGAACCCGTACGCCTTGCCGATCACCGGACCGGGGCCGACCTCAAGGATCCGCATGATCTCGTTGCCGTCCAGATCGGGGCGGATCGAGTCGAGCTCCTCCTGCTCCTGCAGCTGGGCAATGCGCTCCTCCAGCCCGTCGTAGGTGCGGGAGAGCGCGTTCGCCTTGCGCTTGTTCCGGGTCGTGCAGTCCGATCGGGTCAGCTTGTGGAGGCGTTCGAGCAGCGGCCCCGCGTCGCGCACATACCGACGCACCGCGGAGTCGGTCCACTCACCGTCCCCGTACCCGTGGAAGCGCAGGTGCAGCTCCACCAGTTTCGACACGTCCTTGACCAGCTCGTTGGAGTACTTGAGCTCGGTCATGCGCTTCTTCGTCATCTTCGCGCCCACCACCTCGTGGTGATGGAAGGAGACCCTGCCGTCCTTCTCGAAGCGGCGGGTCCTCGGCTTGCCGATGTCATGGAGCAGTGCGGCCAGACGCAGCACGAGGTCGGGTCCGTCCTCCTCCAGGTCGATGGCCTGCTCCAGGACGGTCAGCGAGTGCTCGTAGACGTCCTTGTGACGGTGATGCTCGTCACTCTCCAGGCGCAGCGCGGGGAGCTCGGGCAGCACCTGCTCGGCCAGTCCCGTGTCGACCAGCAGCCCCAGACCCTTGCGCGGGTGCTGGGAGAGCAGCAGCTTGTTGAGTTCGTCGCGGACCCGCTCGGCGGAGACGATGCCGATCCGCGCGGCCATCTCCGTCATCGCGGTCACGACGTCGGGGGCGACCTCGAAGTCGAGCTGCGCGGCGAAGCGGGCGGCGCGGAGCATGCGCAGCGGGTCGTCGGAGAAGGACGCCTCGGGCGTTCCCGGCGTGCGGAGCACCCGCTCGGCGAGGTCCTTCAGCCCTCCGTACGGATCGACGAACTCCTTCTGCGGCAGAGCCACGGCCATCGCGTTGACCGTGAAGTCACGGCGCACGAGGTCGTCCTCGATGGAGTCGCCGTAGGAGACCTCCGGCTTGCGCGAGGTCCGGTCGTAGGCCTCGGACCGGTAGGTCGTGACCTCGATCTGATAGCCGTCCTTCTGGGAACCGACGGTGCCGAAGGCGATCCCGACCTCCCACACCGAGTCGGCCCAGGGGCGGACGATCTTGAGCACGTCCTCGGGGCGGGCGTCGGTGGTGAAGTCCAAGTCGTTCCCGAGCCTGCCCAGCAGTGCGTCGCGGACCGAGCCGCCGACCAGCGCGAGGCCGAATCCGGCCTCCTGGAATCGACGGGCGAGGTCGTCGGCGACCGGGGACACCCGCAGCAGCTCACTCACCGCGCGGTGCTGCACCTGGCTCAGTGCACTGGCGTTCTCTTCGTTGGCGTTCGGCACAACAGAAAAGGGTACGTGCACGGACCGGCCACGGCGTCATCGTTTACGGGGGCCCTGCGGGATACCCGCGATCATGTGCGATGGACCCCAGCACTTCGGCCCGCCGCACCTCGTTACCATGCGGGGACGCAGGACCGAACGATCGACAGCATCTGATGACGACGAGGGACGGGTAGGCGCGTGGCCGAGGCGGCAGACTTCCAGGGGACTCGTCCCTCTCCTGCCCGCCGGTGGCTCCGGCGCACGGCCTCGGCGGTGCTCGGAGCACCGCTGCTGGCCGGTCTCCTGGCCGTTCCGGCGGCCGGTGCCGCCCCGGCCGCCGAGCCCGCCAAGGCCCCCACCGGCTCCCGTACGGTCGATGTGTCCCTGAACACGCTCTCCCCGAGCGTTCCGAAGGAGGACGACACCCTGACCGTCTCCGGAACGCTCACCAACAAGGGCAAGGAGACGATCAGCAGCGCCGAGGTCGACCTGCGGGTCGGGCCCCGGCTCTCCGGCCGCGGAGAGGTCGACGACGCCGCGAAGCGCTCCGCGTACGTTCCCGGCGTCGACCCGGTCACCGTCGGGGACAAGTACACAGTGAAGTTCCCCAAGCTCGCCAAGGGGATCAGCCAGGACTTCACGCTCACCGTGCCCGTCGACAAGCTCGGCCTGGACGACCCGGGCGTCTACCAGCTCGGCGTCTCGGTCTCCGGCCGTACGACCGCCACCCCCTACGAGCAGGTGCTGGGCATCGAGCGCTCGTTCCTGCCCTGGCAGCCCGAGGCGAGCGACAGCAGGACGAAGCTCACCTTCCTCTGGCCGCTGATCGCGTCCCCCCACGTCACGGCGGAGACCCGCTCGGACGAGCAGCAGACCCCCGTGTTCACCGACGACGACCTGGCCAAGGAGCTGGCGCCCGGTGGCCGGCTGGAACAGCTGGTGTCCCTGGGCAGTCGGCTCCCCGTGACCTGGGTCGTCGACCCGGACCTCCTGGCGAGCGTCGCGGCGATGGCCGGGAAGTACGAGGTCGAGTCGGGTGACACGACCGTCCCGGGCAAGAACCAGGCCGTCGCCAAGCAGTGGCTCAGCGCGCTGGAGAAGGTGGTCGAGGACGGCAAGGTGATCGCGCTGCCGTTCGCCGACCCCGATCTGGCCTCCATCGCGCACCGCGGCAAGAACGTCTCCGGAACGCTCAGCCACCTGCAGAACGCCTCCGCCGTGGCCGCGACCACCGTGGAGACCATCCTCCATGTGAAGCCGTCCACCGACTTCGCCTGGCCCGTGAACGGCGCCGTGGACTCGTCCATCGTCGATGTGGCGACCTCGGCGGGGGCCCACAACGTGATCGCCCGCAGCGACAGCTTCCGGGAGACCACGGAAATTCCCTACACGCCGACCGCGGCGCGGCCGATCGGCGGCGGCACCACCGCGGTCGTCGCGGACGCCCGGCTGTCGACCTTGTTCGACGGCGACATGTCGAGGGCGGACTCCTCCACCCGCGCGGTCCAGAAGTTCCTCGCCCAGACCCTCGCACTGACCGAGCAGGCGCCGGACAACGAGCGCAGCATCGTCGTGGCCCCGCCGCGGATGCCCACCGCCGCACAGGCCCAGACAATGGCCCGCGCGCTGGAGGGCCTGGCGGGCAACCGCTGGACGCAGCCACTGGACCTCGTCGCCGCCGCCGAGGTGAAGCCCGACCCGAGGGCCACCACCAAAGTCCCCCGGGCCTCCGCGTACCCCAAGAAGCTCCGAGCCCAGGAACTGCCCACTCAGGCGTTCCAGGACATCCGCACCACCCAAGGCTCGCTCGACAGCTTCGAGACGATCCTGACGCAGCCCGAGCGCGTGGTGACTCCCTTCGGCAACGCCGTCAACCGCTCGATGTCGACGTCCTGGCGCGGCCGGTCCCTGGAGGCGCAGCAGTACCGCGACGCGGTCCGCGACTATCTGCAGAGCCTCACCTCCGAGGTGCAGCTCATCGAGAAGTCCGACGTCACGCTCTCCGGGCGCAGCGCGACGATCCCGGTCACCGTGCAGAACAAGCTGGTGCAGGGCGTGGACCGGCTGGTTCTCCAGCTGACATCGGACAACATCCGGCTCAAGTTCAACGACGACGGGAGCATGGCCGAACTTCCGGTCAGCATCGCGGGCGGCCACAGCCAGTCGGTGAAGTTCGACACGGCGACCAGCGCCAACGGCCGCGCCCAGGTGACCGCCCGGCTGTACACGGAGGACGGCACCCAGTACGGCGAGGAGATGACCTTCACCGTGAAGGTCTCCGAGGTGACGCCCACCGTGCTGCTGGTCATCGCCGGCGGCCTGCTGCTCCTGGTGCTGGCGGGTATCAGGATGTACAGCCACCGCAAGCGCGCCGTGGCAAGCGACACGGCGGACGGAAACGGCGACGGACCCGAGCAGCCGAGTGACCCGGCTCCGGACACCGGTCCGGAAAGCGGGGCCCCGTCGGGAACGGGTGAGAAAGTGGACCGTTGAGCGATGTCTGTCGTGGCCGGTCGGCCGGGGACGATGAGGTAGGGGTTTCGATGAACGCGCCGTACGACGGTGACCGCGGGCAGGGCGCGGGCGGAGCAGCGTCTCCGGGCGGGCCTCCGGTTCCTCCGGACGCGGGCCAGGACGGCTCAGTGCCGCCGGACCCCTACCTCCAGCACGCCTACGAGGACGACCCCTACCGGGCACAGGACCTGGCCGCCCAGGACCCGGTGGGCGAGGCGCTCTACGACCGCGCCGCGCACCCGCCGCCGCCTCCCGGCACGTACCAGGAGCCGGGGCCGCTCTACCAGCAGCCGCCCGCCGCCCCCTACGCCCCCGACCCGCGCATCTGGGCCCAGACCCCGCCCCCCGAGCCGGCGGGGCCCTCACGGCACCTGCCGTACGGGGACCGCCCGGCGACCACGCAGTTCGTCGGCGTCGACGCGCTCGTCACCCAGGCGTCGGACGACCGGCAGGAACCGGACGCCTTCGCCCACCTCTTCCGGGACCAGGAGGGATCGGGGAAGCCCCCGGTACCGCCCCAGCCCGAACCGGCTCCCGCACCCGTGCCCGCCAAGAGCGGCGGTGGCAAGGTCTCCGGGCTCCTCAAGTCCAGCGCGGTCATGGCCGCCGGCACGCTCGTCTCCCGGCTCACCGGCTTCGTGCGGTCCCTGGTGATCACCGCCGCACTCGGTGCCGCGCTGCTGGGCGACAGCTTCACCATCGCCTACACCCTGCCGACGATGATCTACATCCTCACCGTCGGCGGTGGCCTCAACTCGGTCTTCGTCCCGCAGCTCGTCCGTGCCATGAAGGACGACGAGGACGGCGGTGAGGCCTTCGCCAACCGGCTCCTGACCCTGGTGATGGTCGCGCTCGGCCTGATCGTCGCCGCAGCGGTCCTCGTCGCACCGGTGCTGATCAAGCTGATGTCCAGCACGATCGCCGATGACGTGGCCGCCAACAGTGTCGCCGTCACCTTCGCCCGCTACTGCCTGCCCACCATCTTCTTCATGGGCGTGCACGTGGTGATGGGTCAGATCCTCAACGCCCGTGGCAAGTTCGGCGCGATGATGTGGACCCCGGTCCTCAACAACATCGTCATGATCATCACGTTCGGGCTGTTCATCTGGGTCTACGGAACCTCCGCCGAATCGCGGATGGGCGTCGACACCATCCCGCCGGAAGGCGTCCGGCTGCTGGGCATCGGCACCCTGCTCGGCCTCGTCGTCCAGTCCTTGGCGATGATCCCGTACCTGCGCGAGACGGGCTTCCGCTTCCGCCCCCGGTTCGACTGGAAGGGCCACGGGCTCGGCAAGACCGTCAAGCTCGCCAAGTGGACCGTGCTGTTCGTCCTGGCCAACCAGGCGGGCGTCCTGGTCGTCACCCAGCTCGCCACCGCGGCCGGCACGGCCTCGGGTCACGACGGCACCGGGTTCCTGGCCTACTCCAACGCCCAGCTGATCTGGGGCATGCCGCAGGCCATCATCACCGTCTCGGTCATGGCCGCACTGCTGCCCCGCATCTCCCGGGCCGCCCATGACAACGACCCTGGCGCGGTCCGCGACGACATCTCGCAGGGCCTGCGCAACTCGGCCGTCGCCATCGTGCCGGTGGCCTTCGCGTTCCTCGCGCTCGGCCTGCCGATGGCCACCCTGCTGTACGCCTCCAGCGGCATCGAGGCCGCCCGCTCCATGGGCTTCATCCTCATGGCCTTCGCGCTCGGCCTGATCCCGTACTCCGTGCAGTACGTCGTCCTCCGCGGGTTCTACGCCTACGAGGACACCCGCACCCCCTTCTACAACACGGTCATCGTGGCCGCCGTCAACGCCGCCGCCTCCGCACTCTGTTACGTCGTCCTGCCCGCCCGCTGGGCTGTCGTCGGCATGGCCTTCTCCTACGGTCTGGCCTACGCGGTCGGCGTCGGTGTCGCCTGGCGCCGACTGCGCAACCGGCTGGGCGGCGACCTGGACGGCGCGCACATCGTGCGGACCTACGCGCGCCTCTGCATGGCCGCGGTGCCCGCCGCCCTGGTCGGCGGCGCCGTCGGATTCGGGATCCTGGAACTCGTCGGCATCGGCGCACTCGGCTCACTGGCCGCGCTGATCTGCGGCGGCGTCATCCTCCTGGGCATCTTCTTCGTCGCGGCGAAAAAGATGCGCATCGAAGAGGTCAACGGCCTGGTCGGCATGGTCCGTGGACGGCTCGGACGCTGAATGAGCGCTCGCCCGCACAACCATCGCCGCACTCCGCGTGTCGTGCATAGCGCCGGAGTGTGGGCACAATTGGCGTGACTGTGCAGAGCTGGCTGGCATCGCGCAACGGATGGGGAGGCAGGAACGACGGTGGCGGAACGTAGCACGGCTGCCGTCGACGTGGCTGACAACAGCGGCGACGAGCCGCTGACCGCCAAGGCGGACGAGGCCACGACCGACGGGACGGCGCAAGCCGAGGAAACCGAGGGCGCGAGCCCCAAGGACACCGAGAAAACGGACGGTGGGCGGGAGCGTTCCGAGGCCGTTCCGGCCTCACCCGATCTGCACAGCGGTCACAAACTCGCCGGGCGCTACCGCCTGGAGGAGTGCGTCACCCGTCTGGACGGCTTCAGCAGCTGGCGTGCTGTCGACGAGAAGCTCCGCCGCGCGGTGGGCGTGCACCTGCTGCCCGCGGACCACCCGCGGGCCCGCTCCGTGCTGGCCGCCGCCCGCTCCTCAGCTCTGCTCGGCGACCCCCGATTCGTCCAGGTCCTGGACGCCGTCGAGGAGAACGACCTCGTCTACGTGGTCCACGAATGGCTGCCGGACGCCACCGAGCTCACCGCTCTGCTGGCCACCGGGCCGATGGAGGCCCACGACGCCTACCAGCTCGTCAGCCAGCTCTCCCAGGCGATGGCCGCCGCCCACCGCGAGGGCCTGTCCCATCTGCGCCTCACCCCCGGCGCGGTCCTGCGCAGCTCCACCGGGCAGTACCGCATCCGTGGCCTCGCCGTGAACGCCGCCCTGCGCGGCATCACCGCGGAGCGCCCCCTCCGGACGGACACCGAGGCGATCGGCGCCCTGCTGTACGCCGCACTGACCCACCGCTGGCCGTACGGGGACGACGCCCACGGCCTCGCCGGGCTGCCCAAGGGCATGGGACTCATCGCCCCGGACCAGGTCCGGGCCGGCGTCCACCGCGGTCTCTCCGAGCTCGCCATGCGGGCGCTCGCCAACGACGGCGCCACCGCCTCCCGGCAGGAACCGCCCTGCACCACCCCGGACGAGCTGGCCAAGGCCGTCGCGGCCATGCCGCGCATCCTTCCTCCGGAACCCACGTTCACCGCGCCGCCGGCCTACCAGCGCACGACCTATCAGCAGGGCACGTACGGACGGCCGTCCTCCCACCCGTCCGCCGTCGTCCAGCCCGTGATGCCCGTCCCTCCGGCCCCCCTGCAGAGCCGTGCCGGCCGCGCGCTCAAGTGGACCGTCTCGGCGCTCCTCATCGCCGCGCTGGGCCTCGGCAGCTGGCAGCTCGCGGAGGCGTTGCTCGACCGCACCAAGGGCTCCGAGGACACCGGCGTCACCGAACCGAACGAGGACGACAAGAACAAGGACGACAAGCCCGCGCCGTCCGCCGAACCGCTGGACATCGCGGGGGCCACCGAGTTCATGCCCGACGGCTCCGGCATCAAGGAGCGGGAGGTGCAGAACACCATCGACGGCGATTCCGGAACCCACTGGGTCACCCCCCGGTACGAGGGGTTCGCCAACTTCGGGAACCTCCCCCAGCGCAAGCAGGGCAGCGGAATCATCCTCGACCTCGGCAAGGTGCGGGACGTCTCCGGCGTCGAGGTGTCCATGTACCGGCGCGGGCAGACGACGACTGTCCTCGCCGCCTCCCCGGACGCCTCGTCCCCCTCCACGACGGCCGACTTCGACCAGTCGATCGTCAAGCGGACGGTCGCGGGAAAGACGCTCGAGGAAAAGCTGGACCAGCCCGTCCGCACGCGCTACGTCCTGATCCACGTCACGGAACTCCCCTCGGACGGCACCGGCGGCTACCGCGGCGGCATCACCGACATCTCCGTCCTCGGCTGACGTACGGGCCGGCCCGGGCCACCCGTGCCGGCCCGTGATCACCGGCCCCACCCGCCCGTTACTGTGGGGCGGATCGCCCGCACCACCGAGCGCCTGCGGCGACAAGGGTTGCGGCCGTCACACCCGTGACGGCAGGCTTCTCCCCGTCGCACCGCTTCACCGGGTGCGGCCCGCATGTGACATCGGATCCGGTTCGGAGGGGGGAGCACGGTGGATTCCGTTCCACCAGAGGCACCGAGCGACTCGGCCCTGCTCGCCCAGCATGTGGCGGGCGACCCCGACGCCTTCGGTGAGCTCGTACGGCGCCACCGCGACCGGCTCTGGGCCGTGGCGCTGCGCACCCTGGGGGACAGGGAAGAGGCGGCCGACGCCGTCCAGGACGCCCTCGTCAACGCCTTCCGCGCCGCCCACACCTTCCGCGGCCAGTCCGCGGTCACCACCTGGCTGCACCGGATCACCGTCAACGCCTGCCTCGACCGGGTCCGCAAGGCCGCCTCCCGCAGGACGTCCCCGGTGGACGACGCCGAACGGCTCGATCAGCTCCTGGAACCCCACGAATCGGCCGAGGCCCCCGCGGTCCGGCAGGACCTCCACCGCCAGCTCCAGGAAGCCCTGGCCACACTGCCCGCCGAGCAGCGGGCGGCGCTGGTCCTCGTCGATATGCAGGGCTACCCCGTCGCGGAGGCAGCCAGCATCCTCGAGGTGCCAACCGGCACCGTGAAAAGCCGATGCGCCCGGGGCCGGGCAAGACTGGCCCCCCTGGTCCGCCATCTGCGCGCGGGAACCGGGGGGCAGACCCCCGACGGGGAGAACGGCGCGGCCGGAAGGAACCGGACGCCCGGGGCATCCGTCCCACCTGCGTCAGGTCCCAGAGACGCAGGAGCAAGCGATCCTGCCGCTACGAAGGGAGGAGGTGGGCGCCCGTGACATCCACGGCCGACACGGCTCAGCACCCGGAGGTCTCCGAGATCTCCGATCTCACCGAGGGACTGCTCTCCCCTTCCCGGGCGACGGAAGTCCGGCAGCACGTCGCGGGATGCGAACTCTGCTCGGAGGTACAGGACTCCCTGGAAGAGATCCGTGGGCTCCTCGGAACGATGCCCGCCCCGGAGCCGATGCCTGCGGACGTCGCCGCCCGTATCGACGCGGCTCTCGCGGCGGAGGCCCGCCCCACCGCTCCCGCCGTGGACGAGCCGGTCGTTGTTTCACGTGAAACAACGACCGCCGAGGACACGACGACCGACCGTGCGACGCGCGAGCCCGCTCCCAGGAGCGTCGGCGCCTCCGTCCAGGACCGTCCTGAGGGCCGGTCCTCCGCCGCCACCGGACCGGGCCGTCGTCCCTCCCGTCGGCGGCGGCGCGCTGTGGTCCTCGGCACCGCGTTCGGCGCGGCGGTCATCGGCATGAGCGTCTTCTTCCTCCAGTCCATCGCCCCGTCCGGCGACTCCTCCAAGACAGCGGCCGACAGCGGAGTCAGCGCCGGGGAGAGCCGCGCGCACGCCTACGCCGACGGCACACTGGAATCCCAGGTGCAGGACCTCCTCGGCAGTGGGGCAGCCCAGAAGAGCCCCGGCGCCAAGAAGGTGCCGCCGGGCGCGGACACCAAGTCGACGAGTGAGGCCGTCACCCCCGACGCCGAGGCGTCCAGGAGCCCCTTGCAGGCCCCTGCCGTCGCCGTTCCCCCCTGTGTCCAGCAGGCCACCGGCCGCACCACGCCTGCCCTCGCCCTCGATAAGGGGACGTACCAGGGAACGGACGCCTATCTCGTCGTCCTTCCCCACCCGAGCGACCCCTCACGCGTGCAGGCCTATCTCGTGGCCTCCTCCTGCGTGGACACCGCCCCGGAGTCCACGGGGCAGCTGCTGCTCACCCGCGCCTACGACCGCCCCTGAAAACCGTCCGCGACCGCCGCGGCACGTTCGGGAATGCATCAGCCGTAGGATCCGTTGGGTGGGGTGTGAGTCGTTGAACCGACCCCGTAGGCAGTTAGGCAGTCTGCAGAAACGAGGAAGAAACCCGTGAGCGACGTCCGTAATGTGATCATCATCGGCTCCGGACCGGCCGGGTACACCGCCGCGCTGTACACCGCCCGCGCCTCGCTGAACCCGTTGGTCTTCGAGGGCGCCGTCACGGCCGGCGGTGCGCTGATGAACACCACCGACGTGGAGAACTTCCCCGGCTTCCAGGACGGCATCATGGGCCCCGAGCTCATGGACAACATGCGCGCCCAGGCCGAGCGCTTCGGCGCCGAGCTGATCCCCGACGACGTGGTCGCAGTCGACCTCACCGGTGACGTCAAGACGGTCACCGACACCGCGGGCACCGTCCACCGCGCCAAGGCCGTCATCGTCACGACCGGCTCCCAGCACCGCAAGCTCGGACTGCCCAACGAGGACGCCCTCTCCGGACGCGGCGTCTCCTGGTGCGCCACCTGCGACGGCTTCTTCTTCAAGGACCACGACATCGCCGTGGTCGGCGGCGGCGACACCGCGATGGAGGAGGCGACCTTCCTCTCCCGCTTCGCCAAGTCCGTCACGATCGTCCACCGCCGTGACACCCTGCGCGCCTCCAAGGCCATGCAGGACCGCGCCTTCGCCGACCCGAAGATCAAGTTCGCCTGGGACAGCGAGGTCGCCGAGGTCAAGGGCGACCAGAAGCTCTCCGGTCTGACCCTGCGCAACACGAAGACCGGCGAGACATCCGAACTCCCCGTGACCGGACTGTTCATCGCCGTCGGCCACGACCCGCGCACCGAGCTCTTCAAGGGCCAGCTGGAGCTCGACGACGAGGGTTACCTGAAGGTCGAGGCACCCTCCACCCGCACCAACCTCACCGGCGTCTTCGGCGCCGGAGACGTGGTCGACCACACCTACCGTCAGGCCATCACGGCAGCGGGCACCGGCTGCTCCGCCGCCCTGGACGCCGAGCGCTTCCTCGCGGCCCTGGCCGACGCGGAGCCCGCCGAGCCGGAGAAGACCCCGGCCGTCTGAACGTCCGCACCGCACCCCACCATCCCCAGAGACTAAGGAGGCCGCCGTGGCCGGCGACCTGAAGCACGTTACGGATGACACCTTCGACGAGGTCGTCCTCAAGAGCGACAAGCCCGTTCTGGTGGACTTCTGGGCCGCCTGGTGCGGCCCGTGCCGCCAGATCGCCCCCTCGCTGGAGGCGATCGCAGCGGAGCACGGCGACCAGATCGAGATCGTCAAGCTCAACATCGACGAGAACCCGGCCACCGCCGCCAAGTACGGCGTGATGTCCATCCCGACCCTGAACGTGTACCAGGGCGGCGAGGTCGCCAAGACCATCGTCGGCGCCAAGCCGAAGGCCGCGATCCTCCGCGACCTCGAAGGCTTCATCAGCGCGTAAGCGCGCAGCGGCGCATCGGCGCAATGTTTCACGTGAAACGGGCCCACCCCCTCAGAGGGGGTGGGCCCGTTTCGCATGACAGCAGGCAGCGCCGGCCCGGCCTTACAACGGCCGCAGCACCGGTTCCTTCTGAACCGCTCCCAGAAGCCGGTCGAGCGCCATCTCCACGTCTTCCTTCCAGGAGAGCGTCGTCCGCAGATCCAGCCTCAGCCGTGGGTACACGGGATGCGGACGCACGGTCTTGAAGCCGACGGCCAGCAGATGATCCGCGGGGAGTACACAGGTGGCTTGCTCGGACCGCGCGTCACCGAACGCCTCGATCGCCTTGAAGCCCCGGCGCAGAACGTCCTTCGCCACCGTCTGCACCATGACACGGCCCAGCCCCTGCCCCTGGTACTCGGGAATGATCCGCCCAGTGATGAGCTGGACGGCATCGGGGGAGACCGGGCTGGTCGGGAACGCCGTCGAGCGGGGGACGTACGCGGGCGGGGCGTAGAGCACGAAGCCCGCCGGCACGTCGTCCACATAGACCACCCGGCCGCAGGACCCCCATTCCAGGAGGACCGCGGAGATCCAGGCTTCCTTCTCCAGCTCCGGCTTGCCCGCCTTTACCGCGGCTTCCCCACTGACCGGGTCAAGCTCCCAGAAGACGCACGAGCGGCAACGCTCGGGGAGATCCGGAAGGTTGTCCAGGGTGAGTGGTACGAGTCGTCGCCCCATGACAGCGATCCCTCCCTTCCTTCGCCCGCCACACCACGTGCGGCTGCCAGTGTGCTCCGTTCATGGAACAGACTGCCGACGAATCCCCCGACGGCGCCCAGGCCCAGCCCGACCGTGACGAGCCGACTGCGGCTCACTCTTCGCAAGGCCTCCGCCCTCCTCTGAGGTCGATCACCGTGGATGCGCCGTCCCAGAACGCATCGTATCCACCCAGAGGTGATGCGGATACCGAGAGAGCGCAAAGGGCGGGCCGTGTTCCGGTATGCACCCGGCTCACGGCCCGCCCTTCCTCGGGTCCCGCTGCTCAGCCCTCGTCGTCCTCCTCGGACGTCTCGGTAAGCCGACGCTCCAGCACACGGCCCTCGCCCGGGGCGAGACTGCCGAGGATCCGGTCCAGGTCCTCCATCGAGGCGAACTCGACGACGATCTTGCCCTTCTTCTGCCCCAGGTCGACCTTCACCCGGGTCTCGAAGCGATCGGACAGACGGGTCGCCAGGTCGGTCAGAGCGGGGGACAGACGGCCGCCTGCCCTCGGGCCCTTGGGCTTCACAGCGCTCGTGGGGCGCGAACCCATGAGCGTCACGATCTCCTCGACCGCGCGCACCGAAAGCCCCTCGGCCACGATGCGGTGGGCCAGCCGGTCCTGCTCCTCGGAATCGTCCACGGACAGCAGCGCGCGGGCATGGCCGGCCGAAAGAACGCCCGCGGCGACCCGGCGCTGCACCGGCGGTGAAAGCCGCAGAAGCCGCAGCGTGTTCGTCACCTGTGGACGCGAACGGCCGATCCGGTCGGCCAGCTGGTCATGGGTGCACTTGAAGTCCTTGAGCAGCTGGTCGTACGCAGCGGCCTCCTCCAGCGGGTTCAGCTGAGCCCGGTGGAGGTTCTCCAGGAGCGCGTCCAGCAGCAGCTTCTCGTCGTCCGTGGCGCGGACGATGGTGGGAATCCGCTCCAGGCCCGCTTCACGGCAGGCCCTCCACCGACGCTCACCCATGATGAGCTCGTAGCTGTCCGGGCCCACCTTCCGGACCACGACCGGCTGGAGAAGACCGACTTCCTTGATGGAGACGACCAGCTCGGCCAGCGCGTCCTCGTCGAAGACCTCACGAGGCTGGCGGGGGTTCGGGGTGATCGTCCCGATCGGCAGCTCGGCGAAGTATGCGCCGGACGTCCCGGCTTCCTGCTCGGACCGGCCCTCCGGGGTGGACGCAGGCTCCGGCACCACCGGGACGGAAGGCAGCGCGGTCACCTTCGCAGCGGCCACCCCACGCTCCGCCGTCAGAACCGGACCCGCGCCGGACGACGCAGCACCGCCTCCAGGCGCTGACACCTGCTTCTCCTGGGGAGCGGCGGGGATCAGCGCACCGAGCCCACGCCCCAGTCCTCTACGACGCTCACTCACTGAATGCCCTCCGAAACGTTCTGCTGGCTGTTCTGACTGCTCGTGTGGGCGTGCTGAGCCTCGTAGTGCACCCCGACGCCCCGCAGGGCGATCTCCCGGGCGGCTTCGAGATACGAGAGCGAACCGCTGGACCCCGGGTCGTAGGTCAGCACGGTCTGCCCATAGCTCGGCGCCTCCGAGATGCGCACCGACCGCGGGATGCTCGTCCGCAGCACTTCCTTGCCGAAGTGGGTACGAACCTCCTCGGCGACCTGCGAGGCGAGCCTCGTCCGGCCGTCGTACATCGTCAACAGGATCGTCGAGACGTGCAGGTCCGGATTGAGATGGCCCCGCACCAGGTCGACGTTCCGCAGGAGCTGCCCCAGGCCTTCCAGCGCGTAGTACTCGCACTGGATGGGGATCAGCACCTCGGCCCCGGCCACCAGCGCGTTCACCGTCAACAGACCCAGTGAGGGCGGGCAGTCGATGAGGATGTAGTCCAGCGGCTGCTCATACGCCTGGATGGCCCGCTGGAGCCGGCTCTCCCGTGCCACCAGCGAGACCAGCTCGATCTCCGCACCGGCGAGATCGATGGTGGCGGGGGCACAGAAGAGACCCTCTACGTCCGGTACGGGCTGGACCACCTCGGAGAGCGGGCGGCTCTCCACCAGGACGTCATAGATCGAGGGAACATCGGCGTGGTGATCGATGCCCAGAGCCGTGGAGGCGTTGCCCTGCGGGTCGAGGTCGACCACCAGAACACGTGCACCGTGCAGGGCCAGGGAAGCGGCAAGGTTGACCGTCGTGGTCGTCTTCCCGACCCCGCCCTTCTGGTTGGCCACCACCATGACGCGGGTGCGGTCAGGGCGGGGCAGCCCTTCGCCGGCACGGCCGAGGGCCTCGACCGCCAGCTGAGCGGCTCGGCCGATGGGTGTGTCGTCCATCGGCGGCGGTGTTTCACGTGAAACACCCTCACCCACGGACTCGGTTCGGGGACCGGGGACCGGGTCGGTCATCGGTCCCGCGATGTTGGCGTCGGACCGCAAGGATTCACTCTCCTCGACTTCAGGCTCGCAATGAACAGAGCCTGCCATGCTTTCGGGGTCGTGAACCAGCGAGGCCCGCTGTTCTGTGGATGAATCCGTGCGTGTGGACAACTCGGCAACCCGTCCGGGCTTGCGGTCGCGCGGCGTGGCAGCCGCACGACCGCGGCCGATGATTCCCTGCAGCAGAGAGCGACGTTTCACGTGAAACACGATGCCCCCGTGAAGCAACTACCAGGCCACGACACTCCGCACGGGGTATGTATCGCTACATTCCGGCAGAACCACTGCTAAGCGACGCAAGAACCAACAGGAACCACATACCGCCCGACCGGACAGAGCTCCCGACCGGACGTCGCCACCGTCCCGAGGTGCCCCTCAGCGACGCCTGCGCGTCCGCTCCGTCCGAGCGGCCTTGGCCCTCTTTGCGGCGAACCTCACACCGCCCGGGCTCTCTCCCACCACGACACGGACCACGGTGGAGAGCGGATCGACCAAACCCTCACCGACCTGGAGCACCTCGGTCTCCAGGACACCGAGCTTGCTGAGCGCGGCCCTGGCGCCGTTGAGCTCCTCCTCGGCGGTGTCGCCCTTGAGCGCGAGCATCTCCCCGTAAGGCTTCAGCAGGGGCACGCCCCAGCCCGCCAGCCGGTCCAGCGGCGCCACAGCACGGGCAGTCACCACGTGAACGGGCTGAAGCGTCCCGAGGACCTCCTCGGCCCGGCCGCGCACGACCGTCACATGGTCCAGGCCGAGCAGTTCGACGACTTCCTGGAGGAAGTTCGTCCGCCGCAGCAGCGGCTCCAGCAAGGTGATCTTGAGATCGGGGCGCACCAGAGCCAGCGGGATGCCGGGAAGCCCCGCGCCGGAGCCCACATCGCAGACGGTGACGCCTTTGGGCACGACCTCGGAGAGCACCGCGCAGTTCAGCAGGTGCCGCTCCCACAGCCGGGGGACCTCACGCGGCCCGATCAGGCCTCGCTTGACCCCGGCATCCGCAAGAAGCTCCGCGTACCGGACAGCCTCCGGGAAGAGCTCTCCGAACACCGCCTGCGCCTCCGCAGGTGCCTGGGGGAGCTCTGCTGCCTCCGTCACGGGGACCGTCCTTCCATACCGCACTAGCGCACTGTGGGTGGCTGACTATCAGGCTGACAAAGATCGGCCCCGCCTGCGAACAGACGGGGCCGACAGTACAAGGATCCGGTCAGGCCGGGAGAACGACGACGAAGCGCTGCGGCTCCTCGCCCTCCGACTCGCTCCGGAGACCGGCCGCGGCGATCGCGTCGTGCACGACCTTGCGCTCGAACGGCGTCATCGGGTCCAGCTTCACCGGCTCGCCCGAGCTCTTGACCTCGTCCGCGGCCTTGGCACCCAGCGCCGCGAGGATCTCGCGCTTCTTGGCCCGGAAGCCACCGATGTCCAGCATCAGACGGCTGCGGTCACCCGTCTCCCGGTGGACGGCCAGCCGCGTCAGCTCTTGGAGCGCCTCCAGGACCTCACCGTCGCGGCCCACGAGCTTCTGGAGGTCGCGCGCCGATTCGCTGATGATCGACACCGCGGCCCGGTCCGCCTCGACATCCATGTCGATGTCGCCGTCGAGGTCGGCGATGTCGAGCAGTCCCTCAAGATAGTCGGCCGCGATCTCGCCCTCCTGCTCCAGGCGGGTCAGGGTGTCGCTGCCGGCCTCAGCGGCGGCCGTGGAGGTGGTGCCTTCCGTCACGGATGGACTCCTTCTTACTTCTTGGACGGGTGCTTGGGCCGCTGCGGGCCCTTGCGCTGTCCGGATTTGGCTTGGCGTGAGGAGCCGGAGGCGGGCTTGCCCGCCGACTTCGGCTTGTCGTCCTGCGGTGCGTCCTGCTTCTCGAGCGAGGTCTTGGAGCCGGCGTCCGCGGACTCCGTGTCCTTGGCTCCACCGGCCGTCTGGCGCTTCGCCTTGGTCTGGCGCTTGGGCTGCTGGCGCTTGTGCGCCTGGCTGCCCTCGACGTCGGCGGCGGCGGTCTCGCTCTTCTGCACCGTGCCGTCGTCCTGGGCCGCGAGACCCAGCTTGCCGAGGCCGGTGATGAACTTGCGCTCGATGTCGTTGCGGTCGGGGCCCTTGGCGACGATGGCCTTGACGGTGTTGCGCCGGGTCCGGCCGCGCACCTGCTCGTGGGCGGTCACGCTCTTGAGCACCCGCTGGAGGTAGGCGTCCTGCGCCTTGCTGCCCGGCGTCGGGTTCTGGTTGATCACGTACATCTGCTGACCCATGGTCCAGACGTTCGTGGTCAGCCAGTAGACGAGGACACCGACGGGGAAGTTGATGCCCATCACGGCGAAGATGACCGGGAAGATGTACATCAGCATCTTCTGCTGCTGCATGTACGGGGTCTTCACCGTCAGGTCGACGTTCTTCGTCATCAGCTGGCGCTGGGTGAAGAACTGCGACGCCGACATCAGCACGATCATGATCGCCGTGACGATCCGGACGTCCATCAGAGAAGCGTCGAGCGAGGTGACCTTCTCGACGCTGTCAGTGAACTTCGCGGCCAGCGGGGCACCGAAGATGTGCGCCTGCCGGGCGCTGTCCAGCAGGTCCTGGTTGATCGCCCCGATCTTCTTGCCCGAGGCGATGGACGACAGCACGTGATACAGGGCGAAGAAGAACGGGGACTGCGCCAGGATGGGAAGGCACGAGGAAAGCGGGTTGGTACCCGTCTCCTTGTACAGCTTCATCATCTCTTCGGACTGACGCTGCTTGTCGTTCTTGTAGCGCTCCTGGATCGCCTTCATCTTCGGCTGGAGCACCTGCATGTTGCGGGTCGACTTGATCTGCTTCACGAAGAGCGGGATCAGGCAGATCCGGATCAGCACCACCAGGGACACGATCGACAGACCCCAGGCCCAGCCGGAGTCGTCGCCGAAGAGCGCCCCGTAGACCTTGTGGAACTGAACGATGACCCATGAGACGGGTGTGGTGATAAAGCTGAACAGACTGGCAATCGTGTCCACTAATCAGGCTCCTTGAGCATTGGGCGAGGTCTCTGCGGCCGGGCTCGGAGGTTCGGAGACCGACCCCCCGGACGGCACATCAGCGGCGGACTCCCCGCCCTTTTCGCCGCGCAGGGCATTGCGCAGCAGCTCGTGCCACCGCGGACGCTTGCGTGGCGGGACATGATCCACACCGCCGGGTGACCACGGATTGCACCGCAGGATGCGCCAGGCTGTCAGCGCTGTTCCCTTGATGGCACCGTGCCTGTCGATCGACGTATATCCATAGTGGGAACACGACGGGTAATAGCGGCAGACAGGCCCGAGGAGTGGACTGATCGTCCACTGGTACAGCTTGATGAGAGCAAGCAGCGGGTACTTCATCGCGCGCCCCCTCCCAGCAGCCGCTGAAGGGCGGCGTCCAGGTCTCGGGCCAGCTGTGCATGATCGGCGTCGCCCGCACCGGGCAGCGCCCGTACGACAACAAGGCTACCGGGGGGCAGCTGAGCCAGCCGGTCGCGGACCAGGTGGCGAAGCTTCCGCTTCACCGCGGTACGGACGACTGCGCCCCCCACGGCCTTGCTGACAACGAAACCCGCACGCGGCGGGGGAACAGTCTCCCCCGTCACGTGCGGGTCCGTATCACCGCTGCGTAGATGGACGACGAGCAGTGGACGTCCGGCTCGACGTCCTCGTCGTACCGCGGTCGCGAAGTCCTCGCGCCGCCTCAGCCGATTCTCGGTAGGCAGCACGTCATGGACCTGTTGGCGATCAGGCGGACAGGCTGCTGCGGCCCTTGCCACGGCGGTTCGCGAGAATCGCACGGCCGGCACGGGTACGCATGCGCAGCCGGAAGCCATGGGTCTTGGCGCGACGACGGTTGTTCGGCTGGAAGGTGCGCTTGCTCACTCGGGGGCTCCAGAAATGATTCGTGTGTTGGCGGGACATCGCCTGGCTGTCACCGTGCGCCCACGAGGAACTCGCGTAAACGCCTTAGTGCACCGCTTCACAATCACAGATCGTGATCTTTGCCCATCGGAGGCAGGCGGCAGCAGCCATCGACAACTCGACCTGGTCACGGTACGCGCGGCTACGCCATCCGGTCAAACCGGCTTCGCGTGACCCCTCATTGTGCACAGCCTGTGGACAACAACTTGAACCGCGCGGCTCCGCCTGACTACCGTGGCCGAACTCCGGTTCTTTTCCTTCCCGACTGCCGGGCCTCACCCGACCCGACCCATCCCGTCCCGAGAACCACACATTCGTGGGACATGCGAGAGAGCGTGCCTTGTGGCTGACGTACCTGCCGATCTTGCCGCAGTGTGGCCGCGAGTGCTGGAACAACTCCTCGGGGAGGGTCAGCAGGGCATCGAGCCGAAGGACAAGCAGTGGATCGAGCGCTGCCAGCCCCTGGCACTCGTCGCCGACACCGCACTGCTGGCCGTCCCCAACGAATGGGGCAAGCGCGTCCTGGAGGGCCGGCTCGCGCCGCTCATCAGCGAGACGCTGACCCGCGAGTGCGGTCGCCCCATCCGGATCGCGATCACCGTCGACGACTCCGCGGGCGAACCGCCCTCCCCGCCGGCGCCCCCGATGCACCAGTCGCACCAGAGCCAGCAGGGCCACCGCTACCCGGCGCAGCCGCGCGACGACGGTCCGCGGGGCGACACGTACGACGGATACGGCCACCGGCCCTCCGACGACGGCATGCCGACGGCCCGGCCGGCCTACCCCGACTACCAGCAGCAGCGCCCGGAGCCCGGCGCCTGGCCGCGTACCCAGGAGGACCTCTCCTGGCAGCAGCCGCGGCACGGCGGGTACCAGGACCGCGAGCAGCCCTCCGGCGAGCCGTACCGCGAGAGCGAGTCGTACCGGGAGCGTGAGAACGAGCAGTACCGGGAGCAGCCCCCGGAGCAGTGGCGCGAGCCGTACGGCACCGGGCGCCCCCAGCAGCACGACTACCGGTCGCAGCCTCCCGAGCACCAGGGGTACGAGCAGCAGCGCCCCGACCGCCAGGACCAGCAGCCGGGGCCCCGCCAGGGCGGCCACGGTCCCGGGCGCACCGGCGGTTCGGTCCCCGGCCCGATGGGCGCCCAGCCGGCCCCCGCGCCGGGCCCCGGCGAACCGCACGCCCGGCTGAACCCGAAGTACCTCTTCGACACCTTCGTCATCGGGGCGTCCAACCGGTTCGCGCACGCCGCGGCCGTCGCCGTCGCCGAGGCTCCGGCGAAGGCGTACAACCCCCTCTTCATCTATGGGGAGTCGGGGCTCGGCAAGACCCACCTGCTGCACGCCATCGGGCACTACGCGCGGAGCCTCTACCCGGGGACCCGGGTGCGGTACGTGAGCTCGGAGGAGTTCACCAACGAGTTCATCAACTCGATCCGCGACGGCAAGGGCGACACCTTCCGCAAGCGGTACCGCGACGTGGACATCCTGCTGGTCGACGACATCCAGTTCCTGGCGAGCAAGGAGTCGACGCAGGAGGAGTTCTTCCACACCTTCAATACGCTGCACAACGCGAACAAGCAGATCGTGCTCTCCTCGGACCGGCCGCCCAAGCAGCTGGTGACGTTGGAGGACCGGCTGCGCAACCGCTTCGAGTGGGGTCTGACGACCGACGTCCAGCCGCCCGAGCTGGAGACCCGGATCGCGATCCTCCGGAAGAAGGCGGTGCAGGAGCAGCTCAACGCCCCGCCGGAGGTCCTGGAGTTCATCGCCTCGCGGATCTCGCGCAACATCCGTGAGCTGGAGGGCGCCCTGATCCGGGTGACCGCCTTCGCCTCGCTGAACCGGCAGCCGGTGGACCTCGGGCTGACCGAGATCGTTCTGAAGGACCTGATCCCGGGCGGCGAGGAGTCGGCGCCGGAGATCACCGCGCCGGCCATCATGGCGGCGACCGCGGACTACTTCGGCCTCACCGTGGACGACCTCTGCGGATCCTCGCGCAGCCGGGTCCTGGTGACGGCGCGCCAGATCGCCATGTATCTGTGCCGCGAGCTGACCGACCTCTCGCTGCCGAAGATCGGTGCGCAGTTCGGCGGCCGCGACCATACGACGGTGATGCACGCGGACCGGAAGATCCGGGCGCTGATGGCGGAGCGCCGCTCCATCTACAACCAGGTCACTGAGCTGACCAACCGCATCAAGAACGGCTGACGCCGGATTGCCGGGCTTCTCCCGGAGCGTTCCTCAGGGGCGCCTGTCACGGACCTCCGCGGTCCGCGGCAGGCGCCTTTTCGCGTTCTCAGGGCCCCGCAGCGGGCCGTCCGGAGCTTCCACCGGGCCGTCCGGAGCCCCCGTCGGGCTGTTCGAGCCCCGCGTCGAGCACCCCGTCAGCCCCGCGCTGTTCGAATACGGGCTGCTCAGAGGCCCTTCTCCACAGATGTGGGAGAAATCTTCCGTCCACAGCCTGGGGACTGGGAAGTTGTCCATATTGCGTCCACAGGGCGCGCTGCCGATACTCCATCAGGCCAGGTCACGTGGCTGGGGATTTGTGGTCAACCGTGATCCACAGCCTGTGGACAGTTTTTTCGTCCACAGGCTGTGATCGTTGTTGTCCACCGGCGGCCCACAGGTTGAGCCGTGTTGTCCCCAGCTTCTCCCCGCTTCTCCACACCCCTGTCCACTGTTCGGCAACGCAACACACGCCCTCACCGCCCGGAGTGAAAGGCGTCACACCAAGGTGGTCGGTTGGGCTGTGGGGAACGTGGGTAAAGCTGGGGACAGGCCTGGGGAGAAGTGGCCCCCTCCTGTGCATCGGGTGTGCAGAACTTTCGCCCGTCCACAGAAAGCCCCGGTTTTCCACGGGCGCCACCCACAGGACCGGTGGACAAAAAACAGTCGCTGACCTGCGCAAACGACGTTATCCACGGTATCCACAAGGCCTACTACTACTACCACCCAGAGTTAGCCAGGAATCAGCTTCGAAGTGGGGCCTGTGTACAACTCGACCCTCGACCGCCGCGAAGCTCTTGGCCCGACTTGACCCCGAGCAGCAACGACTGTCGGTGCCGTACGTCAGACTGGACCCCGGAGCCTCCCCAGCCCTCGGCAGGGAGCTCCGGTCCAGACGACGAAGGCCAGCAGGGCGAGCGAGCAACAGCAGGAGGCGGTTCCGGTGAAGATCCGGGTGGAGCGCGATGTACTCGCGGAGGCGGTGGCCTGGGTGGCCCGCAGCCTCCCGGCCCGTCCGCCGGCGCCCGTTCTCGCGGGCCTTCTGCTGAAGGCCGAGGACGGAGCTCTCAGCTTCTCCAGCTTCGACTACGAGGTCTCCGCCAGGGTCTCCGTGGACGCGGAGATCGACGAGGACGGCACGGTGCTCGTCTCCGGCCGGCTGCTCGCCGACATCTGCCGCGCCCTGCCCAACCGCCCGGTGGAGATCTCCACCGACGGTGTGCGGGCCACGGTCGTCTGCGGCTCCTCCCGCTTCACCCTCCACACACTGCCTGTGGAGGAGTACCCCGCGCTGCCGCAGATGCCGACCGCCACGGGCACCGTCCCCGGTGAGGTCTTCGCCTCGGCCGCCGCCCAGGTCGCCATCGCCGCCGGCCGCGACGACACGCTGCCGGTGCTCACCGGTGTGCGGATCGAGATCGAGGGCGACACCGTCACCCTCGCCTCCACCGACCGCTACCGCTTCGCGGTCCGCGAGTTCCTGTGGAAGCCGGAGAACGCCGACGCGTCGGCGGTCGCCCTGGTGCCCGCCAAGACCCTCCTGGACACCGCCAAGGCGCTCACGAGCGGCGACACGGTCACCCTGGCGCTCTCCGGCTCCGGAGCGGGCGAGGGCCTGATCGGCTTCGAGGGCGCCGGACGCCGGACGACCACGCGTCTCCTCGAAGGCGATCTGCCGAAGTACCGCACGCTCTTCCCGACCGAGTTCAACTCCGTCGCGGTGATCGAGACGGCCCCCTTCGTCGAGGCCGTCAAGCGTGTGGCCCTGGTCGCCGAGCGCAACACCCCCGTACGGCTCAGCTTCGAGCAGGGTGTCCTCATCCTGGAAGCCGGTTCCAGTGACGACGCACAGGCTGTGGAGCGCGTCGACGCGGTGCTGGAGGGCGACGACATCTCGATCGCCTTCAACCCGACGTTCCTGCTGGACGGTCTGAGCGCGATCGACTCCCCGGTCGCCCAGCTCTCGTTCACCACGTCGACCAAGCCCGCTCTGCTCAGCGGGCGCCCGGCCGTCGACGCCGAGGCGAACGACGCGTACAAGTACCTGATCATGCCGGTGCGCCTCTCCGGCTGATCCCGGCATCCCCCGGCTGATCGGGGGACGTATCCGCGGCAGTTCCCGGCGGGCCCGCTCGGTGCGGAGCGGGCCCGCCGCGCTGTCCCCGGCCGGGCGTAGGCTCGGTCCTGGGCGCAAACGCCCCGACGCTTATCGCCACGACGCTTAAGGAATCTCTGATGGAGCTCGGTCTCGTCGGCCTCGGCAAGATGGGCGGCAACATGCGCGAGCGCATCCGCCGCGCAGGCCACACCGTCATCGGTTACGACCGCAACCCGGATGTCGCCGATGTCCACAGTCTCGAAGAGCTTGTGGGCAAGCTGAAGGGCCCGCGGGTCGTCTGGGTCATGGTCCCGGCCGGTGCCGCGACCCAGTCCACGATCGACGAGCTCGCCGACCTGCTCTCGCCCGGCGACGTCGTCGTCGACGGTGGGAACTCGCGGTGGACCGACGACGAGAAGCACGCGGTCGAGCTGGGCATCAAGGACATCGGCTTCGTCGACTGCGGAGTCTCCGGCGGCGTCTGGGGCCTGAAGAACGGCTACGCCCTGATGTACGGCGGCACCGAGGAGAACGTGGCGAAGGTCCAGCCGATCTTCGACGCGCTGAAGCCCGAGGGCGACTTCGGCTCCGTGCACGCGGGCAAGGTCGGTGCCGGCCACTTCGCGAAGATGGTCCACAACGGCATCGAGTACGCCATGATGCAGGCCTACGCCGAGGGCTGGGAACTGCTGGAGAAGGTCGACTCCGTCACCGACGTGCGCGAGGTCTTCCGCTCCTGGCAGGAGGGCACGGTCATCCGTTCCTGGCTGCTCGACCTCGCGGTCAACGCGCTCGACGACGACGAGCACCTGGAGAAGCTCCGGGGCTTCGCCGCCGACTCGGGCGAGGGCCGCTGGACCGTGGAGGCCGCGATCGACAACGCGGTGCCGCTGCCCGCGATCACGGCGTCGCTCTTCGCGCGGTTCGCCTCGCGCCAGGACGACTCTCCGCAGATGAAGATGATCGCGGCGCTGCGCAACCAGTTCGGCGGGCACGCGGTCGAGTCCAAGAACGAGAACTGATCGCGCCGCCGGCCACGCGCCGGCGCCGCGACCACCTGGAAGCACTGTCGGGAGAGGTCGGCCACCATGCACGTCACCCATCTCTCGCTGGCCGACTTCCGCTCGTACGCCCGGGTCGAGGTCCCTCTCGACCCGGGCGTCACCGCGTTCGTGGGGCCCAACGGGCAGGGCAAGACCAATTTGGTCGAGGCCGTCGGCTATCTCGCCACCCTGGGCAGCCACCGGGTCTCCTCGGACGCCCCGCTGGTGCGGATGGGCGCGGAGCGGGCGGTGATCCGTGCGGCGGTCACCCAGGGCGAGCGGTCCCAGCTGATCGAGCTGGAGCTGAACCCCGGCCGCGCCAATCGGGCTCGTATCAACAGGTCCTCGCAGGTCAGACCGCGGGACGTGCTCGGGATCGTACGGACCGTGCTGTTCGCGCCGGAGGATCTTGCCCTGGTCAAGGGCGACCCCGGTGAGCGGCGGCGGTTCCTGGACGAGCTGATCACGGCGCGGTCGCCCCGGATGGCCGGGGTCCGCTCCGACTACGAGCGGGTGCTCAAGCAGCGCAACACCCTGCTGAAGTCCGCGGCGATGGCCCGGCGGCACGGCGGCCGCTCGATGGACATGTCCACCCTCGACGTCTGGGACCAGCACCTGGGCCGGGTGGGCGCGGAGCTGCTCGCCCAGCGCCTCGATCTGATCGCCACGCTCCAGCCGCTGGCCGACAAGGCGTACGGGGACGTGGCTCCTGGCGGCGGTCCGGTGGCGCTGGAGTACCGCAGCTCGGTCGGCGGGGAGGTGGGTCCCGCGCGCACCCGCGACGAACTGTACGAGCAGCTCATCGCGGCGCTCGTGGGCGTCCGCAAGCAGGAGATCGAGCGGGGCGTGACCCTTGTCGGCCCGCACCGCGACGATCTGGTGCTCGGTCTGCGGGGCATGCCGGCGAAGGGGTACGCGAGTCACGGCGAGTCCTGGAGCTACGCGCTGGCGCTGCGGCTGGCCAGTTACGAGCTGTTGCGCTCCGAGGGCAACGAGCCGGTGCTGGTGCTGGACGACGTCTTCGCCGAGCTGGACGCCCGTCGCCGTGAGCGGCTGGCGGAGCTGGTGGCTCCGGGCGAGCAGGTGCTCGTGACGGCCGCGGTGGCGGAGGACGTTCCGGGCGTGCTGGCGGGGGCACGGTACGCGGTGTCCTCGGGCGAGGTGGAGCGCGTATGACCGGCCGGGGCGAGAGCGGGGCGGGCCGACGGGGGCCGGCCTCCCGCGCGGGCGGTACGGGAGCGTCGCGCGCGAAGGGCGCGGGCCGTGCCGGTGGGCCGGGGGAGGCGTTGCCGGATCCGGCCGCTTCCGGGACGACCTCCGGGGCTTCGTCCGGGGCTGTTTCCGGGGCGCCGGCAGGGGCGCCGAAGCCGCCCGAGGTGACCGGGGTCGATCTCGCCCGGGTCGCGTTGCGGGCCGCGAAGGAGCAGGCCAGGGCGCGGGGTGCGGCGGCGCAGCAGAAGAAGCAGGCCCGGCGGGGCGGCGGGCTGCGCTCGGGCGCCCGAGCGGACGGCCGGGATCCGCAGCCGTTGGGCTCCGCGATCAACCGGTTGATCACCGAGCGGGGCTGGGAGACGCCCGCGGCGGTCGGCGGGGTGATGGGGCGGTGGCCGCAGATCGTCGGCGACGATCTGGCGAACCACTGCGTACCCCTGCGGTACGACGACGATCCGGACGCCCGGGTGCTGACCGTCAGCTGTGACTCGACGGCGTGGGCGACGCAGCTGCGGCTGCTGGCTCCTCAGCTGGTGGCCCGGCTGAACGCGGATCTGGGGCAGGGCACCGTACGGATGATCAAGGTGGTCGGGCCGGGGGGCCCGGAGCGCCGGTTCGGGCCGTTGCGGGCGCCCGGCAGCAAGGGGCCGGGCGACACCTACGGGTGAGGGTGCGGGCCCCCGACGGGAGGGGGCGGGCACCTGTGGGCCCGCGGTCGGGTCTTCCGCTCCTCCCGTCACTTCCGTAAGGATCACCTGTCACCGCGCTGAGCTGCACTTTTGGCGTAAACTTGTCGTGTACCGGGCGGGCGTATGGGTGGGTTCGTCAGGGTTCGCGCGAGAGGAAACCGGGCGGTACGGCCGGAGCGTCCCTCACCGTAGCGAGAGGTTGACAGGCCGAAGCGCTCAAAGCCCTTCAGGGCCTCTTGGAGCCCCTTCCCGAATATGGGGAGTCGTCAGCCGCTCATTCAGGGCGGCACATGCGTACTCAGGTACCGGCAAACCCCCATTCATGTCAGTGCTACCGGTAGACTGGTGAGTAATCCCGCCGCTGAGGCGGGAGTCGTCGATACAAGCCGAACGACGCAGCCGCTCCCGCCTGTCCGGAGAACGGCCTGTGCTGTGCCAGAAAGGGCGCTTCGTGGCCGATTCCGGCAACCCCAACGAGAACATTCCGTCCACAGCGGGCGAGCACGGCGAGGTCGCCGCCTCGTACGACGCCAGCGCGATCACCGTGCTGGAAGGGCTGGACGCGGTCCGCAAGCGGCCTGGCATGTACATCGGCTCGACCGGTGAGCGCGGCCTGCACCACCTCGTGCAGGAAGTCGTCGACAACTCGGTCGACGAGGCGATGGCGGGCCACGCGGACACCATCGACGTCACGATCCTCCCCGACGGCGGGGTGCGTGTGATCGACAACGGCCGGGGCATCCCGGTCGGCATCGTGCCGTCCGAAGGGAAGCCGGCCGTCGAGGTCGTGCTGACCGTGCTGCACGCGGGCGGCAAGTTCGGCGGCGGCGGCTACGCCGTCTCCGGCGGTCTGCACGGCGTCGGCGTCTCCGTCGTCAACGCCCTGTCCACCCGGGTCGCCGTCGAGGTCAAGACCGACGGTCACCGTTGGACCCAGGACTACAAGCTCGGTGTCCCGACCGCCCCGCTGGCCAAGCACGAGGCCACCGATGAGACCGGTACGACGGTCACCTTCTGGGCCGACGGGGACATCTTCGAGACCACCGAGTACAGCTTCGAGACCCTCTCGCGCCGCTTCCAGGAGATGGCGTTCCTCAACAAGGGCCTCACCCTCAAGCTCACCGACGAGCGGGAGTCGGCGAAGGCGACGGCGGGCGCGGACAGCGCGGACGCGGTCGAGCCCGCCGAGGAGGAGACCGCCCGTTCGGTCACGTACCACTACGAAAACGGCATCGTCGATTTCGTGAAGTACCTCAACTCCCGCAAGGGCGACGTCATTCACCAGTCGGTGATCGACATCGAGGCCGAGGACAAGGACCGTCTCCTCTCGGCCGAGATCGCCATGCAGTGGAACACGCAGTACACCGAGGGCGTCTACTCCTTCGCCAACGCGATCCACACGCACGAGGGCGGCACGCACGAGGAGGGCTTCCGTGCGGCGCTGACCTCGCTGGTCAACCGGTACGCGCGCGACAAGAAGCTGCTCCGCGAGAAGGACGACAACCTCACCGGCGAGGACGTCCGCGAGGGCCTCACCGCGATCATCTCGGTGAAGCTGGGCGAGCCGCAGTTCGAGGGCCAGACGAAGACCAAGCTGGGCAATACGGAGGCCAAGACCTTCGTGCAGAAGGTCGTGCACGAGCAGCTGACGGACTGGTTCGACCGGAATCCCAACGAGGCCGCCGACATCATCCGTAAGGGCATCGCCGCCTCGACCGCCCGTGTGGCGGCCCGCAAGGCGCGTGACCTGACGCGGCGCAAGGGGCTGCTGGAGAGCGCCTCGCTGCCGGGCAAGCTCAGCGACTGCCAGTCGAACGACCCCACCAAGTGCGAGATCTTCATCGTCGAGGGTGACTCCGCCGGCGGTTCGGCGAAGTCCGGCCGTAACCCGATGTACCAGGCGATCCTGCCCATCCGCGGCAAGATCCTGAACGTCGAGAAGGCCCGGATCGACAAGATCCTCCAGAACACCGAGGTCCAGGCGCTGATCTCGGCCTTCGGCACCGGGGTCCACGAGGACTTCGACATCGAGAAGCTCCGCTATCACAAGATCATTCTGATGGCGGACGCCGACGTCGACGGTCAGCACATCAACACCCTGCTGCTGACGTTCCTCTTCCGCTTCATGCGGCCGCTGGTGGAGCAGGGCAACGTCTACCTCTCGCGCCCGCCGCTCTACAAGATCAAGTGGGGCCGGGACGACTTCGAGTACGCGTACTCGGACCGGGAGCGCGACGCCCTCGTGGCCCTCGGCAAGCAGAACGGCAAGCGGATCAGGGAAGACTCGATCCAGCGCTTCAAGGGCCTCGGCGAGATGAACGCCGAAGAGCTGCGCATCACGACCATGGACGTCGACCACCGGGTGCTCGGCCAGGTGACGCTGGACGACGCGGCGCAGGCCGACGACCTCTTCTCGGTGCTCATGGGCGAGGACGTCGAGGCGCGGCGCTCGTTCATCCAGCGCAATGCCAAGGACGTCCGCTTCCTCGACATCTGAGTCGGCCGTACCAGCGACGCCGCAGCTCGAAAGGACTTTGACCAGCAATGGCCGACGACAACACCCCTGTGACACCTGAACCCGCGACGCCCGAGGAAGTCATCGTCCCCGGTGTGGGCATGCGTGTCGAGCCCGTCGGGCTCGAGACGGAGATGCAGCGCTCCTATCTCGACTACGCGATGTCCGTCATCGTCTCGCGTGCGCTGCCCGACGTACGGGACGGCCTCAAGCCCGTCCACCGCCGGGTGCTGTACGCGATGTACGACGGCGGGTACCGCCCCGAGAAGGGCTTCTACAAGTGCGCCCGCGTCGTCGGCGACGTCATGGGCACGTACCACCCGCACGGCGACTCCTCCATCTACGACGCCCTGGTGCGCCTCGCGCAGCACTGGTCGATGCGCATGCCGCTGGTGGACTCCAACGGCAACTTCGGTTCCCCGGGCAACGACCCGGCCGCCGCCATGCGGTACACCGAGTGCAAGATGATGCCGCTGTCCATGGAGATGGTCCGGGACATCGACGAGGAGACCGTCGACTTCCAGGACAACTACGACGGCCGCAACCAGGAGCCGACGGTCCTGCCGGCGCGCTTCCCGAACCTTCTGGTCAACGGCTCCGCGGGCATCGCGGTCGGCATGGCGACCAACATCCCGCCGCACAACCTCCGTGAGGTCGCCGCCGGCGCCCAGTGGTACCTGGAGCACCCCGAGGCCTCGCACGAGGAGCTGCTGGACGCGCTGATCGAGCGCATCAAGGGCCCCGACTTCCCCACCGGCGCGCTGGTCGTGGGCCGCAAGGGCATCGAGGAGGCGTACCGCACCGGCCGTGGCTCCATCACGATGCGCGCGGTCGTCGCGGTCGAGGAGATCCAGGGCCGTCAGTGCCTGGTCGTCACGGAGCTTCCGTACCAGACCAACCCCGACAACCTCGCGCAGAAGATCGCCGACCTGGTCAAGGACGGCAAGGTCGGCGGGATCGCGGACGTCCGCGACGAGACCTCCTCGCGTACGGGTCAGCGCCTGGTCGTCGTCCTCAAGCGGGACGCGGTCGCCAAGGTCGTCCTGAACAACCTGTACAAGCACACCGACCTCCAGACGAACTTCGGCGCGAACATGCTGGCGCTCGTCGACGGGGTGCCGCGCACGCTGTCGATCGACGCGTTCATCCGCCACTGGGTGACGCACCAGATCGAGGTCATCGTCCGGCGGACGAAGTTCCGGCTGCGCAAGGCGGAGGAGCGGGCGCACATCCTGCGCGGCCTCCTCAAGGCCCTGAACGCCATCGACGAGGTCATCGCCCTCATCCGGCGTTCCAACACGGTGGACATCGCACGCGAGGGCCTGATGGGCCTGCTGGAGATCGACGAACTCCAGGCGAACGCGATCCTGGAGATGCAGCTGCGCCGGCTGGCCGCGCTGGAGCACCAGAAGATCACCGCCGAGCACGACGAGCTCCAGGCGAAGATCAACGAGTACAACGCGATCCTGGCCTCGCCCGCCAAGCAGCGCACCATCGTCAGCGAGGAGCTGGCGGCGATCGTCGACAAGTTCGGCGACGACCGGCGCTCCGCGCTGGTGCCCTTCGACGGTGACATGTCCATCGAGGACCTGATCGCCGAGGAGGACATCGTCGTCACGATCTCCCGCAGCGGTTATGTGAAGCGCACGAAGACGGACGACTACCGCTCGCAGAAGCGCGGCGGCAAGGGTGTGCGCGGGACGAAGCTGCGGGAAGACGACATCGTCGACCACTTCTTCGTCTCGACGACCCACCACTGGCTGCTGTTCTTCACGAACAAGGGCCGGGTCTACCGGGCCAAGGCGTACGAGCTCCCGGACGCCGGCCGGGACGCGCGCGGCCAGCACGTCGCCAACCTGCTGGCCTTCCAGCCGGACGAGAAGATCGCCCAGATCCTGGCGATCCGCGACTACGAGGCCGTGCCGTACCTGATCCTGGCGACGAAGGGCGGTCTGGTGAAGAAGACCGCGCTCAAGGACTACGACTCGCCGCGCTCGGGCGGTGTCATCGCGATCAACCTGCGCGAGATGCCGGACGGCGGCGACGACGAGCTGATCGGCGCCGAGCTGGTGTCGGCCGAGGACGATCTGCTGCTCATCAGCAAGAAGGCCCAGTCGATCCGGTTCACCGCGACGGACGACGCGCTGCGCCCGATGGGCCGTGCCACCTCGGGTGTCAAGGGGATGAGTTTCCGCGAGGGCGACGAACTGCTCTCGATGAATGTCGTCCGGCCCGGTACGTTCGTCTTCACCGCTACCGACGGCGGGTACGCGAAGCGGACCCCCGTCGACGAGTACCGCGTCCAGGGCCGAGGCGGCCTCGGTATCAAGGCCGCCAAGATCGTGGAGGACCGCGGATCGCTCGTCGGTGCGCTGGTGGTCGAGGAGACCGACGAGATTCTCGCCATCACGCTCGGCGGTGGTGTGATTCGTACGCGAGTCAATGAAGTCAGGGAGACGGGCCGTGACACCATGGGCGTTCAACTGATCAATCTGGGCAAGCGCGACGCCGTCGTCGGCATCGCGCGCAATGCCGAGGCCGGCCGTGAGGCGGAAGAGGTCGATGGGGCCGATGACGTCGATGGCGAGCTGGCCGAGGTTCACGCCGAGGGCGTGACAGAGGGCACTGTCGAGGGCACGGAGCCTTCGACCGGGGAGCACGAGGAGTAGAGCGTGAGTGGAGCCACGGGCGCCGGTTCGGCCGCTTCCGGAGCTGGAGCGAACGGTGCCCGTGGCCCTGCCACGGACTCCCAAGGGGGCACTGTGACGGACACACGAGGGCCTCAGCCCCAGTACGAGGGTTACGCGACCGGGCCCCTGCCCGGCGAGCGTGAGCCCGCACCGGGGCCGTCGGGGCCGTACCACCCGCCCCAGGCGTACCAGGCGCCCGGCGGCGGCACCCAGGGCGGCCAGCGCCCCGGACAGCCGGCCGGCGGCGCGCAGGGCGTGGGCGGCGCTCAGGCGACGCGCAAGCCGCGCACGGGGGCGCGGACCACTCCGCGTACCCGCAAGGCCCGTCTGCGGGTGGCCAAGGCCGACCCGTGGTCGGTGATGAAGGTCAGCTTCCTGCTGTCGATCGCGCTGGGCATCTGCACGGTGGTGGCGTCGGCGGTGCTGTGGATGGTCATGGACGCGATGGGCGTCTTCGAGACCGTCGGCGGCACGATCAGCGAGGCCACCGGCTCGAACGAGAGCAACGGCTTCGATCTGCAGTCGTTCCTGTCGCTGCCGCGCGTGCTCATCTTCACCTCGGTCATCGCCGTGATCGACGTGGTGCTGGCCACCGCGCTGGCGACGCTGGGCGCTTTCATCTACAACCTGTCGGCGGGCTTCGTGGGCGGCGTCGAGCTCACGCTGGCCGAGGACGAGTAGCGCGCCGAGTATCGATTTTGGGACTGGCCCCGACGTGCGCTAATCTTCAGAAGTCAGCGCGACAGCGCGGCGGGGCTATAGCTCAGTTGGTTAGAGCGCATCCCTGATAAGGATGAGGCCACAGGTTCAAATCCTGTTAGCCCCACCAGACTGAAGGCCCCTCACCGGAGACGGTGGGGGGCCTTCGGCGTATCCGACCGACATCGGTCCGATCAGCGGATCTTCCAGAGGTTTCGCCCGCGCGAGGCGACCGCGCCGGGTGCTTCAGGCCACGACGAAGGGCAGCCTGGATGGAGGGCGACAAGTCGCCGAGGGACCACCCACGGAAGGCTGATCCCGATCTCACTGAAGGTCAGGGAGCGCGGACGGAAGCACGCCGGTCGCCCTGGACGGAAGGAGCGATGCCATGAGGGTCATGCTGAGAGCTCACATGGACACGCAGATCTCCAATGAAGCCATCGAGAACGGCACACTGCCGAAGACCATGAAGTCGATGGCGGAGCTGCTGAAGCCGGAGGCGGCCTACTTCGGGCCCAGCGAGGGCGGACGGTGCTGCACGTTCGTCTTCGACATGCAGGACAGTTCACTGCTGCCCACCATCGCGGAGCCGCTCTTCCAGAAGCTCGGTGCGAAGATCGAGATCCAGCCGGTGATGAACAGCGAAGACATGCAGAAGGGCCTTGCCGCGCTGCGGAAGGGCTGAGCTGTTCGGTCGCCCGAGGTGCTCGGCGCGGTGACCCGGTTTCGCGATCCATGCGCAGACCGGGGGTCCACGTACGGCGCGGGCCGCACGTAGAAAGGGCCCCCGGCCGGTGTGAACCGGACCAGGGGCCCCGGAGTGCGGTGGGCGCCGGGATCAGGGGGGTGGCGCCGGGGAGTCGCCTTCCGGGGCTGCGTGGTGGGAGCCGGCCGGGCCGGTCGTGCGGGCGGCCTCCGCGGGGTCGAGGGACAGGTGCCGGGTGGCCGGGGAGGAGCCGTGGGCCTCGGCGCGGATGCGCTGCTTCATCGTGGGCGGCAGGGCACGGTCACGCGGAAGGGTCCATCGGACCGAGGGGGCGATCGGGGTTGCCGCGGTGGCTGCCGTGTGCTCCTGGGTCGTGGTGCTCGGCTGCGCTGCGGCGTTCGTGGCGTTCGCGGTGCTCGCCGTGGCGGTGGCGAGGCCCAGCGACGCCAGGAGGGCGAAGAACGCGGTGATGAAGGCGGTCCAGAGGTTCTTGGGCTGGAAGGTGCTCATGGCCCCTCGCTTTCGGACGGTCGGTTGCTGACTTCTCCGATCATGTGGACCCGGGCCGTGATTTCGAGGAGCGACGCCCGCTCCGCGCCGATCTTCGGATGAACACCACTCGTATGGTGCAACCGGAGTGGACAGGCCCTCGCGGACGGTCGGAAGAGGGTGCCCGGAGGTCTCTCCGGATGCCGTCGAGGGGGTGCTCCGGGGCCCCCGGGCAGGTAACCGATCGGTATCGGCCGGTGTGTATAGTCGGCGACAGAAGGCCCATACGCCAAGGAAAGACGAGGTCGCGCGGTGAAGAAGCTTCTCCTGGTCGCACTGGCCGCCATCGGCGGGCTCCTCGTGTACCGCCAGATCCAGGCGGATCGCGCCGAGCAGGATCTGTGGACGGAGGCGACCGACTCCGTGCCCGCAGGTTCGGGTGTGTGAGACGGCACAGTCTGTTACGGGCCCCGGTCGCTGAGCGGCCGGGGCTTCGTGCTGTCCGGGCCCGTTCGTCGGCGTGCGGGCCCTTCGTCGTGAGCGCGTGACGCCCGTACCTCTTGGCCTTCCGGCCTCTTGAGTTCACTGGAGCACATACATAAATTGCTCTGGTGAACTCCGGCGGGGTGTCTGCGAGGGCGGGAACGCGGACAAGAGGGGCAATGCGGCTGTGGCCGGAGACACCGGCGGTGCGGGCGGGGCAGGATGGACCGGCATCGCGGCCGGGCGGTCGACGGCACCGGCGCGTGAGGACGACGAGGGGAAGCGCGTGAAGAGGCAGCGCAACAGGGGCCGGGTGGTGGCCGCGGTACTCGCGGCGATGTGCGCGGCGGCGGCCCTGCCGGGGCAGGCGCACGCGGCGGGCCCCGGGGTGTACGCGTTCGACCCCGACGCGAAGAACGTGCAGGGCGCGGCGACCAACGTCGAGGCGTCCACGCTGGACGAGGGCGTCCCGTACCGCAGCACGATCAAGCCGGGCCAGAAGCTCTACTACCGGGTCACGCTGGACGACGCCTCCACCGCCTATGTCTCGGCGGTCGCGGTGCCCGGCGACAGCGGCGCGGTCGCCTACGGCGACGGCATCAACGTCAGTCTCCGGGAGACCGACGACACCCAGTGCGGTTCGGAGCAGGCGAACTTCGGCGCGGGCGCGTACGCGCGTCCCATCGCCGCGTACGTCTCCCGGACCGTCAAGGAGGGCGGCTCCACCTGCCAGGAGAGCGGCCAGTACGACGTCCTCGTCGAGCGCGAGAGCGAGGACACGTCCAACTCCGACGCCTGGGACCTGGAGTTGCGCTTCCTCCAGGAGCCGCGGTTGAAGAGCGGGGCGGCCATGCCGACCGACGGGCCCGAAAGCTGGCCCTCGGCCTCGGCGAAGCCGCTGACCGGGCAGCAGCAGAAGCGGTCCGGTGGGTCGGGGTACTCCGAGGCCACCAGCCTGGAGAACGGCCGCTGGCAGGACACGGTCGCCCCGGGGCAGACCCGCTTCTACCGGGTGCCGGTCGACTGGGGCCAGCAACTCCACGCCACCGCGGGGCTCTCCAACAGCACCGGCGCCACCAAGGAGTTCGTGGGCAACGCGCTCACCCTGTCTCTGGACAACCCCGCCCAGGGGCATGTCTCCGACGCCACGCTCTCGTACTCCGGAGGGCCCGCTTCCGCGTCGCTGAGGCCGCTGCCGCCGGTGGCCTACCGCAACCGGTTCGACACCTCGACCCAGGTCAGTGCCATGCGCTTCGCGGGCTGGTACTACCTGTCGGTGTCCCTCAGCCCGAAGCTCAAGGAGTCCTACGGCGACGAGCCGATCCCGTTCGAGCTGGCGGTCCAGGTGAAGAACAAGGCCGAGGCGTCCCCGTACGAGGGTGACGCCGGGGTCTTCGGCGTCACCGACCAGGACCGGGAAGTGGCCCGGAAGGGGAAGAACGCCCGGCAGGCCGCGCGGAGCGGCCCGATGACGGTGGTCGCCGCCGCCGGGATCGGCACGGGGTCCGTGCTGGTGCTCGGGCTGGGCGTCTGGACGCTGCTGGCCCGCCGCCGCGCCGCCGGGGCCCCGGCCTCCGGTTCGCCGGCCGCAGGGGGCCACCAGCCGCCGCAGGGCTGGTAGTCGGCCCGGCGGCGGGACCGTCAGATCTGGGTCAGGGCCCAGATCCCGACCGCGAAGCAGATCAGCGCCACCGCCAGCACCCCGGCCGCCACCTTCGGCGACGGTCCCGGACGCGTTACCCGTACGGGCGCGTGGGGCGCGGCGTGGTGCACCGGCGGGGCCGGCACCGGTGGTTGCCGCTGCTGGGCGGTGTAGGCGCGGGTGGCGACGGGATCGTGCGGTACGCCGGAGGTCGGTGCCTGGGAGAGATCCGGCGCGCCGGCGGCGTACGGGGGCGGCGCGTCCGCCGTGAACGGTGCGGCCGACGGCTGCTGGAACCCCGGCTGTGCGTAAGGCTGTTGCTGCTGGGGCGAGGCCCCGGGTGGGGGCGCCAGGTGGAAGCTGCCCGTCTCGGACATCGACGCGGGGGGCGGTGCGGAAGCCTGCTGACCGGGCCCCGGAACGGCCGGCCGCGCCGGGGCGGCCGTGGGGGCGGGTGCGGGCTCCTCGGGCTGCTGAGGGGCGGTCACGGGCCCGTCGGGGCCGAACCCCGCCGGCAGCGGCCCGATCTGGTCGAACACCTCCACCGGCTCGTCGTCCGGGCCGGGTTCGGGAAGCATCTCGACCGCCGCGGTCAGGGCCTTGCGGGCGCCCGTCGCCGTCCGGAACCGGGCGTGCGGGTCCGGCTGGAGCAGCCCGGCGAGAACCTGCCACAGCGGCTCGGGAATGCCGTTGGGGGCGCTCGGGGTGCCGTGCGCCGCGAAGTGCTCCACCAGTGCCCGGGAGTCGGGCTTCTGGCCCTGGAGGAGATAGAGCGCGACCAGACCGACCGCGAAGAGGTCCGCGGGGAAGTCGGGCTCGGCGCCCATCATCTGCTCGGGGGCGAAGTAACCGGGCGTACCGACCACGTAGTTGGTCTCGGTCAGCCGGGGTTCGCCCTTGCGCATCGAGATGCCGAAGTCGGAGAGACGCAGATGCGGGCGGCCCGTTCCGGTCGCCTCCATCAGGATGTTGGCGGGTTTGATGTCGCGGTGCACCACCCCTTCGGCGTGCACCGTGGAGAGCCCGGAGAGCAGCTGGTCCAGCAGCAGGCAGACGAAGCGCGGAGGCAACGGGCCGTAGTCGCCGATGACATGGGCGAGCGAGCCGCCGCTCACCAGGTCCATGGTGAACAGGACCTTGTCGTCGTCGGCGGCCCAGCTGGCCGGGGCCAGCACGTGCGGGTGCTCGATGCGCAGGGCCTGTTCGCGGACGAAGCGCAGCAGCGTGTGCGCGTCGCTCTGCTGGAGCACCTTGGCCGCGACGTACCTGCGGCGGCGGTGGTCCCAGGCGCGCCAGACGGCGCCGACCCCGCCCCGTCCGACCGGATCGATCAGCTCGTACCGACCAGCGAAGACCTCACCCATTGTGCTGCGCCCGCTCCCCGCGTTCCTGTGGTGCCGCGGCGTCTGCCGCGGCCCGTGTCCGGACCCCGCGTCCTGCCGGCACCAGGGCGCCGCACGGTGCGCGCGTGCCCTGGCTCCGTCGTCCGTCGTGGTCCGGAGCCGCTAGCTCTGGTGCCCCTCGTAGTGCGCGACCGCGTCCGCGGTGCGTCCCGCTCCGTACACCTTGAGGAACTCTGCCAGCTCCGGGTGGGTCGGGGCGAGGGCGTCCGCGGCATCGATGATGTCGCCGGCCGCCGCGACCGACCGCAGCAGGGACTGGATCTCGCGCACCACCCGGCGGACGGTGGGAGCGCCGCCGGTGGAGGTGGTCTGGCCGGTGGCGGTCAGGACCGACCCGCCCTGCGACTTCTTGATCTCCTCCATGCGGTCGGTGGCCTCGCCCGCGCTGACGCTGCCGTCGGCCACCTGGCTCGCCAGCTCCTGGAGGGCCTGGACGCGCTGGACCACCGCGGGATTCCCGATCTTGGCCCGCTGGCCGCTCATCAGTTGGGAGAGCATCGGGGCGGAGAGCCCGAGAACAGCGGCCAGCCGGGCCTGGTTCAGGCCGAGATCATCGATCAGCCGACGGAAGAGCGCCCCCAACGGCTCCCCGTACCAACTGCGTTGAAGTTCTCTGGCTCTTGCCGTCGCCTCTTGTTGCGCTGCGTCCATGGCGTCTCCCCATCGCTGCGGCTTCGCTGCTGCGAACCTTGCGAGCATCTTACGGAGCGTGGTCGTCCACGGGGAGTCCCTATCCTTTTGCAGGATTAGGGGGGTCACCCGGTACTCTGGTCTGCGACGGTAGCCCTGGCACGGACGTGTCAGGCGTTGCCCTCGTTCGTTGTGGCCCGGGGCCTTAGCTCAGTTGGTAGAGCGCTGCCTTTGCAAGGCAGATGTCAGGAGTTCGAATCTCCTAGGCTCCACACGTACAGCCCCTCTGACCTGCGGAAAAGCGGTTCGGAGGGGCTTTTTTCGTGCTGACGTGTCAGCACGCGGGTGCCGACGGGTGGTTTCGGGGGCCTGGTTTCGGTGAGAAGGTCGACTTCTCCGTCGGGGGTGTGCCGGTGACGGTGCGGACCGACTTCAAGAAGATCGGTTGAACTTTCGCGTACGTGTGGTGGGTTCCCGTCCGCCGAGTGGTTCGCCGCGTATGAGATGTCGTCGGCGGCGCTGCCGGAGGATCCGGAGGACTACGCCGCAGTGATTCACCGACGGTCCCGGCGACGCCCCAGGCGCCGTGCCTGCATGCACGCCGAGGCCGACCACCGCCGTCTCGCCGACGGCCAACACAGAGGCGCGGACGCCGCCTGCCGCAACCTCACCACTGAGGTGGTGACGAGGGGCGAGCAAGCAGGTCTTGCTCCCCCCTCGGGCGGGCGAAGTGCGCGGTCTGCGAGGTATCTGAAGGCGTCGGCGGGCGGTCGCTGCCATCCGTTGCTTGGCGCCCAGAGCTATGCCAGCGAGTCCGCCGAGGCCGGAGAGCATCAGGGATTCGGTGACGAATTGGATGCGGATCTGGCCTCTGGTGGCACCGAGGGAGCGGCGCAGGCCGATCTCGTGGCGGCGTTCGAGGACCGGAATGATCATGGTATTGGTGACACCGACGCCGCCGACGAGCAGAGCGATGGAGCATGAGGTCGCGCCGGGGCGGTTCCGTTCGGTTCCGGTGGGGGCTTGAGCCTGCGGAGAGTGTAGCCGTCGTGTGCCGGGTCGAGGAGTTTCGTCCGCTCCTTGAACAGATATTCGGCCCGCTCGTAGGACAGGCGCCTGCGGCCTGTGTCCGGGCAGAGGTCCGCGGGCTCGGGCGTCCGGGCGGGGCCGGGGCGTCGGTCGGAGAGGAAGACCGGGCCGCGGGTCCGGTCTTCCAGCAGTCGGGGCAGGAGCCGGGCGGTTCCGGAGCGCCAGCTCACCCAGCCGCGGTTCGTGCGGGCCCGTCGGTCGTCCAGGTCCAGGTTCTCGATGTCGAGGGACAGGACGGCCTTCACGCCGGCCGCGGACTCGTGGAGGAGGCGCCACAGCGTCCGTTCGCGCAACGGCAGGTCCGGGTGGCTCCACAGCTCGTCGAGTTGTTCTGCTGTCAGTGGCTGGGCGCGGGGGCGGGTCTCGGCACGGCGGTCCAGCTTCGCCGCGAGGTCGTTCGCCGACGTCCAGGTGCTGAAGGAGCGGACGGCCGAGCGGTGGCGGTTCCAGGTGCTGGCCTCGGCGCCTGCCCAGGCCGTCGCGAACGTCTGCGCCACCTGGTCGGCCGTCAGGGCGTCCAGCGGTGTGTGTTCGCCGAGGGCGCGGCACAGGCGCCGGAGGGTCTGTCCGTACGAGTGGACGGTCGTGGCGTTCAGGGCGTCGCGGCTGAGGAAGTCGTGCGCGGCCTGCCCGAGGGTCGGGAGGGAGGGGCCGGTGACGGTGATCTCCTCCGCGCGGCGGCGCAGGAAGGCGCGCTCGGAGGCGTTCCCGGTGAGTGCCACGGCCCGGAGGAACTCCAGCCGCGCTTCCTGTCGCCGGTCCAGGCGGAGGAGCAGGTCTCCTCTGACGCTGGGGAGGAGGTGGTAGTCGTGCAGCGCCTGGTCGGTGATCAGGGAGTCGACCAGGTCGAGGCCCGCCTGCGGTCCGTGCGCCATTCCGAGTGCCACCGCCCGGTTGAGCTGGACGATCGGCGTCGGCAGCAGCCGCGCCAGTGCCCCGTACAAGTCGGCGATCCGCACCCAGTCGGTGTCCTCGGCGGTGCGCGCCTGGGCGTGGCTCACGGCGATCGCGGCCTGCAGCAGGTAGGGGCCGGGTGTTCCACCGGCCTCTCGGGCGCGCAGCATCGCGGTGAAGCCGCGGCGGATGAGCAGTTGGTCCCAGCGTCCCCGGTTCTGTTCGTGCAGCTGCACGGGCTCGCCGGACGGGCCGGTGCGTGCGGCCGAGCGCGAGGCCTGAATCTCCATCAGCGCGACAAGCGCGTGCACTTCGGCTTCCCGGGGTGCCGACTCGGCCAGCAGCCGGCCCAGTCGCAGTGCTTCGAGGCAGAGGCCGGGCCTCATCAGGTCGTCGCCGGAGGTCGCCGAGTACCCCTCGTTGAAGATCAGGTAGATGACTTCGAGGACGGACGAGAGGCGCTGGGCCAGCTCCGCTTCGTCCGGCAGGTCGAACGGAACGCGCTGCTCGGCCAGCGTCCGCTTGGCGGCGGCGATGCGTTGGGTGATCACCGTCCCGGTGACGAGGAAGGCCCGAGCGATCTCCTCGGCGGTCAGGCCGCCGAGGAGTCGGAGTGTCAGTGCGGCCCGGCCCTCCGTCGGCAGGACCGGGTGGCAGGAGATGAGCATCAGCCGCAGGACGTCGTCCTGTTCAGGGGTCTCCTGGTCTTCGGGATCCTGCCGCTGTTCAAGCTCGTGGGCGAGCTGCCGCTGTTTGCGCGTCAGGCGCTCGGAGCGCCTGATGTGGTCGACAGCGCGTCTTTTAGCCGTGGTCATCAGCCATGCCGCGGGGTTGTCCGGTATGCGGGAGGCGGGCCACTGTTCGAGCGCGGCGACGAGCGCGTCCTGGGCCAGTTCCTCGGCGAGTCCGACGTCGCGCACCATCCGGGTGAGCCCGGCGATGATCTTGGCCGATTCGATTTTCCAGACCGCGTCAATGGTGCGATGGGCATCGAGCACAGGCACGATGACAGCACCTGCCCCGGCTCGCTCGCAAGCCGGGGCAGGTGCTGTCTTCGCGCTGGTCGGAGCCGAGGGCTGAGGGCCGGAGGCCGGGGGCCCGCAGGTCCGGGGCCGACGGCTTCAGGGGCCGACAGGTCCGGTGGCGGGCAGTTCAGGAGTATCGGCAGTTCAAGGGCCGAAGACCTCCTGGACCACGCTCTCGCCGTCGCCGACGATCCTGCGGAAGCGGCGGGCCAGTTCGATCGCCTCCTCCTTGGACCGGACCTCGATCAGCGCGAAGCCGGCCACGGCCTCCTTGGCCTCGGCGAACGGCCCGTCCGTCACCGTGATCTCGTCGCCGGCCGAGCTCACCAGGATGCCGTCCGGCGCGAGGCCGCCGGTGGCCAGCAGCACACCGGCGGCCGTCAGCTCCTCGACGAACTTGCCCATCTCGGCGTACAGCTGCTCGTCCGGGGCGGTGTCGGAAGGCTTGGTCGTCATCAGGTAGCGCATGGGGTTCTCTCTTCTCGTCGTGCGGAGATCTCGTCGTGCGGTGACCTGCGGTGCGGTGGTCGCCGTATGCCTACACGTCGAACGACGCGATGTGACAGGGAACGCCCGCCATTCCCTGTCACATCGCTGGATCGACGTGTCAGCGAGAACCGAACACGACGAACCCCGGAGGACACCCGCCATGACCACCGTCGACCACCGCAGCACCGCTCCCGCCACCGGCGCCCAGGCCACCCGGGGCGCCACCCACTCCCTGCTCACCTGTGCGGTCCTGGCGTCTCCGCTGTGGGCGGTCGTCGCCCTGACCCAGGCCGCCACCCGGGACGGCTTCGACATCACCCGCCACCCGCTGAGCGCGCTGAGCAACGGCTCCCTCGGCTGGCTCCAGATCGCCAACTTTCTGGTCGTCGGCGCCCTGCTCGCCCTCGGGGCGACCGGTCTGCGCCGGGCCCTGCACGGCACCCCCGGGGGCATCTGGGCGCCGCGGCTGGTTCGGGTCTCCGGCTTCGGCATGATCGCGGCGGGCGTGTTCGTCATGGACCCGGCCGACGGTTTCCCGGTCGGCACCCCCTACGGAATGCCCACTGAACTCACCTGGCACAGCTACGCCCACTTCGCCGCCGGTTCGATCACCTTCCTCTCGATGATCGCCGCCTGCTACGTCCTGGCCCGTCACTTCAGCCGGGTCGGCAACCGTGGGTACGCCGTCCTCGCCCGCATCGGCGGCACGGCACTCCTGCTCGGCAACGGCTGGTCGATGGGCGGCGGCACGGCGGGCACGCTGACCTTGGCCGTGGGCGTCATGACCGCGATGTTCTCGATCTCCCTGATCGCCGGCCACTACCGCCGAAGCCACTGAACGCCTTCCCTGCCAGCGCCTTCCCCGACACGGACGACGACTCCCGCGATACGTCAGTGAGCCCCGGACCGACCGCCTGGTCCGGGGCTCGCCGGTGGTGCGAAGTGTGCTGGGTCTACAGGTCGCAGTACCCGCCTCCCCGCGGAGCCGGCACATCGACGAGCCCTTCCCCGGCGGCCAGAGTTACCGCGCAGTACTGGCCGCCACCGAAGACTTCCTCATCGACCTGGCGAACCGCTGGGGCAGCAGGCGCATTCTGCTGATCGCCCACTCGGCCAACCGATGGCCCTGGACTGTTTGCTCAGAGGAGGATCAAGGTGGATCCAAGAGGATGTAAACGGGGCTCTTTGTCCCGGTTCCCCGGTAGAACCGCAGGTCAGGAAGGTATCTATTTTGGGTTCGAATCTCCTGGGGTCCACATTCAAAGCCCCCCTGAACTGCGATAACGCGGCTCAGGGGGGGTCTTTCTCGTACGATCCGGAACCGGCGCGCTTCCTCCGGGGACCGTGTACCGGAGGCACCAGGCACACTTCATACGTAAACAGTCGAGCCACAAAAGGACTCAGGCATGATCACGTTGACGAAGGAAGACGGCCCGGCCGACCTGGGTGGGGTGACCCATCTGTCCATCGGGGCATCCTGGGACCCCACCGTCGGGAGCAGCGGCGGCCTGATGGGGAAGATCCGGCAGAAGGCCGGAACGGACCTCGACCTGATCGCCATCGCGCTGCAGGGCGGGGACCCGGTGCGGCTGGCAGGTCTGGACTCGCTGGACCCGCTGGGCAACGGCTCGCTGGTGCACAGCGGGGACAACCAGACCGGGCACGGTGACGGTGACGACGAGACGGTGACCGTCGAGTTCGCCAAGATTCCTTCGAACATCACGGCGATCGTCTTCATCGCCGCCGCGTACAAGAAGCGCAGCGCGTTCAGCAACGCGCGCAACATCAGCTTCAAGGTGTACGACGCGACGGGCGGCAGCACGCAGCAGGTCGCCGACATCTGGCCGAGCATGCTCACCCAGGACAACGGCGTCGCCGTGGCCAAGGCGATCCGCGAGGGCGCCGGCTGGAAGCTCCAGGTGATCAACGAGACCGGGAAGATCAAGCAGGGCGACGAGCAGGCCCTGATGCGCTTCGCCGTGAGCCGGTAGTCGCCGGTGAGCGACGCCCCGCCGCCGTCTTGCGGCGGAGCGGGGCAGGGATACGAACGGACGCGGCTGCGGTAACCACCCTGGTGGTTACCGCAGCCGCGTCCGTTCTCTCAGGTCTCTCAGGGGGTATGCCCCGGGGCGCCCCGGGTCAGGGCCGGTCGTCGAGGCCAGGGGTGTCCCCCTCGCCCGACTCGGCCTCGGCCTGCTTGGCCTTCACCTCCGGGTCGAGGTCGGCCCGGGCGCTGCCGTCGACCGAGCTGAGCGGCGAACGCTCGTCGCCCACCTCGGTGGCGACGGGCGGCTCGACCAGCCAGTCCGGGTTGGCCTGCTTGTCCCACCAGCGCCAGGCGGCATAGGCGCCGCCGGCCAGGACGCCAAGCACCAGGAACCCCTTCGCGGCCCGGCCCGCCTTGGCCCGCCGCTGGTGCTTTCTGGCCAGCTTCTGGATCTCCTTGGCCGTCACCTGGGTGCGCAGCGCCGCGAGGGCGGCCGCGCTGCGGGCGGAAGCCTGCTCGGCGACGGGCAGGGCCACCGCACGGGCGTGCTCGACGCGGGGGGCGGTGTAGTCGGCGGCGCTCCGTGCGGCCTTACGGGTGGAGACCGCGGCGCGGTGCGCGGCCTCGTCGACCCTGGGCGGCACGTGCGTACGGGCCTGTTCGAGGCGAGGTGCGAGGTGGGACGCGTACTGGACACGGGCCTGCTTGGCGGCCTTCGTCACCTTCGGCGCGAGTTGCGTACGAGCCTCGTGCGCGTAGTGGGCCGCCTGCTTCTTGGCTGTGTCGGCGTAAGGCGCCACCACTTCCGCGGCGTGCTGCGCGCTGTCCTTCGCCGAGTCGGTTGCGGCGCGCACGCTGTCGATGCGGGTCACGAGATCCTCCTCCTTGGTGGCGGGTAGGTACTCCGCCTGTCCGCCCAGTTCGAAATCATGCCTGTTGCGTCCATGCCCGGCATGCGGGACGGGCATCCGGGTCATGCTCGCTCTTTGCGGCCAAAACGGTTCATGTGAAGTGTGCCGACGACAATGCCATGGTTCGGTGCCGAACGCGCCGTTTCGTCCGGCATCCGGCCGCACATTTACCGGTCCGTGGGAGGATCGGCGGACGTCAGCGATGGATGTGACGTCAGGTGAAGGACGAAGGAAGGCAGACCGTGGCCGAGCAGCTTTACGCCACCTTGAAGACCAATCAGGGCGACATCGAGATCCGGCTTCTGCCGAACCACGCGCCCAAGACGGTCCGGAACTTCGTCGAGCTGGCCACCGGGCAGCGCGAGTGGGTCAACCCGGAGACCGGCGAGAAATCCACGGACCGGTTGTACGACGGCACCGTCTTCCACCGCGTCATCAGCGGTTTCATGATCCAGGGCGGCGATCCGCTGGGCAACGGCACCGGCGGCCCCGGCTACAAGTTCGCCGACGAGTTCCACCCGGAGCTGGGCTTCACGCAGCCCTATCTGCTGGCCATGGCGAACGCGGGCCCGGGGACGAACGGGTCGCAGTTCTTCCTGACCGTGTCCCCCACCGCCTGGCTGACCGGCAAGCACACCATCTTCGGCGAGGTGTCCGGTGAGGCCGGCCGCAAGGTCGTCGACGCCATCGCGGCCACCCCGACCAATCCGCGCACCGACCGTCCGCTGCAGGACGTGGTGATCGAGTCCGTGGTCGTCGAGACCCGCTGACGTCCGCTCCCGCCGGATACCCCTCGCGGGAACCAACCGCCCTGCCCGTCCGTACTGATACATAGCGGACCAGCGGGGCGGCCCTGTTCGCGCCGCCGAGCGACGAGGACCGAGAGGCAGGCCAGGACCGATGGACCAGCAGCCGCCGGGGGACCGTGCCGCAGCGGGAAGCGGTGTGCCGACGCCGACCTGCTACCGCCACCCCGACCGCGGGACCGGCATCAGCTGTACGCGTTGCGAGCGGCCCATCTGTCCCGAGTGCATGGTCAGCGCCTCGGTCGGCTTCCAGTGCCCCGACTGCGTACGCCAGGGCTCGGGCACCGGGCACCACTCGGCGGTCAGTCGGCCGCGGACGCTGGCGGGCGGCTCGGTGGCCGCCGATCCGCGCCTGGTCACCAAGATCCTGCTCGGCATCAATCTGGCCGTCTTCCTCCTGGTCTCCGTCCGTCCCGCGCTGGTGGGCGATCTGACGCTGCTCGGGCGGGCATGGGACCCGAGCCCGCCGCCGGGATCCATCGAAGGCGTCGCCGAGGGCCAGTGGTACCGCCTGGTGACCTCGGTGTTCCTGCACCAGGAAGTGGTGCACATCGCGTTCAACATGCTGGGGCTGTGGTGGCTCGGCGGACAGCTGGAGGCCGCGCTCGGCCGCTCCCGCTATCTCGCGCTCTATCTGCTGTCCGGTCTCGCGGGCAGCGCCCTGACCTATCTGATCGCCGCGCCCAACCAGGGTTCGCTCGGGGCCTCCGGTGCGGTCTACGGCCTGTTCGGCGCCACCGCCGTGCTGATGCGCCGGATGAACTACGACATGCGTCCGGTGCTGGTGCTGCTGGCGATCAACATGGTCTTCACCTTCACCTGGGGCGGCATCGCCTGGGAGGCGCACGTCGGCGGTCTGATCGCGGGCGTCGTCATCGCCATCGGCATGGTCCACGCCCCGCGCGAGCGGCGTACGGCGGTGCAGGCCGGTGTGTGCGCGCTCGTCCTGCTGGCGTCCGTCGGGATCGTCGTCGCCCGCACGATGTCGCTCACCTGAGTCGGATTCCGAGCGGAACGGGGGCTCTCCACCCCCAGGCGGACCGAAGTTGTCCACAGCGTGCGCAGAATCTTGTGCATGGCAAGAGGAACATGTGTTCCCCTCGTCGCTGAGCTGGGTCTTTCCTTCTGGGCAACGGGGTGCAGCCCCCCTCGTCGAGGGAGGCTGCGGTCACACCGGCGTCAACATGAGCGGAAGTTATCCACAGATCGTCTGACCTTTTCCCCCGACTGTGGATAACTCTGTGGGTAACTCAGGGCAGGGCTTGCGCGGAGGTGGTCCGTCACTTCCACTGCGTCGACACGGCGAAACCGCCGGCGATGAAGCCGAAGCCGACCACGATGTTCCAGTTGCCCAGGGCGTCGACCGGAAGATCACCTTCGGTCACGTAGAACACCACGATCCAGGCCAGCCCGATGAGGAACAGGGCCAGCATCACCGGAGCGACCCAACTGCGGTTGGTCAGCTTGATGGTCGTTGCCTGCTTCGCCGGGGGCGGCGTGAAGTCGGCCTTCTTGCGGATACGTGACTTCGGCACGAGGGACTCTCCTGTCGATGCGCTGCGTGACCGCGCAGGGATCTGTGGCGGGCGCCGGGGGCGGGTGCCAGGGGGAATGCTGCCTCCCCCGAGCGTCCGTTAGCGTAGTGCTTCTCTGGCGCCTGATGAGATAAGGGTACGTTGAGCAATTCCGCCGACTCCCCAGAAGGCCCGGCCCGGCGCACCTCCGCGTGGGCGGTCCGGGGCCTCACCGCTGCGGTTTTCGCCCTGGCCGGACTCATCTTCGTCACCAGCGCCAACACCGCCAAGGGCACCAATCTGCGCAGCGACTCCTCCCTGCTCAAGCTCTCCGACCTGATCAGGGAGCGCAGCGAGAACAACGGCGAGCTGAACGACGCGGTCGCCGGCGCCCGCGCGGACGTCGACGCCCTCGCCCAGCGCGACGACGGCTCCACCAAGGCCGAGGACGCCCGGCTGAAGGCCCTGGAGAAGGCGGCCGGCACCACGAAGATCAGCGGCGACTCCGTCAGCGTGACGCTCAACGACGCGCCCCCCGACGCCACCGCCAACCCCGGCTACCCCGAGCCCCAGCCCAACGACCTGGTCATCCACCAGCAGGACCTGCAGGCCGTGGTGAACGCGCTGTGGCAGGGCGGGGCGCGTGGAATCCAGGTGATGGACCAGCGGCTGATCTCCACCAGCGCCGTCCGTTGCGTGGGCAACACGCTCATCCTCCAGGGCCGCGTCTACTCCCCGCCGTACAAGGTCACCGCGGTCGGCGACCCGGGCAAGCTCAAGCAGGCGCTCAACGACTCCACCGCGATCCAGAACTACCTGCTGTACGTGAAGGCGTACGGGCTGGGCTGGAAAGTCGACGAGAACGAGGCGGTGACTCTTCCCGGGTACTCGGGCACAGTGGATCTCCACTACGCACAGCCTGTGGAGTGAGCACGAGCTGAGCCCCGGGGAGGCCGTCCGGTGTCGGTGCGACTCGTCGTCAGAACCTTCAGCGAACTCTGCATCACCGTGGGCGCGCTGATCATCCTTTTCGTCGTCTACTTCCTGTTCTGGACAGGGGTGAAGGCGGCCGACGCGGCCGAGGGCGAGATCGACACCCTCCGGAGCCAGTGGGCCCAGGAGCCCGTGGCGCAGGCCCCGCCGCCCACCGCCGCGGAGACGTCCCCCTCGGAGACCCCGGACCCGCAACCGGTCCCGTACCGCGCCGGAAAGCCCTTCGCGACGATGCACATCCCGCGCTTCGGCGCCGACTGGGAGTGGCCCGTCCTGGAGAACACCGCGGTCACCACCTTGCAGAAGGGGCTCGGGCACTACAGCGGAACGGCCCGCCCCGGCGACACGGGCAACTTCGCGGTGGCCGGGCACCGGCGGACGTACGGCGACCCCTTCAAGGACTTCCCGCGGCTGCGGCCCGGGGACGCGGTGGTCGTGAACGACGGCACGACCTGGTTCACGTACCGCATCGCGAAGAACCCGTACCGGACCGTGCCCACCGACACCGCCGTCGTCGATCCGGTGCCCCGCGGCTCCGGATTCGAGGACGCCGGACGCTATCTGACGCTCACCACGTGCGAGCCGGAATGGGGCAGCAGCCACCGGCTGATCGCCTGGGCGCATCTGGACGCCACGCGTCCGGTGAGCGACGGAAGGCCGCCGGAGCTCTCCGGCTGACCGTGCTGGTCCACGCTGGTCCACGCTTTTCCACAGCTGACCCCCTCCCCGGCCGCGGCCCTCTAGTCTGGTGCGGGTACCGAATGGAGGGGTCAGCATGTACGGCTGGATCTGGCGGCATCTGCCGGGCAACGCATGGGTGCGGGGTGTCATCTCGCTCGTGCTGGTTCTGGCGGTCGTCTACGCGCTGTTCCAGTACGTGTTCCCCTGGGCGGAGCCGCTGCTTCCGTTCGGTGATGTGACCGTCGACGGCGAGAGCGCCGGTGGAGCAGGAGCAGACCAGTGAGCGCACGCGTCCTCGTCGTGGACAACTACGACAGCTTCGTCTTCAACCTCGTCCAGTACCTCTACCAGCTCGGCGCCGAGTGCGAGGTGCTGCGCAACGACGAGGTGACCCCCGCCCACGCGCAGGACGGCTTCGACGGCGTCCTGCTCTCGCCGGGGCCCGGCACGCCCGAGCAGGCCGGCGTCTGCGTCGAGATGGTGCGTCACTGCGCGGACACCGGCGTCCCGGTCTTCGGCGTCTGCCTGGGGATGCAGTCGATGGCGGTCGCGTACGGCGGCGTCGTCGACCGGGCCCCCGAACTGCTGCACGGCAAGACCTCCCCCGTGACCCACGAGGGCAAGGGCGTCTTCGCCGGACTGCCGTCCCCCTTCACCGCGACGCGCTACCACTCGCTCGCCGCCGAACCCGGCGCGCTCCCCCCCGAGCTGGAGGTCACCGCCCGCACGGCGGACGGCATCATCATGGGGTTGCGCCACCGCGACCGGGCGGTGGAGGGCGTGCAGTTCCACCCCGAGTCGGTGCTCACCGAACACGGCCACCTGATGCTCGCCAACTGGCTGGAGCAGTGCGGAGACCAGGGGGCCGTCGCGCGGTCGGCGGGGCTCGCGCCGGTGGTGGGCAAGGCCGCCGCGTGACCGTAGGCCGCCCCGGGCACGAGGCCGGGCCGGAGGGCCCTCACGCGCAAGGGGTGTACGGGGCCGACGGCGCGTTCGTGGCGGCGGTGGACGGCCTCGCGGATCCGCTCAGCGATCCGCTGCCCGGCGGGCACGCCTCGCCGTGGTTCCGGGCGGACAACATCCCGGGCGGACCGGGAACGGACGGCCCGGGGCCGGGTCCGTCGTCGCGCGAGGCCGGTCACACGGCTCACCAAGGGCCTCAGCAGCCCCAAGGAGCCCCGAACGAGTGGTACGACCCCGCCGGGTACCAGCGCGACTGGTACGGGCCCCAGGAGCCGTCTGCGCGAATAGCTCCGGCCGAGGAGCGGGCCCCGGCCCCGGACCTCCCCGCCGAACCGCGCACCGAAGTCATGACCGCCGTCGTCGGGGGGCCCGCCGAGCCCCGCACCGAAGTCATCAGCCGCGTTCCGGCCGAGCCCGATCCCGAACCCGAGCCGGCTTCCCGCCCCGGCCCGCCTCCCTCCGGTGGGCGGGCCGAGCGGCGGCGGGCGGCCAAGGGGCGCGGCCGTCGGCGCCCGGAACCGGTCGCCGAACGGGCCGCCCCGGCCCGCCCGATGTCCCGGATGGAGGCCAGGCGCGCGGCCAAGGCGGCCAAGGACAGCCCGGCGGTCGTCGCCAGCCGGGTGGTCGGCGAGGTGTTCATCTCGCTGGGCGTCCTGATGCTGCTGTTCGTCACCTACCAGCTCTGGTGGACCAACATCCGGGCCGAGCAGATCGCCGGCAAGGAGACGAACCGGATCCAGGACGAGTGGGCCAAAGGCGACCGGAAGCCCGGGGTGTTCGCACCCGGCCAGGGCTTCGCGATCATGCACATCCCCAAGCTCGACGTCGTCGCCCCGATCGCCGAGGGCATCGACAAGGAGAAGGTGCTCGACCGGGGGATGCTCGGCCACTACGGCGAAGGCAGGCTCAAGACGGCGATGCCCTCCGACAAGCAGGGCAACTTCTCCGTGGCCGGCCACCGCAACACCCACGGCGAGCCGTTCCGCTACATCAACAAGCTCGAACCCGGCGACCCGATCGTGGTCGAGACACAGGACGCGTATTACACGTACGAGATGGCCAGCGTCCTTCCGCAGACCGCGCCGTCCAACATCTCGGTGATCGAGCCGGTACCGGTGGGTTCCGGGTTCGAGGGCCCGGGCCGGTACCTCACGATGACGACCTGCACCCCGGAATTCACGAGTACCTACCGGCTGATCGTCTGGGGCAAGATGGTCGACGAACGGCCGCGCAGCCAGGGAAAGCCCGACGCGCTCGTCGGCTGAACATCCTCACGACAGGGACGGTGCGGTGGCAGCGAGGACCGAGCACGACGAGCGGGCCGACACGTCCACGGCCCCGCCCCCGGCGCTCCGGCGAGGCCGCCACCCCGTCGCGACGGCCGTCAGCGTCTTCGGTGAACTGCTGATCACCGCGGGCCTGGTGCTCGCGCTGTTCGTCGCGTACTCCCTGTGGTGGACCAATGTGCTCGCCGACCGCGAGGCCGACAAGCAGGGCGACACGGTCCGCAGCCGATGGGCGGACGGACCGGGCGCCCTGGACACCAAGGACGGCATCGGCTTCCTGCACGTGCCCGCCATGAAGAACGGCGAGGTGCTGGTCAAGAAGGGCACCGACCCCGAGACCCTGAACAACGGCATCGCGGGCTACTACACGGACCCGGTCGAGTCGGGCCTCCCCTGGGACGACGAGGGGAACTTCACGCTGGCCGCGCACCGCGACGGGCACGGCGCGAAGTTCCACAACATCCACAAGCTGAAGAACGGTGATCCGCTCGTCTTCGAGACCAAGGACACCTGGTACGTCTACAAGGTCTACAAGAAGCTCCCCGAGACGTCGAAATTCAACGTCGACGTGATCCAGCCGGTCCCGGAGGAGTCGGGCGTCGACGAGCCGGGCCGCTACATCACGTTGACGACCTGCACCCCCGTCTACACCTCGAAGTACCGGTACATCGTGTGGGGCGAGCTGGAGCGTACGGAGAAGGTCGACAAGGACCGCACCAAGCCGGTCGAGCTGCGCTGAGCCGCCGAAGAACAGCCGCTCGCGCTCGGGCACACGGGAAGGCCCCGGTCACCATCAAGGTGACCGGGGCCCTTTCCGTGCGGGGCGGGGGCGCGGTGGCTCAGTCGTCGCCCATGCCTCCGAAGAGGCCGCCTCCGCCGTTTCCGTTCCCGCCGTTCCCGCCGCCCTCGATGGTCACGATGGTGACGGTGCTGCCCTTGTCCGCGGGGGTGTTCGGTGCCGGGCTGCTGGTGATCACCTTGGCGTTCGGCTTGTCGACCGAACCCGGGGAGAGTGCGACCACGAAGCCGAGCCCTTCGAGCTGGGCCTTCACTTCCTGGTACGGCCTGTTGCCGATGTCACCGGGGATCGCGACCTGCTCCGGCTGCGCCGGCCCCTTGGAGACCTTCAGGACGATCTGCGCGTCCTTGGCCTGCTTGCTCGGGCCGGTGGGCGTCTGCTCGATCACCTCTCCGGCCGGCTTCTCCGAGTCCACGTCGGTTCGCGAGATGTTGGTGAAACCGATGCCCCGCAGCTGCTGCTCCGCCGCCTCGTACGAGCGGGTCCGCATGTCCGGCAGGTCGAGAGTCGCCTGGGTGGCCACGGTGATGGTGATCTCGGCCCCGTCCTCGGCCTTCTCGCCGCCCTTGGGGTCCTGCTCGATCACGGTGCCCTCGGTCTTCTCGGACTCCTCCGTGGTGACGTTGACCGTGAAGCCCTTCTTCTCCAGCTCCTCGCGGGCGCCGTCCTCGGACTTCTCCAGGACGTTGGGGACCTCGATCTTCGGCGCTCCGGCGGAGACGACGACCGTGACGGTGCCGTCCTTGTCCATCAGCGCGTCCGCGGCCGGGTCCTGCGAGCAGATCTCGCCCTTCTCCTGCTCCTCGCACGGCTCCTCGGCGCCGACCTTCACGGTGACGTCGGTTCTGGCCGCGAGTTTCTCCGCCTCCTGCACCGTGGAGCCCACCAGGTTCGGGGCGTTGATCTGGCCGTCGTCGCTGGTCGGGGAGAAGATCACCCGGCCGATCAGGATCGCGCCGATCAGCACCAGGATGCCCGCGACGACCAGCAGGATCGTCGAGGTGTTGCTCTTCTTCTGCTGGCGCCGACGGCCCGGGCGGTCGTCGTAGCCGTAGCCGCCGTCGTCCGGGTTGACCGGGGGCAGCATCGAGGTCTGGGCGTTGTTCGGGTCGGCCGGGCGCAGGGCGGCGGTGGGCTGGTCGGGGTGGTAACCGTCGTAGCCCCCGTACCCCGCGGCGCCCATCGCCGCCGTGGCCGCGACCGGCTGGCCGTCGAGGCAGGCCTCGATGTCGGCGCGCATCTCGTCGGCGGACTGGTAGCGGTAGTCCGGGTCCTTGGTGAGCGCCTTCAACACGATCGCGTCCATCTCGGGCGTGATCTCGGGGTCGAAGTTGCTCGGCGGCTGCGGCTCCTCCCGGACGTGCTGGTAGGCCACCGCGACGGGCGAGTCCCCGACGAACGGGGGCCGCACGGCGAGCAGCTCGTACAGCAGGCAGCCGGTGGAGTACAGGTCGGAGCGTGCGTCGACCTGCTCGCCCTTGGCCTGCTCCGGGGAGAGGTACTGGGCGGTGCCGATGACCGCGGCGGTCTGCGTCATCGTCATCCCGGAGTCGCCCATGGCGCGGGCGATGCCGAAGTCCATGACCTTGACCTGGCCGGTGCGCGTCAGCATGACGTTCGCCGGTTTGATGTCGCGGTGGACGATCTGGGCGCGGTGCGAGTACTCCAGGGCCTGGAGGATGCCGACCGTCATCTCCAGCGTGCGCTCGGGGAGGAGCCTGCGACCGGAGTGCAGGAGCTCCCTCAGCGTCGACCCGTCGACGTACTCCATCACGATGTACGGGATGGAGACCCCGTCGACGTAGTCCTCGCCGGTGTCGTACACGGCGACGATCGCGGGGTGGTTGAGCGAGGCGGCCGACTGGGCCTCACGGCGGAACCGGGCCTGGAAGGACGGGTCGCGGGCCAGATCGGCCCGGAGCGTCTTCACAGCTACGGTGCGGCCGAGCCGGGTGTCGTGCGCGAGGTAGACCTCGGCCATGCCACCACGGCCGAGCACCGAGCCCAGCTCGTACCGGCCGCCGAGGCGACGCGGCTCTTCCATCTGTTCCAGCCCTCTCCGTCAGTCCCGACCGCACCCGTGTGTGGTCCGCGGCGGTGCGCTGTTCGCGCATACGCTACCGGGCACGGGTGACGTGATCAGCCCGCACCCGTCAGCCGATATCCGACCGGTATCCGATGTCCGGTATGACGGGCGACCGCCGTGACAGGTCTCACTTCTTGCTGTCGATGACCGCTTTCATCACGTCGCGCGCGATGGGGGCGGCCAGCCCGCCACCGGAGATGTCGTCCCGGTTGGCGTTGCCGTCCTCGACCACGACGGCGACGGCGACCGGTGAGCCGCTGTCGGTCTTCGCGTACGAGATGAACCAGGCGTACGGCTTCTCGCTGTTGTTCAGACCGTGCTGTGCCGTACCGGTCTTGCCGCCCACTGTGACGCCGGGGATCCGCGCGTTGGTTCCCGTGCCGTCCTTGACGACGGTCTCCATCATCTGCTGGACCTTCTGGGCGTTCTCACCGGAGAGCGCGCGGCTGAGCTCTTCGGGCTCGTGGGTGTAGACGGGGTCCAGGTTGGGCGCCTGCCGCTCGGCGACCATGTACGGCTGCATCAGCTTGCCGTCGTTGGCGATCGCGGAGGCCACCATGGCCATCTGGAGCGGGGTGGTCCGGTTGGACGCCTGGCCGATGCCGGCCATCGCGTTCTGCGGCCTGTTGTCCTCGGGGTAGATGCTCGCGTCGGCGCGTACGGGCGTGAAGACTTCCTTGTTGAAGCCGAACTTGTCCGTCTGCTCGATCATCTTCTTGTTGCCGAGGTCGTCGCTCATCTTCCCGAAGACGGTGTTGCACGACACCCGCAGGGCCTCACGCAGCGTGGCGTTCTCGCAGGGGATGTTGCCCTCGTTCTTGAGCTGCGTGGTGGACTGCGGCAGCGTCCAGGGCAGCGGGGAGTCCGTCTTGGCGTCGATGTCGTCGTAGAGCCCGTTCTCCAGGGCGGCGGCGGCGGTGACGACCTTGAAGGTGGAGCCCGGGGGGTAGGTCTCGCGCAATGCCCGGTTGAGCATCGGCTTGTCCTCGTCCTTCAGGAGCTTCTGCCGGTTGTCCGAGTCCTTGAGGGAGTTACCGGCGAAGACCGAGGGGTCGTAGGACGGGGTGCTGGCGAGGGCGAGGATGGCGCCGCTCTTCGGGTCGAGGGCGACCACCGCGCCCTTCTTCCCGCCGAGCCCCTTGAAGGCGGCCTTCTGGGCATCGCCGTTCAGCGTGGTGACGATGTTGCCGCCGCGCTTCTTGTCGCCGGTGAACATCGACAGCGTCCGGTCGAAGAACAGCTGGTCGTCGTTGCCGGTGAGGATGCCGTCTTCCAGGTTCTCCAGCTGCGAGGAGTCGAAGGCCTGCGAGGAGTAGCCGGTCACCGGGGCCCACAGGGGCCCGTCCTTCCAGACCCGCTTGTACTTGAAGTCGCTGTCCTCGGTCTCGGCGGAGCCGGTGATCGCCTTGCCGTCGACGATGATGTCGCCGCGCTCGTGGGCGTAGCGCTCGATCTCGACGCGGCGGTTGTACTTGTGGCTGGTCAGCTCGTCGGCGCGGACGTACTGGAGCCAGTTGTCCCGGATGAGGAGCGAGAGGACGAGGATGCCGCAGAAGATGGCGACGCGCCGCAGGGGCTTGTTCACGGTCGGACCACCTGCGTCATCTCGGCGTCGGTGGAGGGCGCGGGGGCCGGTGCGGGACGGCGGGCGGTGTCGCTGATGCGGATCAGGATGCCGATCAGGGCCCAGTTGGCGATGACGGACGACCCGCCGGCCGCGAGGAACGGCATCGTCATACCGGTGAGCGGGATGAGGCCCATGACACCGCCGGCGACGACGAAGACCTGGATGGCGAAGGCGCCGGAGAGCCCGATGGCCAGCAGCTTGCCGAACGGGTCGCGGGCGGCCAGCGCCGTGCGCACACCGCGCTCGACGATCAGCCCGTACAGCAGGAGGAACGCCATCACTCCGGCGAGCCCGAGCTCCTCGCCCACGGTGGCGAGGATGAAGTCGGTGTTGGCCGCGAAGAGGATGAGGTCGGAGTTGCCCTGGCCGAGACCGGTCCCGAGCGTGCCGCCGGAGCCGAAGGCCATCAGTACCTGGGCCATCTGCTCACTGGCGGCATGGGTGCCCCAGCCGGCGAAGGGGTCGAGCCAGGCGGTGACCCGGTCCTGCACGTGCTTCTCGAACGAGGCCACACCGACCGCGCCCACGGCCGACATGGTCAGGCCGAAGACGATCCAGCTGGTGCGCTCGGTCGCCACGTAGAGCATGACGACGAACATGCCGAAGAAGAGGAGCGAGGTGCCGAGGTCGGTCTCGAAGACGAGGATCAGGATCGACATCGCCCAGATGGCCAGGATCGGACCGAGGTCCCGCCCGCGGGGCAGGTACATACCCATGAAGCGGCGGCTGGCCAGCGCCAGGGCGTCGCGCTTCACCATCAGATAGCCGGAGAAGAAGATCGCGATGACGATCTTCGCGAACTCGCCGGGCTGGATCGAGCCGATACCGGGGATGGTGATCCAGATCTTCGCGCCGAACTGGGCCGGGAAGAACATCGGCAGGATCAGCAGGATGAGCGCCACCACCATGGAGATGTAGGTGTAGCGCTGGAGGATGCGGTGGTCCTTGAGCAGGAGCAGCACACCGACGAACAGGGCCACGCCCATCGCCGAGAAGATCAGCTGCTTGGAGGCGGCGGGCGCGAAGCTGGGGAGCCGCGCCAGCCGTTCCGACTGGTCCAGTCGCCAGATCAGTGCCAGGCCCAGGCCGTTCAGCAGGGTGGCCAGCGGCAGCAGCAGCGGATCGGCGTACTTGGCGAATCTGCGCACCACGAGGTGGGCGACCCCGCCGAGCAGGGCGAGGCCCGCTCCGTAGCCGAGCATGCCCGCGGGCAGTTCGCCGTTGAGGGCGAGGCCCACGTTGGCGTAGGCGAACACCGAGATGGCGACGGCGAAGACGACGAGCGCCAGCTCGGTGTTGCGGCGACTCGGTGCGTCGATCGCGCCGATGGTGGTCGTGTTGGTGACAACGCTCATGGTGCTGAAGGCCCCCTACGGCTTACTGCTTACCGCACTGCGGGACCAGCTTCTTCTCTTCCTCCGAGAGGCTGGGGCCGGGAGTGGGAGCGGTGGTCGGCTTGGTCCCCTTGGCGGAGGACGTGGCGGAAGTCCTGGTGGCGGGGGCTCCGGCGGTGCCGCCGGCCTCTCCCTCGCCCGTACGGGCCCGGTTCTCGGCGTCGGCCGCGCGGCGTTGCGCGTCCTTCTTGCAGGCGGAGGCCTGGGCGGCGAGCTCGGCGACCTTCTCGCGGGCGTCGGTGATGTTGCCCTCGGCGATCGTCGCCTCGACCTGCTTGCGCTGGTACGGAGGCAGGTACTTGAGCTCGATCTCGGGGTGGTTCTTCTCGACCTTCGAGAGCGAGACCCAGGCGAGGTCCTGGCTGATGCCCTGGAACAGCGCGACGTTCTCGTCCTGTGTGCCGACGTAGTACTGCGTCTGCGTCCAGCGGTAGCCGCCGTACAGACCGCCGCCGATGACGGCCAGCGCGAGCACGATGAAGACGGAACGCTTCAGCCATTTACGGCCGCCGCCCGGTTTGGCGAAGTCCTCGTCCGTATAGGCGTCGTAGGAGCCGTCCGGCATGCCCCCGTAGCCGACGTCGCCGCTGCCGGGCGGGCCGAAGCCGCCGGCGGGCGGGGGCACGGGGCGGCCGAGGCCGGCCGCGCGGCCGGCGGGCGTCTGCATGGCCCCGCCGTCGCCCAGCTGGGCCTGGTTCTCCGCGACCGCGCCGACGACGACCGGGGTGTCGTTGAGCTGCGCGGCCAGGGTGTCGTTGCTGTCGACGTCCAGGACGTCGGCCACGATGCAGGTGATGTTGTCCGGGCCGCCACCGCGCAGAGCGAGCTGGATCAGCTCCTGGATGGTCTCCTGCGGGCCCTGGTAGCTGGCGAGGGTCTCTTCCATCGTCTGGTGCGAGACAACGCCGGAGAGGCCGTCCGAGCAGATCAGATAGCGGTCGCCGGCGCGGACTTCGCGGATGGAGAGGTCCGGTTCGACATGGTCGCCGCTGCCCAGCGCCCGCATCAGCAGGGAGCGCTGCGGGTGGGTGGTGGCCTCTTCCTCGGTGATCCGGCCCTCGTCGACGAGGCGCTGCACCCAGGTGTGGTCCTGGGTGATCTGCGTCAGGACGCCGTCCCGCAGCAGATACGCGCGGGAGTCGCCGACGTGCACCAAGCCGAGGCGCTGACCGGTCCAGAGCAGGGCGGTGAGCGTGGTGCCCATGCCCTCCAGCTGGGGGTCCTCCTCGACCATGACGCGCAGCTGGTCGTTGGCCTGCTGCACGGCCGTGCCGAGCGAGGTCAGGAGATCGGATCCCGGTACGTCGTCGTCGAGCGGGACGAGCGTGGAGATCACCTCGGAGCTGGCGACCTCACCGGCCGCCTGGCCGCCCATGCCGTCGGCGATGGCGAGGAGCCGGGGACCGGCATAGCCGGAGTCCTCGTTGCCCTCCCGGATCATGCCCTTGTGCGACCCGGCGGCGAAGCGCAGCGACAGACTCATGCGCACCTGCCCAGTCGACTCTGACTCGGGGTACAGCCTGTCTCGAGCCACACTGCCCACCCTCCGGTCGGGAACCGGGCAGCGTCCGCCGTCGGGACCGCCGCGGCTCGCTCGCTCCGCTCGCTCATTGTCGTACTACTTCCGCAGCTCGATGACGGTCTTGCCGATACGGATCGGCGCGCCCAGCGGAACTGGTGTCGGGGTGGTGAGCCGGGTCCGTTCCAGATACGTGCCGTTGGTGGACCCGAGATCCTCGACGATCCACTGACCGTCACGGTCCGGGTAGATCCTGGCATGCCTGCTGGACGCGTAGTCGTCGTCCAGCACGATCGTTGAATCGTGGGCCCGGCCCAGGGTGATGGTCTGCCCCTGGAGCGCGACCGTCGTGCCCGTGAGCGTGCCTTCGGACACGACCAGCTTTGTGGGTGCCCCGCGGCGCTGCCGCCCGGGCTGCTGGCGCTGCTGGGGCGGCGCCGCTTGTTGTTGTTGGCGGCCCTGTTGGGGGCGCGCGTCGGCGGCAGTGCGGCGTGAGCCGCGCTGCGTGACGCGCGTTCCGAACAGGTCGCTGCGGATGACCTGAACGGCCACGATGACGAACAGCCACAGAACAGCCAGGAAACCTAGCCGCATGACCGTCAGGGTCAGCTCTGACATTGCCCCCGCTTCACCCTTCGGCTTGCCGGTAAACGATGGTGGTGCTGCCCACGACGATCCGCGAGCCGTCGCGGAGCGTAGCGCGGGTGGTGTGCTGCCCGTCTACCACGATGCCGTTGGTAGACCCGAGATCCTGGATCGTCGAGGGCGTTCCGGTCCGGATCTCACAGTGCCGGCGCGATACGCCGGGGTCGTCGATCCGCACGTCGGCGTCGGTGGATCGTCCCATCACCAACGTCGGGCGGGAGATCTGATGGCGGGTGCCGTTGATCTCGATCCAGCGCCGGGTCCGGGCGTCCGGCAGGGGGCCGGGCGCGGCCGGCGGGCGCCGGTCGTTCGTGGGGGCCGAGGGCCGTCCGGCGCCGGGCGGCGGGGCCGCGGGCATCGGCGGAGCGGCGCTCGGGGGGTAGCCGTAGCCGCCGGGAGCCTCCGGGGCGGCGGGCCGCCCGGTCGCGGGCTGCCGCGGCTGGCCTGCCGGGTCCTGCTGTGACGAACTCGACGCCAGAGTGCGGCTGCGGACCCGGTAGAGCCCGGTGTCGAGGTCGTCGGCCTTCTCCAGGTGGACCTTGATCGGTCCCATGAAGGTGTAGCGCTGCTGCTTGGCGTAGTCGCGCACCAGGCCGGAGAGCTCGTCGCCCAGTTGACCGGAGTACGGGCTGAGCCGCTCGTAGTCGGGTGTGCTGAGCTCGACGATGAAGTCGTTGGGGACGACGGTCCGCTCGCGGTTCCAGATCGTCGCGTTGTTGTCGCACTCCCGCTGGAGGGCGCCGGCGATCTCGACGGGCTGCACCTCGGACTTGAAGACCTTGGCGAAGGTGCCGTTGACCAGCCCCTCGAGGCGCTGCTCGAAACGCTTCATGACCCCCATGGGGCACCTCCTCCGTTGTCATCGTCCCTGTACTGCTTACTGATCGTATCCACGCGTCGGGAAATCGGCTGGTTCCCCTTGTCTGGCCTGTGGATGAGTGTCACCCCTCACACGGATCGTAGAGGTGGCCTCCTCACAGTGTCCCGCACGCGGGACGCACTCTGGAGGAGTGGGGGCGATGGTTCGGGGTTCCCGCTTCCCCTGCTGGAGCAGGCGAAACAACGGATGTGATTCCACCCTGTTCACCGTGCTAATCTTCCGGATGTCGCCAGGCGCTCGCACCACACGGTGAGAGAGTCTGGAAACACCACTCATGCGCGAGTGGCGGAACGGCAGACGCGCTGGCTTCAGGTGCCAGTGTCCTTAGGGACGTGGGGGTTCAAATCCCCCCTCGCGCACGACGGACACCGAAGAAGGTGTCCTGGTAGCACCGACGAAATGGTCGGCATCGTGATCACGATGCCGACCATTTCGCTTTCCCCCGGTGGTTCCCCGGCGCCTTCCACCCGGGCAATCGCCTCGCGGACGCCGACGGCCACCGGGACCACCCGCCGGATACGTCAGGCCCAGGCCGAGCACCACCGCTGAGACAGAACGGTCCGGGAGGCGAGGGTGCTCCCCTGTAGCCTGAGGAGACTCAGCCGTGTGCGGACAGCTGATTTCCCTCGCATATTCTCAGTCGCTCGCGACTGTCGGGTTTGGTTCGCCAGAACCCCCGCCTCCCCCCGCTTCGAAACGATCCGGAGCGGGGGTTCTGCCGTTGTTCCGTGGTTCGATGCCTGGTATCCGCGTGTTCCTCCCTCTCCGCGTCCCCGTCGGTCCGTGTTTTTGATCGACGTGCGGGGTACGGACAGGCGGGTGAGGAGGAGGCGGCAGCGGGTGTCCGCGGGCGGTGATCCACCGGGTGTGGGCACGGTTTCCGGACAGACCGATGGCCCGTGCAACGGCGCACTTGCATACGCTGGCCGCAGAGGTTGGATCGACGGCGACTCGGCGGTGAAGGGCTGAGCGCACAGAACGTCCCGGAGGCAGGAAATGGCGAAGCAGGCTCGCGCAGTCCAGACGTGGCGGTCGATCGTGGATGCCGCGGCGAGTGTCTTCGACGACTACGGCTACGAGCGTGCCGCCATCTCGGAGATTCTCCGTCGCGCCAAGGTCACCAAGGGGGCCTTGTACTTCCACTTCGCCTCCAAGGAGGCCATCGCACAGGCGATCATGGACGAGCAGACCTCCACGGTCGAGTTCGAGCAGGAGGGGTCGCCGCTTCAGTCCCTGGTGGACGGTGGCCAGCAGTTCGCTTTCGCTCTGCGCCACAACTCGATGGCCCGGGCCGGTACCAGGCTCTCCATCGAGGGCGTCTTCCTCGGCGGACCGCATCCATGGGGCGACTGGATCGACGCGACGGCCCGGATGCTGGAGCTGGGCCAGGAGCGCGGCGAGGTGTTCCCGCAGATCGACCCGATGGTGTCAGCCAAAATCATCGTCGCTTCGTTCACCGGTATTCAGCTGGTCTCGGAGGCCGATTCCGGTCGGGCCGATCTGCGCGAGCAGGTGGCGGAGATGTGGCGCCACATCCTGCCGTCGATCGCTCACCCCGGCGTCATCGCCCACATCAAGCCGGAGGGCCGGGTGGATCTGGCGGCCCAGGCGCGCGAGAAGGCGGAGCGTGAGGAGCAGGAGGCCAGGATCGCCGCGGAGGCCAAGGGCGCGGGCTCCGATCCCACGACCGACTCGGGCTCCCGATCGGGCGGGTCAGGTCTGCGGGGCGGTGGATCCGGTCGTGGTCCGCGGGCCGGGGGGCCCGGCGACGAGGGCGACGAGGAGCCCGCAGGTGCGGGGGTGGCGGCCGGAGGGGTCGTCGCCTGATTCGCTCCGGGCGGGCTGTGTTTCACGTGAAACGTCCGATTGTTCATGATCATCATACGACAGGGCCGCGGTGCTCCTGGAGCCTCCCCGGCCCTGTCGGATTTCACCGAGCGGCTGCTTACCTTTAGTAAGCCGCTAAGGGTGGCCCAGTATTCTGGGGGAATGGCGGATCACGGCGAGCAGCCCTGCCGGCGGGTCGACCGGGGGATCAGCCGCGTCTTCGCGTTGTTCGGCAAGCGCTGGACCGGCCAGATCGTCTCGGTGCTGCTCCAGCGACCGGTGCACTTCGCCGAGCTGCGACGGGCGATTCCCGGCATCAGCGAGCGCATGCTCTCGGACCGGTTGACCGAACTCGGCACGGCCGGCCTGGTGATCCGAGAGGTTGACGCGGGACCGCCGCTGCGCGTCGCGTATCGGCTCACCGAGGCGGGCGCCGCGATGGAGCCCGCGCTCGAGGAGCTGGGGCGGTGGGCGGACACCTATCTGACGCGGGACGACGCGGCCGGCTCCGGAACCGGCTGCTGACCTCGTCCGGCCGCCCTCGGGCGCACCACTGCCGTCCACCGGGCCCGCCCCCGGCGTGGCGTCTGTCCACGGACCCGGCGGGTGGCGGGCATCCGGCGGTACCGTCGTGCTCGGTCGCTGGCGGACAGGGCCGCTGACCGGTCGGACAGCCGGGCAGCCGGAGGCGGTACGAGGGTGGGGGAGGCGACGCTCCATGAGCGGAACCGAGGCGACGACGCCTGAGCAGCGTGCTGTGGGAACGACGGGAACCGCGGCGACCGCGGGCGGGGAACCGCGCATTCCGGTCGTGCCCGGGTTCGCCCGGCGTGGTGCCGCGAGTTCACCGAAGGCGGCGGGCAAGGCCCTCCGCGACCGGGTGCCGCGCTCCTCGCACGCCTCGCTGGTCCTGCCGCCGGGACGGCCGGACGCCGTGCGGGCGGTCGAGGAGTCGAATCGGGGCCGGGTGCCGGGCCTGACACCGATACGGGTGGGTCGGATGGCGGCGACACCGTTCGCCTTCCTGCGCGGTGCGGCCGGGCTGATGGCCCACGATCTGACGGGCAGCCCGGTCACCGGGGTGGGTGCCCAGCTCTGCGGTGACGCGCACGCGGCCAACTTCGGCCTCTACGGCGATGCCCGGGGCAGCCTGGTCATCGATCTGAACGACTTCGACGAGACCGTCTTCGGGCCTTGGGAGTGGGACCTCAAGCGGCTTGCCACCTCACTGGTGCTGGCGGGCCGGGCCGCCGGGGCCGACGAGGACACCTGCCGCCGGGGCGCGCACGACGCCGCCGGCGCGTACCGGCGCACGATGCGCCTGCTGGCCCGGCTGCCCGCCCTCGACGCCTGGACCGCGATCGCGGACGAGGAGCTCGTCTCGCACACGGACGCGCGTGACTTGGCCGGCACCCTGGAGCGGGTCTCGGAGAAGGCCCGCAACAACACCAGCGCCCGCTTCGCGGCCCGCTCCACCGAGGAGTGCCCCGACGGCGGCCGGCGCTTCGTCGACGCCCGGCCCGTGCTGCGCCGGGTGCCGGACGCCGAGGCCGCGGTCGTGGCCGCCGGGCTGGGCGGCTATCTCTCCACCGTCTCCGAGGACCGGGTGCCGCTGCTGGCCCGGTACACGATCCACGACGTGGCGTTCCGCGTGGTCGGCACCGGCAGTGTGGGGACCCGGTCGTACGTGGTGCTGCTGCTCGATCACCGGGGTGAGCCGCTGGTCCTCCAGGTGAAGGAGGCGCGTCCCTCGGTGCTCGCCCCCTATCTGCCCGCGGTCGGTTTCGACGCGCCGGAGGTGGCGCACGAGGGGCGCCGGGTGGTGCTCGGGCAGAAGCGGATGCAGGTCGTCAGCGACATCCTGCTCGGCTGGGCGGACGTCGACGGGAGGCAGTTCCAGGTCCGGCAGTTCCGGAACCGCAAGGGCAGCGTGGACCCCGCCGCGCTCGCCGCCGACCAGGTCGACGACTACGGGCGGATGACGGGCGCGCTGCTCGCGCGGGCGCACGCGCACAGCGCCGACCCCCGTCTGCTGGCGGGCTACTGCGGCAAGAACGACGAGCTCGACGAGGCGGTGGCCGCCTTCGCGGTGACGTACGCCGACCGTACGGAAGCGGATCACGCCGAGCTGGTGCGGGCGATCAAGGCGGGCAGGCTGGCCGCCGAGTTCGGTATATGACGGCTTCCTGAGGCGGTGGGGCCCGGTCCGCGTGGCGCCGGGGGCTCTGTTCGTGCGGCGGTGGGGCCTGTTCGTGACGGGGTGGGGCCCGGGCCGCGCCCCACCGTGTGTGCTGCGCCACCGGGCCGTGGCCATACGCTGGACGGGTGACCCACGAAGCCGCCGGGGTGCCGACCACCCGGAACGATGAAGACCGGCAGGACAACGACCGGCCGGACGCGCCCCGACCCGCCCCCGGAGCGGGGGATGCCCCGGGGGCGGAGGACGCTCCGGGGACGCCGGACGCTTCCGGTGCCGCGGATGCCGCGGATGCCGTTGCCGGGGAGTCCACCGGCCCCGGGGAGTCCACCGGCCCCGGGGAGTCCACCGGCCCCGGGGACGCCGCGCCGCGCCCCGAGGCTCGGCTGGCCAGGGCGGTGCAGGTCGCCGAGCAGGCGTTGATCGAGTTCGAGATCGCGGTGGAGACCTTCCGGGTGGAGGTCGAGAACTTCTCCCGGCTGCACCACCAGAAGCTCGGCCCGATGTACACCCGCCTCGACGAGCTGGACGCGCTGATCGCGGAGGCGCGGGCCGCCCGGACCGGGGATCCGGAGGACGAGCGCAAGGCGCGGGAGGCGCGTGCGGTCGTCATGCCGATGCCCGGGGTCGACGAGCTGTTCCACGACTGGATGGACACCGACGGGCTGTCCCCCGAGGCCGCGGCGATGCTCACCGAACAGCCGGTCCGGCCGCCGAAGCGGGTCAGGCCGAGCGAGGAGGCCCGCAAGCTCTACCGCGAGCTGGCCCGCAAGGCGCACCCGGACCTCGCCCAGGACGAGCCGGAACGGCAGCGTCGGGACGAGTTCATCGCCCGGGTGAACGCCGCCTACGGGCGCGGCGACGTCGACCTCCTCAAGGAACTCGTGGCGGAGTGGGCGGCCGGCCCGGTCCAGCCCCTGACCCCGCTGAGCGAGAGCGAGGAGCTCTACGCACGGCTGGAGTGGCTCAGCCGACGCAAGGAGCTGCTGACGGTGCTCGCCAAGGAGCTGGAGGACGGCGCGATCGGCTCGATGCTCCGGATGGCCCCGGACGACCCGGATCAGCTGCTGGAGGACATCGCGGAGCAACTGCTGGGCGAGGTGTCCCGGCGCGAGGCCGAGCTCGCGGAGATGGTGCAGTAGCGTTCCGGGTGACTCCGCCGCGTATGTACGAGGCCCCTGCACGAGGTTCCATGTGCCACGAGGCCCCGTGTACGAGGTCCAAGACCGCACGAGAGAAGGCATGACCCATGAACTTCGCCCCGCTGCCCTCGGTGGACGCCGCGGCGGTGCCGTCGGACGGCTTCGTCCTGGACGTCCGTGAGAACGACGAGTGGGCGGCCGGTCACGTCGAGGGTGCGCTGCACATCCCGATGAGCGACTTCGTGGGCCGGTTCGGAGAGCTGACCGAGTCCGCCGAGGACGGCCGGCGTGTCCATGTGATGTGCCGGGTCGGCGGCCGGTCGGCCCAGGTCACCCAGTACCTGGTCCAGCAGGGCATCGACGCTGTGAACATCGACGGCGGCATGCAGGCCTGGGACGGCGCCGGGCGCCCGATGGTCACGGACAACGGGACGCCCGCCTTCGTCCTCTGACCCCCGGGCGGGCCTGGTCGGGGCCGTCGGCGTTGTCGGTGACGTGTCGGTGCTGTCGGTCAGCCGAGCGGGTGGGCGGCCAGCAGGTCGCCCAGGGCCTCCTCATGGGCCGCGGCCGGGCCCAGGGAGAGTTCGATCTGCTTCGCCCAGGCGTGGAAGCGGTGGAGTGGGTAGTCGGTGTCCGCGCCGAAGCCGCCGTGCAGGTGCTGTGCGGTCTGCACGACGCGGCGGACGCCGTCGGAGGCCCAGATCTTCGCCACGGCGACATCGCCCGCCGCCGGCAGCGGCCCCCCGGCGTCGGCCGAGATCCGCCAGGCGGCCTGCCAGAGCGTCGCCTCCATCGCCCGCAGATCGATGTACCGGTCGGCTGCCTGGACGGCGACCGCCTGGAACGTGGCGACCGGGAATCCGAACTGCTCGCGCTTGCCGGTGTATGCGGCGGTCATCGCGAGCACCCGCTCGCCCAGCCCGAGCGCGAGCGCGCAGGTTCCCGTGGTGAGCAGGGACCGCAGCCACTCCCAGCAGCCCGGGACGTCGATCAGCTCGCGGTCCGTCACCCGTACGCCGTCGAGCCGGACCTCGGCCAGGCGCTCACCGCTGGTGGAGACCTGGTCCGCCAGGGTGACGCCGTCGCGGGTACGGGGCACGAGGGCCAGGACCGGCCGGCCCCCCGCGGTGTGCGCGGGGACGGCGATCCAGTCGGCCACCTGGGCCCAGGGAACCGCGGACTGCACCCCGTCGAGCACCCAGCCGGAGCCGCTTGCCGACGCCCCGCCGCTCTCCTCGTTCTCGCCGCTCTCCCCGTACGGCCGTGCGGCGACGGCGAGTTCGGCGGGATCGTGACCGCTGCGCCCGTTGGCACCGACGGTCAGGACCAGTTCGCCCCGGCCTGCCGGGGGCAGCAGCTCCGCCGCGAGGGTGCTCCCGCCGTACCGCTGGACCGCCATGGCCACCGCACAGCTCTCCAGCAGCGGGACCCTGGCCAGCACCTTCGCCGACTCCCGCAGGACCAGGCAGAGCGCGATCGGGTCGAGGCCCGCGCCTCCGTGGTCCGGCGACAGGGTGAGACCGAGCAGATCCGTGCGCGCCAGCTCGCTCCACAGCCGGCGGTCGATGTCCTCCGCCACGGCGCCCGGGGTCAGGGCGGGACTGGGAGCGCGGTCGGGTGCGACGTCCGAGAAGACCGCCCTGGCCGCCTCGACGGCCGCCTGCTGTTCCTCGGTGAAGGTGAAGTCCACTGTCCGGGCCTCCCGCTAACCGTTCAAGACCTGACGGATCGTCAAGATAGAACAGGTTCTAGAGGAAGGGAACAGTGCGGAGGCGTGGGTATGCGACAGCGCCCCGGCACCGGAGGGCCCCAGCGACCTCAGCGACCCCAGCTGCCTCAGCGACCCCGACAACCTCAGTCGCCCCAACAACCTCAGTCGCCCCAGCGACCTCAGCGGTCGAAGTCCAACTCCACCTCCGGGGTGAGCGGATGCGACTGACAGGCCAGCACGAAGCCCGCCCCGGTCTCCTCCGGTTCCAGCGCGAAGTTGCGGTCCATCCGGACCTCGCCCGAGACGAGGAACGCCCGGCAGGTCCCGCACACCCCTCCCTTGCAGGCGTACGGAGCGTCCGAGCGGCTTCGCAGCACCGTCTCCAGCAGGGATTCGGTGTCCTGCACGGGCCAGCTGCCCGAGCGGCCGTGGAGGGTGGCCGTCAGCACGGCGTCGGACGGGGCGGCGACCTTGACCACCGTCACGTCGGTGGGGCCCTCGTCGACGTGGAAGATCTCCTGGTGGACCCGGGAGCGGTCGACGCCGAGGGTTCTCAGGGCCTTCTCCGTGCCCCGTACGAGGCCGAGCGGCCCGCACAGGAACCAGCCGTCCACCTCCGCCACCGGAAGCACGGCGGGCAGCAGGCCGCTGAGCCGTTCGGCGTCCAGCCGCCCGGAGGGGAGCCCGGCCGCCTGCTCCTCCCGGGAGAGCGCGGTGACCAGCTGGAAACGGTCCGGATAGCGGTCCTTGAGCTCGGCCACCTCGTCGAGGAACATCGTCGAGGCCGCCGTGCGGTCGCTGCGGATCAGGCAGAACCGGGCCGTCGGTTCCCGGCCGAGCAGGGTGGCCGCCATGGACAGCACCGGGGTGATGCCGCTGCCGCCGACCACCGCCGCGAACAGACCGGGGCGCGGCTTCAGGACGAAGCGGCCCATCGGAGGCATGGCCTCCACCCGGTCCCCGACGGCCAGCTCCTTCAGGGCGTACGTGGAGAACGCCCCGCCGTCGACCATGCGGATGCCCACCCGCAGGACCGGTTCGCCGGGCTGCTCGGTGGCCGGTGCGCAGATCGAGTACGAACGGCGGATCTCCTGGCCGTCCACGGCGTAGCGCACGTTCAGATGCTGGCCGGGGATGTGGCGGAAGGTCTCGCGCAGCTCGGCAGGCACGGCGAGCGTCACGGCCACCGCGTCGTCCGTGATCCGTTCGATCGCGCTGACCCGGAGCGGATGGAACATCTACAACTCCTTGAAGTGGTCGAACGGTTCACGGCAGGCGACGCAGCGGCGCAGTGCCTTGCACGCCGTGGAGGAGAACCGGCTGAGCAGCTCCGTGTCCGTGGAACCGCAGTGCGGGCAGCGCACCGAGAGCGTCAGCGGCACGGGGCCGCCGTCGGTGACCTGGGCCCGCGGCGGGGCGATGCCGAACTCGGCCAGCTTGCGGCGTCCTTCGGCGCTGATGTCGTCCGTCGACCAGGCCGGCGCCAGGACGGTGACCACGGAGACGTCCGGTATGCCGTTGTCGTGGAGCACCCGCTCGATGTCGGCGGACATCGCCTCGATCGCCGGGCAGCCGGTGTAGGTCGGAGTGAGCTGCACGGTCACCCGGCCCGGCCCGTCCAGGCGTACGTTCCGCAGGACGCCGAGCTCCGCCAGGGTCAGCACCGGCAGTTCGGGGTCGGGCACGGAGCCGGCGAGGTCGCGCAGCTCCGCCTCCAGCCGGGTGTCGGTCACCATGACGCCCCCGGATGGCTGCGGTGCAGGTGCTGCATCTCGGCGATCATGCGGCCGAACGGCTCGGTGTGCAGGCCCTGTCGGCCCGCTCCGGCCGCCCAGCCCCCGGACCGCCGGCCCGCCGGGAGGGTCAGACCGGCCCGCTCGACGACATCGGTGACGGCGGCGAGCCAACCGGCCTCCAGCGCCTGCCAGTCGACACCGGAGTCCGGGGAGTCGAGCCCTTCGACCGGCTGGAACATCTCCCCGGTGAACCGCCAAAGCGCGTCCAGGCCGTTGCGCATCCGGGTGCGGCTCTCCTCGGTGCCGTCGCCGAGTCTCAGGACCCACTGCTCGGCGTGGTCGCGGTGGTAGGCCACCTCCTTGACGGCCTTGGCCGCCAGGCCGGTGAACTCGCTGTCTCCGGCTGCCAGTCGCTCGTACAGCAGGTGCTGGTAGACCGAGAAGTAGAGCTGCCGGGCGATGGTGTGCGCGAAGTCCCCGTTCGGCTGCTCGACCAGCTGGAGGTTGCGGAAGGCCCGCTCCTCGCGGAGGTACGCGAGCTCGTCCTCGTCGCCGACGAGCGAGAGCAGCACCCGGGCCTGTCCCAGCAGGTCGAGGGCGATGTTGGCGAGGGCCACCTCCTCCTCCAGGACGGGGGCGTGGCCGGCCCACTCCCCCAGCCGGTGCGAGAGCACCAGCGCGTCGTCGCCGAGGGCGAGGGCGGCGCTCACAGGTGCTTCACCCCGTCCGGGATCTCGTAGAAGGTCGGGTGGCGGTAGGGCTTGTCGCCGGCCGGCTCGAAGAAGGAGTCCTTCTCGTCGGGGGAGGAGGCGGTGATCCCGGTGGACGGGACCACCCAGATCGAGACGCCTTCCGAGCGGCGGGTGTAGAGGTCGCGGGCGTTGCGCAGGGCCATCTCGGCGTCGGGCGCGTGCAGGCTGCCCGCGTGGGTGTGGGACAGCCCGCGGCGCGAGCGCACGAAGACCTCCCACAGAGGCCAGTCGGTCGAGCTGCTCATGCCGTCTCCTCCACGTGGTGCGCGGACGCGCTGTGCTGTGCCGGTGTCCGGGGCGATGACTGCGCCGGGGCGTGCTTGGCGGCGTACGCGGCTGCCGCGTCCCGGACCCAGGCGCCCTCCTCGTGGGCCCTGCGCCGCTGGGTGATCCGCTCTTCGTTGCAGGGGCCGTTGCCCTTGAGGACCGCCTGGAACTCGGCCCAGTCGATCGCGCCGAACTCGTGCCGACCGAGCTCCTCGTTCCACCGGATGTCGGGGTCGGGGAGCTCCAGGCCCAGCACTTCGGCCTGGGGAACGCAGATGTCCACGAAGCGCCGGCGCAGCTCGTCGTTGGAGTGCCGCTTGATCTTCCAGGCCATGGACTGCTCGGAGTGCGACGAGGCGTCGTCGGGCGGGCCGAACATCATCAAGGAGGGCCACCACCAGCGATTCACCGCGTCCTGGGCCATGGCGTGCTGGGCCTCGGTGCCGCGGCTGAGGGCGAGCAGCAGCTCGTACCCCTGGCGCTGGTGGAAGGACTCCTCCTTGCAGATGCGGACCATCGCGCGGGCGTAGGGGCCGTAGGAGCAGCGGCAGAGCGGCACCTGGTTGGTGATCGCCGCCCCGTCCACCAGCCAGCCGATGGCGCCGACGTCGGCCCACGTCAGCGTGGGGTAGTTGAAGATCGACGAATAGCGCTGGCGGCCCGCGTGGAGCTTGTCGAGCAGCTCCTCGCGGCTGGTGCCCAGGGTCTCGGCGGCGCTGTAGAGATACAGGCCGTGGCCCGCCTCGTCCTGCACCTTGGCCATGAGGATCGCCTTGCGGCGCAGCGAGGGCGCCCGGGTGATCCAGTTGGCCTCGGGCTGCATGCCGATGATCTCCGAGTGGGCGTGCTGGGCCATCTGGCGGACCAGCGTCGCCCGGTAGGCGTCGGGCATCCAGTCGCGCGGCTCGATCCGCTCGTCCGCCGCCACCGCCGCGTCGAAAGCCGCGATGCGGTCCGCGTCCACCGCATCCTCCGTGCCGAGCGTCTTCTGCGTCGTCTGGTCCGCAGTCACTGCCGCCATCCCGGGCTCCCTACCGACCGATCGTTCGGTTCCTTGACTTCAATGGTGAGTCGGCGGCCCGTAGGGTGTCAACCCTGTGGATAACTGAGTGGTGATCGACGGCGATCGGGGCGGGATGGATTCGGACCACGACAGGAGCTCTGCGGGCGGGGGGAAGGACGTCTGGCCGCAGGCGTTGAACCGGCCGGCGGAAGCGCAGGACACCCCCGAAGCCATACCGCCGACGCCCCCGGCGCCGGTACCGGTGCCTGTGCCGGACCCCTCGGCCACCGGCCGGGGCATAGCCGGGCTCTCCTTTCCCTACCAGCTGGCCGCGGCTCTGGCGCTGTCCCTGATCGGGCTGCTCGCCTGCACGCAGGTGGCCATGGTGTTCCTGCACGTCGCCCCGTCCAACACGCTGTCCAAACAGCACGGGAAGACGATCGACCGCTGGATCTACCCGGAGTTCGAGCAGAACTGGAAGCTCTTCGCTCCCAACCCGCTCCAGCAGAACGTCGCCGTCCACGTGCGGGCCGAAGTGGTGGGGGCCGACGGCCGCCGCACGACCAGGTGGATGAACCTGACGTACGAGGACGGCGAACAGATACGCGGCAACTTCTTCCCCAGCCACGTGGACCAGAACGAGCTCCGCCGGGGCTGGGACTTCTACGTCAATTCCCACGACAGCGAGAACCGCCCCAGCGGGCTGCGCGGGGATCTCTCCGAGCGCTACGTGCGGCGCATCACGATGCTGCGGCTGAGCGAGCGCGACTACGGCGGCACGATCGAGCGCATCCAGCTCCGCTCCGCCACCAGCTCCATCGCCCCACCCCCGTGGAGCAACGAGAAGATCAGCACCCGGCCGGTCTACCGCGTACTCCCCTGGTGGACCGTGACGCCGGAGGATCTTCCCGAGCGTGACGCGGACCAGGACCGGGACGAGGCGCGCGGCGTGGAGGAGAACCAGTGACCATCCCCTCGCCCGTCGGCCCACAGAACGCCGACCCACAGAACGCCGACCGACAGAACGCGGGCACGCAGAACGCGGGCACGCAGCCTCCGCCTCCCCGCCCGGCCGTGCCCCCGTTCGGCGGCCCCGGCGGTGGCCCGGCCCGTGCCATCCAGCGCGTCACCGCCTCGGCCCTCGGTCCGTACCAGAGCGCCGTCGTCCGGATCGGCTTCGCCGCCACCTACCTCTTCTTCCTGCTGCGTGAGCTGCCGCACCGCCATGAGCTGTACGGCCCGGACAGCCCGTGGCACTGGGACCTGGCCCGCCAGCTCACGAACGGCAACGAGGCCTTCTCCGTCCTGATGTGGACGGACAGCACGGTCTGGTTCGAGGCCGTGTACGCCCTCACGCTGCTGTCCGCGGCGGCGCTGCTGATCGGGTGGCGGACCCGGACCATGTCCGTCCTCTTCATGGTCGGCGTGCTCTCCGTGCAGAACCGCAGCATCTTCATGGGCGACGGCGGTGACAACGTCGTCCACCTCATGGCGATCTACCTGGTGCTGACGCGCTGCGCCCAGGTCTGGTCGCTGGACGCCCGGCGTGCGACGCGCGACGCGCAGCGTGCCGCGGCGGGCCTGCCGCCCTCGCGGGACATCGTGGGCCCGGTGCTCTGGGTGCTCCTCGGCCCCGTCCTCGTGGCGGCCACGTTGATGGGCGGACTCGGCGGCACCTGGTGGCTCCCCGCCCTGCTGTGGACGATCTGGCTCTCCGCCGCAGCCTGGTGGGCCGTGAACCGCTACCTGCCGCACGGCGAGCCCCGCACCCTGCTCGACGTGCTGGCCAACCTCGCTCACAACGCCACACTCGCCGTGATCATGGCCGAGGTCTGCCTGATCTACGCGACCGCCGGCTGGTACAAGATCCAGGGATCGCGCTGGCAGGACGGCACCGCGCTCTACTACCCGCTCAACCTCGACTACTTCACCCCGTGGCCCGCCCTTTCGGACATCCTCGGCGCCAGCGGGCTGATGGTGATGGTGCTGACGTACGGCACGGTCATCGTGCAGGTCGCCTTTCCGTTCACGCTCTTCAACCGGCGGGTCAAGAACGTCCTGCTGGTCGTGATGATCTGCGAGCACGCGGGGATCGCCCTGCTGCTGGGGCTGCCGTTCTTCTCCATGGCGATGATCGCGGCCGACGCCGTGTTCCTGCCGACCGCCTTCCTCATGTGGCTGGGAGCCCGCGCCACGATCGGCAGGCGGCGGCTGCTCTCCGGGCTGCCCGGCCGCTCGCGCACACCGGGGGAGCCCGGGGTGCCCGGCGCCGCGTACGGCCCCGCCGACCCACCGGCGGCCGGGCCGGCGAAGGACGGCGGGGGCAGTACGGAGGAGCCCCGGCGCCAGGGTGGCGGCGGGGGCCATACGCTCGTCGGGTGAGCAGCGAGACCGGCAGAACCCATCAGACCCCGACAGCGGCGGAGCCCAGCCCCGCCGAAGACTCCCCGGCGGGGCCTCTTCAGGAGGAACCCCTCCAGTACGACGACGGCTACGGCCAGCCGGTCGGCGTCGGGCCGCACCCGCTGCCCTGGCCCGAGGGCGAGCGCTACGACCCCGAGCTGCTGGCCCAGGGCGACCGGCGCAACGTCGGTGACGCGTACCGCTACTGGACGCGGGAGGCGATCGTCGCCGATCTCGATCTGCGGCGGCACGACTTCCACGTCGCCGTGGAGAACTGGGGCCACGACTTCAACATCGGCTCGGTGGTGCGCACCGCCAACGCCTTCCTGGCCAAGGAGATCCACATCGTGGGCCGGCGGCGCTGGAACCGGCGCGGGGCCATGGTCACGGACCGCTACCAGCATGTGCGCCACCACCCCGACACGGCGGACCTGACCGCGTGGGCGGCGGCCGAGGGACTGCCGATCATCGGGATCGACAACCTCCCCGGCGCCGTACCGCTGGAGCGCACCGAGCTGCCGCGCCGCTGCGTCCTGCTCTTCGGTCAGGAGGGGCCGGGCCTGACCGAGGAAGCGCGTGAGCACGCCTCCATGGTGTGCTCGATCGCGCAGTTCGGCTCGACCCGGTCCATCAACGCCGGCGCCGCCGCGGCCATCGCGATGCACGCGTGGGTGCAGCGCCACGCCGACGTTCCGGACCCCCGCCTCTGACGCCTGCCGGAGACGTGTCTAGGCCTGGCGGCGCACCTCCACCACGCGGAAGCGGTTGGCGACGAAGGCTCCGTCGCAGAGCGCCGCGTTCGCGGCGGGGTTGCCACCGGAACCGTGGAAGTCGGAGAAGGCCGCGGTCTGGTTGACGTAGACCCCGCCGGTCAGGTTCAGCGAGAGCTGGGCCGACTCGTCCAGGCAGACCTCCTCGACGGCGCGCTCCACCTCGGGGGACGTGGTGTAGGCGCCGACCGTCATCGCCCCCTTGTCGCGGATCGTCCGGCGGAGCAGGTCCACGGCGGCGGACGTCGAGTCGACGGCGACGGCGAAGGACACCGGCCCGAAGCACTCCGAGAGGTAGGCCGCGCCGTCGTCGGTCTTGGTGCCGTCGAGCTTCACGACGACCGGTGTGCGGACGACCGCGTCGGGGAATTCGGCGTTCGCGACCGTACGCGAGGCCAGGGCCACCTCGCCCAGCTCACCGGCCGCCTCCACCCGGGCCCTGACGTCCGGGTTGACCAGCGCGCCGAGCAGGGCGGACGCGCGGGCGTCGTCGCCGAGCAGTCCGTTGACGGCGGCCGCGATGTCGGCGACCACGTCGTCGTAGGACTTGGCGCCGTCGTCGGTGGCGATGCCGTCCCGGGGAATCAGCAGGTTCTGCGGGGTGGTGCACATCTGGCCGCTGTACAGCGAGAGCGAGAACGCCAGGTTGGCGAGCATGCCCCGGTAGTCGTCGGTGGAGTCGACGACGATCGTGTTGACGCCGGCCTTCTCCGTGTAGACCTGGGCCTGGCGGGCGTTCTCCTCCAGCCAGTCGCCGAAGGCGGTGGAGCCGGTGTAGTCGATGATCCGGATCTCGGGGCGGACCGCGAGGGTCTTGGCGATGCCCTCACCGGGCCGCTCGGCGGCCAGCGCGACCAGATTCGGGTCGAAGCCCGCCTCGGTCAGCACCTCGCGGGCGATGGACACCGTGAGGGCCAGCGGAAGCACAGCGCGCGGGTGCGGCTTGACCAGCACCGGGTTGCCGGTGGCGAGGGAGGCGAAGAGGCCGGAGTAGCTGTTCCACGTGGGGAACGTGTTGCAGCCGATGACCAGCCCGATGCCGCGACCGGACGTGATGAACGACTTGTGCAGCTTCAGCGGATCGCGCTTGCCCTGCGGCTTGGACCAGTCGGCGGTCTCCGGGGTGCGGACCTGCTCCCGGTAGGCGTACGCGACGGCCTCCAGGCCGCGGTCCTGGGCGTGCGGGCCGCCCGCCTGGAACGCCATCATGAAGGCCTGGCCGCTCGTGTGCATCACGGCGTGGGCCAGCTCGTGGGTGCGGGCGCTGATCCGCGAAAGAATCTCCAGACAGACCAGGGCCCGGATCTCCGGTCCCGCCGCCCGCCAGGCGCCCGTGCCGGCCTTCATCGCCGGAAGCAGGACGTCCAGGTCGGCGTGCGGATACTCGACGCCGAGCTCCGGCCCGTACGGCGAGACCTCGCCGCCGGTCCAGCCGTCGGTGCCGGGCTGCCCCAGGTCGAGACGGGTGTTCAGGACGGCGTCGAAGGCGGCCTTGCCCTCGGCCGCGCCGAGACTGCCCAGGGCGCCGCCCTCCCCGTAGGCCTTCGGGTGCTCGGGGTGCGGCGACCAGTACGCGCGGGTACTGATCGCGTCGAGGGCCTGGTCGAGCGTGGGCCGGTGGGTCTCGGACAGCTGCTGGGGGGTGAGCGCGGCGGCCATGGCGGACCAACTCCTCATCGAGCCGGGCGGGGACGTACGGACGGAGTTAGAGTAACCGAACGATCGGTCGGGACAAGGGGCCCCGGGGAACCTGTGGACAACTTCGACGGTCCCCGCCTGTGCGGGGCTGATCCCTCATGGGGGAGGATCGCGGACATGACCACGGCCAAGCGGGACACGTACACACCGGAGACCCTGCTCACCGTCGCCGTCCGTGTCTTCAACGAGCGCGGCTACGACGGCACCTCCATGGAGCACCTCTCCCGGGCGGCGGGCATCTCGAAATCCTCCATCTACCACCATGTGGCGGGCAAGGAGGAGCTGCTGCGCCGGGCCGTGAGCCGGGCGCTCGACGGGCTCTTCGCGATCCTCGACGAGCCGGGGGCGCAGCGCGGGCGCGCGGTCGAGCGGGTCGAGTACGTCACGCGCCGGACGGTCGACCTGCTGATGGCCGAGGTCCCCTACGTCACCCTGCTGCTGCGTGTGCGCGGCAACACCCAGACGGAGCGCTGGGCGCTGGAGCGGCGCCGCGAGTTCGATCAGCGGGTCTCGGAGCTGCTCCAGGCGGCGGTCACCGAGGGCGACCTCCGGGCGGACGTGGACATACGGCTGGCGACCCGGCTGCTGTTCGGCATGGTCAACTCGCTGGTCGAGTGGTACCGGCCGCAGCCGGGCGGTTTCCCGGGGGAGGAGCAGCTCGCGGACACCATCGTCCAGCTGGCCTTCGAGGGGCTGCGGGCGAACGGCCGCTGATCTTGCCCGTCGGGATCAGGCGAGCTCGGCCGGCCGGTCCGGGCGCGGTCCGAGCTCCGTCTCCTCGAACACCAGCAGGGTGCGTGTCGAGAGCACCTCGGGGATGGACTGGATCCGGGTGAGGACCAGCTCCCGCAGCGCCCGGTTGTCCGGCGTGTGCACCAGGAGCAGTACGTCGAAGTCGCCGCTGACCAGGGCGATGTGCGTGGCCCCCGGCAGCGCCTGAAGCTGCTCGCGCACGGTGCGCCAGGAGTTCTGCACGATCTTGAGCGTGATGTACGCGGACGCCCCCTGGCCCGCCCGCTCGTGGTCGACCCGGGCGCCGAAGCCGCGGATCACGCCGTCCTCGACGAGCCGGTTGATCCGGGCGTAGGCGTTGGCGCGCGAGACATGGACCCGCTCGGCCACGGAACGTATCGACGCGCGCCCGTCCGTCTGGAGGATGCGCAGGATGTCGCGGTCGATGGCGTCCAGCGGCCGCGCGGGCGGAACCGGGGGCTCCGCCGCCGGGCCGGCGGGTGCGGCCGACGGTACGACCGCGGATGCGGCCGACGGTACGACCGCGGATGGGGCCTGCGGTACGACCGCGGGTGCGGTCGGCGGTGTGACGGCGGGCGCGGCCTGGCGCGGCTCCTCGCCCCTGTCGGCCATTTGTTCAGCTGCCATCTGCCCGCGCCTCCCTGTTGTGGACGACCTGTTCCTATCCCAGGCTGTGGAGAACCGTTTGTCCACAGGCTGGCGGTGCCTGTAGCCAAAATGCCCCCACGACCGAACAATCGGTAGGTGAGGCACACCACATCCGTGCCTCGCCCGCCCCTCGACATCTCGCTCCGATCTCGCTCCTGTCGATACCCCCGATCGCCCACCCCCCCCCGATCTCCCCCGATGCCAGGAGGTGCTTCTCATGACGGTCCAAGAGCTGCCCGGCGCGGCCGCCTACCGGCCCACGCCGCCCCCGGCCTGGAAGCCGATCACCGACCCCGCCCCGCTGCTCCCGGACCCGGAGCCCTACCGGGTGCTCGGTACGGACGCGGTCGCCGACGTCGACCCCGAGCTGTTGCTGCGGCTCCACGCCGAGCTGGTCCGCGGGCGCCGCTACAACGCCCAGGCCACCGCGCTGACGAAGCAGGGCCGGCTGGCGGTCTACCCGTCGAGCACCGGCCAGGAGGCGTGCGAGATCGCCGCGGCCCTGGTCCTGGAGGAGCGCGACTGGCTCTTCCCCAGCTACCGCGACACGCTGGCCGCTGTCGCGCGCGGCCTGGACCCGGTCGAGGCGCTGACCCTGCTGCGGGGCGACCGGCACACCGGCTACGACCCGCGCGAGCACCGCATCGCCCCGCTGTGCACCCCCCTGGCCACCCAGCTCCCGCACGCCGTGGGGCTGGCGCACGCCGCCCGGCTCAAGGGCGACGACGTGGTGGCGCTCGCCATGGTCGGCGACGGCGGCACCAGCGAGGGCGACTTCCACGAGGCGCTGAATTTCGCGGCCGTCTGGAAGGCCCCGGTGGTCTTCTTCGTCCAGAACAACGGCTTCGCGATCTCCGTTCCGCTGGCCAAGCAGACCGCCGCCCCGTCCCTCGCCCACAAGGCCGTCGGGTACGGGATGCCGGGCCGCCTCGTCGACGGCAACGACGCCGCCGCGGTGCACCAGGTCCTCGGCGAGGCCGTGGCACGGGCCCGGCGCGGCGAGGGCCCGACCCTGGTCGAAGCGGTCACCTACCGCATGGAAGCCCACACGAACGCCGACGACGCCACCCGCTACCGGGTCGACAGCGAGGTCGAGGCATGGAAGGCGCACGACCCGGTGCGGCTGCTGGAGCGTGAGCTGACGGGGCGCGGGCTGCTGGACGACGAGGGCATCGCGCAGGCGAAGGAGGCCGCGGAACGCATGGCCGCCGCCCTGCGCGACCGGATGAACGCGGAGCCGGAGCTGGCCCCGATGGACCTGTTCACCCATGTCTACGCCGAGCAGACCAGCCAGCTCCGGAAGCAGGCGGCCGCCCTGCGTGCCGAGCTGGACGCCGAGCAGGACCACGACGAGCACGACGCGGAGGCGGGACGATGACGACCGCGGCAGTGACGGCCGACGGACGTCGGACGAAGGCGAAACCGGCCACGATGGCGCAGGCCCTCGGGCGCGCGCTCCGCGACGCGATGGCCGAGGACCCCACCGTTCATGTGCTCGGCGAGGACGTGGGCACGCTCGGCGGGGTCTTCCGGATCACCGACGGGCTGGCGAAGGAGTTCGGCGACGACCGCTGCACCGACACCCCGCTGGCCGAGGCTGGCATCCTCGGCGCGGCCGTCGGCATGGCGATGTACGGGCTGCGGCCCGTGGTGGAGATGCAGTTCGACGCGTTCGCCTACCCGGCGTTCGAGCAGCTGATGAGCCATGTCGCCAAGATGCGCAACCGCACCGGCGGGGCCATGCCGCTGCCCATCACCGTGCGGGTGCCGTACGGAGGCGGGATCGGCGGGGTCGAGCACCACAGCGACTCCTCCGAGGCGTACTACATGGCCACCCCCGGCCTGCACGTCGTCACACCGGCCACGGTCGACGACGCGTACGGGCTGCTGCGGGAGTCGATCGCCTCGGACGACCCGGTGATCTTCCTGGAGCCCAAGCGGCTCTACTGGTCCAAGGCCGACTGGTCGCCCGAGGCTCCCGCCGCGGTCGAGCCGATCGGAAAGGCCGAGGTGCGCCGTTCCGGGCGCAGCGCCACGCTGATCACGTACGGGCCCTCCCTGCCGGTCTGCATGGAGGCCGCCGAGGCGGCGGTCGCGGAGGGCTGGGACCTCGAAGTGGTGGACCTGCGCTCGTTGGTGCCGTTCGACGACGAGACGGTGGCCGCGTCGGTGCGGCGCACCGGGCGCGCGGTCGTCGTCCATGAATCCCCCGGATTCGGCGGGCCCGGCGGTGAGATCGCGGCCCGGATCACCGAGCGGTGCTTCCACCATCTGGAGGCTCCGGTGCTGCGGGTGGCCGGGTTCGACATTCCCTACCCGCCGCCCATGCTGGAGCGGCACCATCTGCCGGGAGTGGACCGGGTGCTCGACGCGGTGGCCCGGTTGCAGTGGGAGGCGGACAGCTGATGGCCAAGGTGCTCGAATTCAAGCTGCCCGACCTCGGTGAGGGACTGACCGAGGCGGAGATCGTCCGCTGGCTGGTGGAGGTCGGCGACGTCGTCGCCATCGACCAGCCCGTCGTCGAGGTCGAGACGGCCAAGGCCATGGTGGAGGTGCCGTGCCCCTACGGGGGCGTGGTGACCGCGCGATTCGGCGAGGAGGGCACGGAACTTCCCGTCGGCGCACCGCTGCTGACGGTCGCCGTCGGAGCGCCGGAGGGGCTGGATCTCTCCGGGGCGTCCCCGTCGTCCGCCGCATCCTCCGCCTCCGCCGCCCCCTCCGCCACGGAGTCCTCGGGCGGCTCGGGCAACGTGCTCGTGGGGTACGGGACGGGCGCACCCGCCGCGAGACGTCGGCGCATCCGGCCGGACCGACTCGACCGGACGGCCGCCCAGACCGCGGTGTCCGACGCCCCGGTGTCCGACGCGCTCGTGCTCGCCTCGGCGGCGTCCGCCACGGCTCCCGCGACCGCTGCCACCGAGACCGCTCCTGCGGCTGCGGCTGTCGCTGTGGTGAACGGGCAGGGGCCCGTGCCGGTGGTCTCTCCGCTGGTACGCCGGCTGGCCCGGCAGCACGACATCGATCTGCGGCGGCTGGCGGGTTCGGGTCCCGACGGGCTGATCCTGCGCGCCGACGTCGACGGCGCGATCCGGCAGGCGGAGGAGACCGCGGCTGCGACGGCACGTATGGCCCAGGCACCTGCCCAGGCACCTGCGGCTCCCGCTCCCCCGGCTCCTGCGGCCGCCGAACGGATTCCGTTGCGCGGGGTGCGCGGAGCGGTCGCCGACAAGCTGTCGCGGAGCCGGACCGAGATCCCGGACGCCACCTGCTGGGTCGACGCCGACGCCACCGAGCTGATGGCGGTCAGGGCCGCGATGAACACTGCCACGGGCCCGTCCGCCGGGCCCAAGGTGTCGGTCCTGGCCCTGCTGGCGAGGATCTGCACGGCGGCGCTGGCCCGGTTCCCCGAGCTCAACTCCACCGTGGACACGGCGGCCCGGCAGATCGTCCGGCTGCCCGGCGTGCACCTCGGGTTCGCGGCCCAGACCGAGCGGGGCCTCGTCGTTCCCGTCGTCCGGGACGCGCACACCCGTAACGTCGAGTCGATCGGGGCCGAGATCGCCCGGCTGACCGAGCTGGCGCGGACCGGGAAGCTGAGCCCGGCCCAGCTGACCGGAGGCACGTTCACGCTGAACAACTACGGGGTGTTCGGGGTCGACGGTTCGACGCCGATCATCAACCACCCGGAAGCGGCGATGCTCGGCGTCGGCCGGATCATGCCCAAGCCGTGGGTGCACCAGGGCGAACTGGCCGTACGTCAGGTCGTTCAGCTGTCCCTCACCTTCGACCACCGGGTGTGCGACGGCGGAACCGCGGGCGGCTTCCTCCGGTATGTGGCGGACTGCGTGGAGCAGCCGGCGGTGCTGCTGCGGACCCTGTAGCCGAACGGCCGGTGTCCTGCCGGACGCGCCCCTCCGGGACCACCGGGCCATCGGGCCACCCCGGCGGGGGCGTCGCTCCAGGCCGCCGCCCATACTCGACGTATGACCGCCTATGACGTGATCGTCCTTGCCGGCGGGGCCGCGAAGCGGCTCGGCGGCGCCGACAAGCCAGGAGTCCGGGTGGGCGGCCGGGCGCTGCTCGACCGGGTGCTCGCGGCGTGCGACGGCGCGGCGCTCACCGTCGTGGTGGGCGGTCGCCGCGCCACCGCCAGACCGGTTGTCTGGACCAGGGAAGTTCCCGAGGGCGGCGGCCCGTTGGCGGCGCTGGGGGCGGGGCTGCGGCTGACGACGGCGGAGCGCGTTCTCCTCCTCTCCGCCGACCTTCCGTTCCTCGGCGCGGGGACGGTCGAGGCGCTGCTCGCCGCCGCCGGACGGCCCGGCCGGGAAGGGGCCCTGTGCACCGACCCCGGCGGGCGTGACCAGCCGCTGGTGGCCGCCTACCGTGCCGAGCCGCTCCGCCGGGAGCTGGCCCTGCTCGCCACCGAGTACGGGGGCCTCGCCGGGCTGCCGCTCCGGCTCCTGACGGCGGAACTCGATCTCGCCCGGGTCGACGCGGGCCCCGACGCCGCGTTCGACTGCGACACTTGGGACGACATCGCCGCCGCCAGAGCCCGGATCAGGGAGCATGGGGCCGTGCTGGACGAATGGATCACCTCGGTCAAGAACGAACTGGGAATCGAACTCGACGTCGACACCGGTGTCCTGCTCGACCTCGCCCGCGACGCCGCGCACGGAGTGGCCCGCCCCGCCGCACCGCTCACGACCTTCCTGGTCGGGTACGCGGCGGCCAGAGCGAGCGCAGGCGCGGGTCCCGACGAGGCCGCCGCAGCGGTCGCGGAGGCCGCTCGCAAGGCCACCGCCCTGGCTCTGCGCTGGGAAGCGGAAGCGAACGCGGAGACGAAAGCGGAGACGAAGCCCGACGCGGGGCGCGAAGGGACCGGGACACCATGACCGGCCCCGACCCGGTCGGCCCCGGTCGTTCCCGCCGTGACCCGGACGACCTCGCACATGCGGAGGCGGAGCGGGCCGTCGAGCAGGCCCTGGCCTTGGTCGGCGGGGCGCGATCCGGCCCGGGCCGGGACCCCGACCGCCGACGGGACGCCTCCGCGGGCGACCCGCGCGGTGACGCGCACGACGCCCCCACCGGCAGCCCCCACTCCACCCTGAACAGCGCCAACAGCGCCAACAGCGCCGCCCCGGGCGGCCCCGCCCCGACCGACGGCCCGCCCCCGCCCCCGCCCCTCGCCTGGGACCGGGCGCGGGCGGTCGCGGCGCGGGCCGGGCGGGCGGCTCCGCTCGCGACGATCCGGTTGCCGCTCGACCGCGCGCTCGGACATGTGCTGGCCGAGCCGCTCGGCGCGCTCACCGATCTGCCGTCCTTCGACACCTCGGCCATGGACGGCTGGGCGGTCGCCGGGCCGGGGCCCTGGGCGTTCGGGGCCGGGGCGGGGCTCCTCGCCGGACGCGGCCCGGCCGGCGCGCTGCCCGACGGCACCGCCGTACGGATCGCCACCGGCGCCCGCGTCCCGCCCGACACCACGGCGGTCATCCGCAGCGAGCACGCGCACGCCGACGAGGCCAAGGGGCTGCTGCACGCCAGGCGGCCCGTGGTCGCCGGGCAGGACATCAGGCCCCGGGGCCAGGAGTGCCGCTCGGGCGAGCAGCTCGTTCCGGCCGGGACGGTCGTGACCCCGGCCGTGCTCGGTCTCGCCGCGGCCGCCGGGTACGACGCGCTGCCCGCCGTGCCCCGTCCGCGCGTCGAGATCCTCGTCCTCGGCGACGAACTGCTCGCCTCCGGCCTGCCGCACGACGGGCTCATCCGGGACGCCCTCGGCCCCATGCTCGGCCCCTGGCTACGGGCCCTGGGCGCCGAGGTCTCCGGTCCCCGCCGCCTCGGCGACGACGCGGAAGCGCTGCGTGACGCCCTCACCGACTCCGACGCCGACCTGATCGTCACCACCGGCGGCACCGCCTCCGGCCCGGTCGACCATGTGCACCCGGTCCTCGACGCCCTCGGGGCCGAACTCCTGGTGGACGGGGTCGCCGTCCGCCCCGGCCACCCCATGCTGCTGGCACGGCTGCCTGCTTCAGGACAGCCGAAGCGACAGCCGAAGCGACAGCCGGAGGGGCTGCCGGAGGGGCAGTCGCAGGGCCCGCCGGACGGGCCCTATCTGGTCGGGCTGCCCGGCAATCCGCTCGCGGCCGTATCAGGCCTGCTGACGCTCGCGGAGCCGCTGCTCGCGGGGATCGCGGGCCGCCCCGCCCAGGACGCGTACCGGGCCCTCGTCCATGCCGAGGTGCACGGGCATCCGCACGACACCCGCCTCGTCCCCGTGGTCCACCGCGCGGGCCGGCCGGGCGGCCGGGACCATGTCGCGCCGCTCCGCTACAACGGGCCCGCGATGTTGCGGGGGATCGCCGCGGCGGACGGGCTGGCCGTAGTGGAGCCGGGCGGGGTACGGTCCGGCACCGAGGTGGAGATTCTGGATCTCCCATGGGCCCCGGCGACGCCGTGGACGGAAGGGTGTTTCACGTGAAACTTCCCGGCCACGATGCGATGGCCAGGCGAGCCGACGAACTGGTCGTGCCGACCCGGGTGATGCTGCCCCGCCGCGTCGTCGACGGCCCGGCCCGCCAGGTCGGCAAGCGGCTGCTGATGGCGCTGCTCGTGCTGGCCGCGACCGTGCTGATCGTCTGGCTCGACCGCGGCGGCTACAACGACAACGCCGACGGCAAGGTCGATCTGCTCGACGCGGTTTACTACGCGACGGTCACCCTCTCCACCACCGGGTACGGGGACATCACCCCGTACAGCGACGGGGCCAGGCTGATCAACGTGGTCCTCGTGACACCCCTGCGCGTGCTCTTCCTGATCATCCTGGTCGGCACCACTCTCGAAGTCCTCACGGAACGGACCCGCGAGGACTTCCGGCTGAAGCGTTGGAGATCCAACTTGCGTGACCACACCGTCGTCGTCGGCTTCGGCACGAAGGGCCGCTCGGCGATCCTGACCCTCTGCACCACCGGCCTGGGGAAGGACCAGATCGTCGTTGTCGATCCGGCCTCCAAGGTGATCGAGGCCGCCAACGCCGAGGGCTTCACGGGCGTGCTCGGCGACGCCACCCGCAGCGATGTCCTGCTGCGCGCCGAGCTTCAGAAGGCGCGTCAGATCATCATCGCCACCCAGCGCGACGACACCGCCGTCCTGGTGGCCCTGACCGCACGCCAGCTGAACCGCGGAGCGAAGATCGTGGCGGCGGTGCGCGAGGAGGAGAACGCGCCCCTGCTGCGGCAGTCCGGCGCCGACGCCGTCATCACCAGCGCCAGCGCCGCCGGGCGGCTGCTCGGCCTCTCCGTCCTCAGCCCCAGCGCGGGCACCGTGATGGAGGACCTGATCCAGCAGGGCAGCGGCCTCGACCTGGTGGAACGGCCGGTCATAAAGGCCGAGGTGGGCAAGAACGTACGGGAGACGGACGACCTCGTCGTCAGCGTCCTGCGCGGGCACCGGCTGCTCGGCTACGACGACCCGGCGGCCAGCCCGTTGCAGCTGACGGACCGGGTCATCACCATCGTGCGGAAGAGCCCCAGCTCCACCCCCCTGACGAACAACTCGATGCCGCCGCGCCCCTGAACGCGGGCCGCGCCGGAGTAGCCTCGCGGCCATGCATGCGATCACGATTCCCGAACCCGGCGGCCCCGAGGCGCTCGTGTGGGCCGAGGTGCCCGATCCCGTACCCGGTGACGGCGAGGTCCTCGTCGAGGTAGTCGCCTCCGCCGTGAACCGTGCGGACGTGCTCCAGCGGCAGGGCTTCTACAACCCGCCGCCCGGCGCGTCCCCCTACCCCGGCCTGGAGTGCGCCGGCCGCATCCTCGCGCTCGGTCCCGGGGTGACCGGCTGGGCGGTGGGCGACGCCGTGTGCGCGCTGCTGGCGGGCGGCGGCTACGCGGAGAAGGTCGCCGTGCCGGCGGGCCAGCTCCTCCCCGTACCGGGCGGCGTCGACCTGGTGGAGGCCGCGGCGCTCCCCGAGGTCACCGCGACGGTGTGGTCCAACGTCTTCATGGTGGCCCACCTCCGCCCCGGCGAGACCTTCCTGGTGCACGGCGGCTCCAGCGGCATCGGCACGATGGCGATCCAGCTGGCGAAGGCGGTCGGGGCCCGGGTCGCGGTCACGGCGGGCAGCCCGGAGAAGCTCGCCCGCTGCGCCGAGCTGGGGGCGGACATCCTCATCAACTACCGCGAGCAGGACTTCGTCGAGGAGCTGCGGGAGAACACCGCCGGGTCGGGGGCCGACGTCATCCTGGACCTCATCGGCGCCAAGTACCTGGACCGGAACGTAGCCGCGCTCGCCGTCAACGGCCGCCTCGCGATCATCGGGCTTCAGGGCGGGGCCAAGGGTGAGCTGAATCTCGGCGCCCTGCTGACCAAGCGGGCCGCCGTCACCGCGACCTCCCTGCGGGGCCGCCCGCTCCACGAGAAGGCCGCCATCGTCGCCGCCGTACGCGAGCACGTGTGGCCGCTGATCGAGGGCGGGGTGGTCCGGCCGGTCGTGGACCGGGCGCTGCCGATGGCGGACGCCGCCGAGGCGCACCGGGTGCTGGAGTCCAGCGCGCACATGGGGAAGGTGCTGCTGGTCGCGCCGTCGGCCGGCGCCTGACCCGTAAACGGACGCGCGGACGACGAGCTGACCCGTAAACGGACGCGCGGACGACGAGCTGACCCGTAAACGGACGCGCGGACGACGACCTGACCCGTAAAGCGGATACCTGACTCCCTGAACGGGCCACACACACGACGAGGGGCCCGGCGCACACCGTGATGTGCGCCGGGCCCCTCGTGGTCGGTCCTCGGACTTCAGGAGGCGGATACGGGTTTACAGATACGGGCCCGAACGGATCGGGCCGTGCGGGTCCGCGCCGCCTTCCTCGTCCTCGTGTCCCGTGCCGGGCGGCAGGGCGCGCCGCATCTGCTCCAGCTGGGCGCGGGCCGCCATCTGCTGCGCGAACAGCGCCGTCTGGATGCCGTGGAACAGGCCCTCCAGCCAGCCCACGAGCTGTGCCTGGGCGATCCGCAGCTCGGCCTCGGAGGGCACCGACTCCTCGGTGAACGGCAGGGAGAGCCGCTCCAGCTCCTCGACCAGCTCGGGCGCCAGGCCGTCCTCCAGCTCCTTCACGGAGCTGGCGTGGATCTCCTTGAGCCTGACCCGGCTCGCCTCGTCGAGAGGGGCCGCCCTGACCTCCTCCAGGAGCTGCTTGATCATGCTGCCGATGCGCATGACCTTCGCGGGCTGTTCCACCATTTCCGTCACCGGGACCTCGCGCGACTCGTCGTCACTGGCACCGCCGCCGATAGCCATTCCGTCCTGGCCCACGACAAGGACCTGCGGGTGCTCCTGCGACCGGTCATTCCTCGGCATTTCCATGCCGCCATTGTCTCGCACACATGCCGTACCCCACGTTGGTGCCCCCGAAAACGGAAGATCCACCGTCTTCGGGGGCACCGAAAGCGTTCCGGCAGCACCGGAAGCGCCCTTCACCCCGCGCGTCGGGTCAGGGTCAGCCGGGAGCTGGTGAGGCCGGCGGCCAGCAGTCCGGCGAGCACCGGGACGACCAAGGCCAGCAGCCCGATGGTCTCCCACGGCATCACGATCGGCGTGTAGGCCGACTGCATCGGGTCCTCCCGCATGTCCGCGAGCGCCGCGCGCAGGTCGGTCAGCCGCAGCGCGACCGCGGGCACCAGCCCCGCCGCCGTTCCCAGGAGCACCCCGGTCAGGGCGACGACCAGGCACTGGAAGCCGGACAGCGAACGCCGTACGCCCGGGGGCGCGCCCACCGCGCTGAGCGTGGTGAGGTCGGCCTCCGCGTCGGCCTTCGACAGCCCGGTCGTGATGGCCGCCGCGCCCAGGGTCACCACTCCGGCGAAGAGGGCGAGGATCAGCAGGATCGTGTCGTCCTCCGTCCGGAACCTCTCGTCCGAGGTCATCAGGTACGCGCGGTTCCCCGCTTGGTCGAGTGCGGCCTGGACCGACTGGTTCTCGGCGTCCGTGGGCTCGCGGTGCAGCGTGAAGAAGCTGCCGTACTCCTCGACGTGCAGGCCGAGCCGCTCGGCGGTCTTCTCCGGCATGACCATCCGGATGCCGGGTGTCGCCGCGTAACGGTCCGGCGCGACGTACACCTTCAGCCGGTCCGTGGTGGTGCGGGCCTTGCCCGGGTGCAGGGCCCGGTTCTTCTTGTCGCGCGCGTTGTAGATGTGGGTGGCCTTGAGGGTGACCTCGCCGCCCTTCGCGTACGCCGAGTTCAGCAGGACGGGGGTGCCCTCGGCCATGGCCTTCGCCGCCGCCGGGTCGTCGAACTTCACGTACGAGTCGAGCACGTCCGCGCCGCCGATGACGATCTTGTGTTCATCGGTGCCGAACGCGACCATCGTGTAGTTCTCGTCCATGCAGGCCGGGGAGTTCATCAGCCGTTTGTGCTCGTCGGCCGAGATCCGCAGGGCGAGCTCCTTGGCGCCCTTGCCCTTCAGCGGGCAGGAGTGGCCCTTGCCGGTGGGCTTCACGAGTTCGAGGGTGCCGCAGCCGTTCTCCTCCTCGTAGTACACGGAGCAGTCGCTTCCGGCCCAGACCCGTCCGATGTCGGCGCGCCCGCCGCTGACCGGGAGGTTCTGCTCGACGGCGGCCCGGGAGCGGGGCAGTTCGGAGTTGTCGACATCGGAGGCCATCAGCGCCGCAGTGCCCGGGGTCATGTTGGGCGTGAAGTCGTACGCCTGCTCGGCGGCGTTGCTGCTGGTGTACGTGGCGATGGCGATGCTGCCCGCGACGGCCGCCATCACGGCGGCGACGGCGGGTGCGGTGCGGCCCCGGTTGCGGGCCGCGTCGCGCAGGGCGATGCGGGGCGTCAGCGGGAGCCGCCGGCCGAGCCGGCCGAGGAAGCCGACGATCACCGGGATGCAGCCGAGGACGCCCAGTTCGGCGAGGACGGATCCGCCGGCGACGAGGTTGGTGCTGCCGTTGACCCCGCCGTAGACGGCGACGGCGATTCCGACGCCGAGCGCGATGACGCCGACGACGGGCAGCACCCGGGAGGCGCGGCGGGTGCCGCGCCGGCCGGTGAGCGACTCCAGGACCGACTGGCGGCCCGCGACGATCGCCGGGGCGAGTGCGGCGAGGACGCCGGTGACCAGGCCGAGCACGGCGATGCCGAGGATCTCCCAGGGCCGTACGGTCAGCTCGCCGAAGCGACTGCCCGCGTAGTCCTCGATCATCGGGCGGAACAGGACGGTCAGACCGAATCCGGCGCCGACCCCGACCACCGCGCCGACCGCGCCGAGTACCGCGCCGCCCGCGAGCACCACGGCCCGGACCTGGCCCCGGCTGCCGCCGCACGAACCGACCAGGCCCAGCTGCCGGCGGGAACGGCGGGCGCCCACGGCGAACGCCGGACCGGCCAGCAGCACGATCTCCAGGAGGGCCATGGCCGCCACCGTGAGGGCCGCCGCGGTCAGCTCCGCGTCCCCGTCGTACGTGCTGCCCATCATGGCCGCCATCGGGACCTCGGAGTCCGGCGGCGGGTTCAGGGCGACCTGGCGCGACGTGACCACCACGCCCTTCTCGTTGGCGGCGAGGACGTCCTGCCAGGTCACGCCCGCGCCGGGCGGGGCCTGGACCAGCCACTTCGGGTCGCTCGCCTGGGGCGGCAGGATGTCCTTGTCGCGGTCGGCGGTCTTCTGCCAGGGGGCGATGACCGAGCCGGGGACCGCGTACAGGAAATCGGCCCGCAGGTCGGCGGGCAGTTCGACCGCGCCGGTGAGCGTGTAGGACTGGTCGGGGCCGCGCACGGTGACGCGGTCGCCGATGGACAGTCCGGCCGACTCGATGAACTCCTCGGTCGCGGCGATCTCGTCCTTGGCCCGGGGGTAGGCCCCGTCGGTCAGCTCGATCCGGCCGCGCAGCATCGGGTCGGCGACGCTCAGTTCGGTGATCTGAGTGTCGGCGATGCCGTGGCGGGTGGTCACCGACGCGGGCACGGTCCGCTCGGTGAGATACCGCGAGCCCTCGGGGAAGGCCGCGGTCACCTCGACCGGCTTCTCCTGCTCCTCCGGGGTCGGGTCCGGGGCGCCCTCGGGCGTGCCCCAGGCCACGCCGTCGGGCATCTGCTGCAGCTTCACCGGCCCCAGGCTCGTGGCGGAGAACCGGGCGTCGGCCGCCCCCAGCTCAGCGGTCAGTTCCTTGGCCTTGGTGGGCAGCGCGCTGCGGTAGGTGAGGTCGGCAGCGGTCACGCCGAGGACCGGCAGGGCGATCATCGCGACGACCAGGGCGCTGCGGCCCTTGGCCCGTACGGCGTCGCGCCGGGCTATGCGGAAGGCGGCGCGCCAGCCGGGGAGCGGGTTCACGTGGCGGTTCCGGCGGAGAGCAGGGAGTCGGCCCCGGTGGTCAGCGTCTGGTCGACGATCGAGCCGTCCCGGAGGAACACGACCCGGTCGGCCCAGGCCGCGTACCGGGGCTCATGGGTCACCATGACGCCGGCCGCGCCCTGGTCGCAGCGGGTGCGCAGCAGGGCGAGGACGGCCTCGCCGGTCTCGGAGTCGAGCGCTCCGGTCGGCTCGTCGGCGAGCACGAGGCGCCGGTCGCCGACGAGGGCGCGGGCGATGGCGACGCGCTGCTGCTGGCCGCCGGACATCTCGTCGGGGAAGCGGTCGGCGATCTCCTCCAGCTTCAGCTCGGCCAGTGCGGCGAGGGCCTCCTTGCGGGCCTTGCGCACGGAGACGCCGTCGAGTTCGCGGGGCAGCGCGATGTTCTCGGCGGCGGTCAGGGCGGGGATGAGGTTGTAGTCCTGGAAGACGTAACCGACGCTGCGGCGGCGCAGTGCGGCCATCCCCTTGGGGCCGAGGGCGGCGATGTCCTGGCCCTCGATGACCACTTGGCCGCTGGTGGCGGTGTCGAGCCCGCCGGCCAGGGTCAGCAGGGTGGACTTGCCGGAGCCGGAGGGGCCCATCACGGCGACCAGTTCGCCCGGGTGCACGGCGAGCTGGATCCCGCGCAGGGCGTGCACCTCGGCGATGCCGGAGCCATGGGTACGGGTCAGCGCCCGCAGTTCGAGTACGGGGCTGCCGCCGGGCGTCCCGGAGGACGGCGGGGGCGGGGGTGTGGCGGACGAAGGCATGGTGGGTGGTTCCCCCCTGGGAACGGACGGGGTCAGGTGTGGGCGGCGGTGGTGCCCGGGGTGGGGGCGGCGGTGCCGGGTGCCCGCTGGTGCGGCGGGCGTGGGCGTCAGCGCCTGGACCGGGTCCGGCCGGCCAGTGAGCGGGCCGGGCCGCGGGTGGCCGCGGGGCCGGGCTCGGCGGAGGGTTCGGTCGCGGCGGCCTCGGCGAGGCGGACGAGCCGGGACTCGCAGTGGTCGAGCCAGCGGGCCTCGGCCTCCGCCTGGAAGATCAGCTGCTCCACGACGAGGAGCCAGGCGACCTCGTCCCGGTTGGCCGGGACGTCGGCCAGGGCCTGGGCCTTGAGGCGGGTGTAGTCCTGCATCGCCTTGAGCGTGTGGTGGCGCTGGGACTGGATGACGTCCCGGATGTCGACGCCGGGCGCGCCCACGGCCATGGCGAGCTTGATGGCCAGTTCGTCGCGGGGCGGACTGGTGCGGTCCACGGGCGTCTCGAACCAGGTGCGCAGCTCCGTGCGACCGTCGTCGGTGATCGCGTAGAGGTCGTGCCCGGCGTCGTCCGAGCCCTCCTGGACGATCATGCCGTCGCGCTCCAGCCGGCTGAGCGTCGTGTAGACCTGCCCGACGTTCAGGGGCCAGGTGGAGCCGGTGCGTGACTCGAACTCGGTGCGGAGCTGGGACCCGTAACGAGGACCCCGCTCCAGCAGGGCCAGCAGGCCGTGGCGAATGGACATACTGAGTATGTATACCGAGTATGTTCGTCCTGGCAAGTTCCGTCGGCATGGTCTGGCAAGTCTCGTCGGCATGGTTCGGCGCAGCGAGACAGGGGCTCGCGACGCTCAGTTCGCCCGGCGCATACGGAATGCGAGGAAGCCGAGTCCCAGCCCGACCAGCGCGATGCCCGTACCGAGCGAGACCTGCTGCACCCGGCGTACGGACGCGGCGTCCAGAGCCTGTCCGGACCGGGGCCCCGGATCGGTGAAGGCGCTGGGCGGCGGAGTGGAAGCGGGCAGGTCAACCGGTTCTACGAAGTCCGTGTCGGGCTCGTCCTCCGGCACCGGCTCCTCGGCCCGCGCCAGCTCCAGCGGTGTCAGCGAACGCCCGGGACGCGCCTTGCCCGCCCCGGCCTCGCGCCCGGCCAGGGGGGCGGTCGACCCGGATACGTCGGGGGAAGCGGAAGGGGAGGAGGAGGCGGAGCCCGGCGAGTCGGCCCCGGGCCCGGCGGGTGCCTGCGCCCCGTGCCCGGTCGCTGCCGGGGATGCCAGGGCCGGGCCGGTTCCCGACGCTCCGGAGACCGGGACGCCGGACCGCAGGGGCAGGGCGGAGGGGAGCACCGAGGGGGACGCGGAGCCCGACGGCACGGGCCGTGGCGCTGCCGGACGGGCAGGGGCCGCGGACGGGGTTGCGGCGGGGCTCGACGTCCCGGAGCCGGGGGCGGTGGCGGTGCGGGACGGGCCCTCGGGCGCCGGTGAACCGTGGGCGGAGCCGCCCAGCGGCCCCAGCGCCACTCCGGCGGCCGCCATCAGACAGACCGCACACCTCGACGACCATGCGCCCGGAAGTCCTGGAGCCATGAGATCAGCGTCACACGGGCCCCCTCATCCGGCATCCCGGACGCGGTATCCGGAAATACGGGGATCGGTACCGGCCGATTGCGGAGGAGTGTGGCCCGAAAATGATCAGAGATGGGCACAGGGGATGTCGGGGCCCTGTGCCCATCGCTCGCCTCACCATGATTGAACCCAGGGGGCAGTGAACGCTATTACCCCCGGCCATCCGGCAACCCGCCGACCCTGCGTGTCGCCCCTCCGCATCCCTGGCTTTGTCGTCTGCCTTTCGACTATGCGAGGGTGTTGGGCTTCCAGCCGCTGTACGAACAGTTGAGAAGGTCGTCGCCCTCAGCTCTGCACACCTGGAGCCGCACCTGCGCGATTCCTTGGGGGTCGCTGAGGGTTGTGGTCCAGGTCGGCTGGGCGCCCTTACCGCCGTAGTTCATCCGCCAAGGCCAGTTGGCCACCGTTCCATTGCTGCGCTTGGTGATGACCCGCAGCCGGGCGTGGTGGCCGTCAGCCAGAAGGTCGACAGACCTCAAATCGATCTTGTCTGCATAGGTTCGGCTGGCAAATCTGATGGTTGCATCGCCATAGGCTCCTGGGGTCTCGGCTGACAGAACAGCGCCAGGGGCTGCCGCCGCCGAGGTTGCCGTGGCCATGGTCAGGAATGCAGCTGATGCTGCGACGAACAGTATGGACTTGTTGCGGGAAAGCACCGGACCTCCAGATTCGAAAAATCATTCGAGTATAGGAGGAGGGGGTGATCATCGGCTGCCAGGAACCGGCCAAGTGATGTGAACTGAATCAGGACGGTCGGCCCGTGGAAATCTGCAGCTCGAAGTGGGCGCCGCGTTCGGGGATCGCGGCGCCGGAGGACGGGAACTGCCCCACGACCTGGCCCTCGGCGTAGGTGTTGCCCTTCTCCTCTATCTCCTTGATCGTCCACCCGGCGGCGGCCGCGCACGCCTTCGCCGACAGGATGTCCTTGTAGACGAAGTTCGGTGCCCGGACCTTCGCCGGGTCGTTGGAGTCCTCGGAGGCATCCGTGCACTCCGTGGTCTTCATCGTCCGGTTGCGCTCCGGCGGGCGGTATCCCTCCACCTCGCTGGTGCCCGGGTCGCCGCCCTTGCCCGCCTCGTCGTCCTTGCCGCCCTGGAGGGCGATCGCGGTGATCAGGCCGCCGATGGCCAGCAGCGCGACGACGATCGAACCGACGACGACCGGCATGTTCCGCTTCGCGCCGCCACCGGCGGCGGTGCCCACGGCCGTCGAGTGCTGGGGGCTGATCGAGTACGGCGGCGGGGTCTGGTGGGCCAGGGGGCCCGGGGTCTGATAGCCCTGGGCCGACTGCGGGTAGCCGTAGCTCGGCGTGGGCGCCGGGGTCGGCTGGCTGTACGGGCCCGGCTGGTGGGGCTGCTGCTGCGGATGCGGCTGGTACGGCGTCTGGACGCTCTGGGGCGCCGGGGTGCTCTGGTCGACCGGCGGGAACACCGCGGAGCCGACACCGGAGCCGCTGTTGGCGGGCCCGCCGCCGGCCACGATCACGGGGGCGCCGGTCTGGCCTCCGGTGGCGTTCAGCACGCGGGCGATCTCGTCGCGCATCGCGGCGGCGCTGGGGAAGCGCTCGTTCGGGTTCTTCTTGAGCGCACGGGCGACGAGGGCGTCCATCGCCGGGGTGACCGACCGGTTGATGGTGGACGGCGCGACCGGCTCCTCCTGCACATGCGCGTACGCGATGGCCAGCGGCGAGTCCGCGTCGAACGGGATCCGGCCGGTGAGCAGCTGGAAGAGCATGATGCCGACCGAGTACAGGTCGGACCGGGCGTCGACGCCGCGGCCGAGGGCCTGCTCGGGGGAGAGGTACTGCGGGGTGCCGACGACCATGCCGGTCTGCGTCATCGAGGTGACACCGGACTGCATGGCACGGGCGATGCCGAAGTCCATGACCTTGACGATGCCGCGCTTGGTCATCATCACGTTGCCGGGCTTGATGTCCCGGTGGACCAGGCCCATCTCGTGGCTGGTCTCCAGCGCGGCGAGCACGTCCGCCGTCACCTTGAGGGCCTTGTCGGCGGGCATCGCGCCATGACTGCGGATGTCGGCGGCCAGCACCGAGCCGAGCGGCTGCCCCTCGACGTACTCCATGACGATGTACGGCATCAGCGCACCGCCGAGCTCGTCCTCGCCGGTGTCGAAGACGGAGACGATGTTGGTGTGCTGGAGCTTGGCGACGGCCTGCGCCTCACGCCGGAAGCGCTCGCGGAAGGACTGCTCGCGGCCGAGCTCCGTGTGCAGGGTCTTGATCGCGACCTGGCGGTCGAGGGCGGAGTCGTAGGCCAGGTATACGGACGCCATCCCGCCCTCGCCGAGCAGGTCGCGCAGCTGGTAGCGGCCGCCCGCGACCGCCCCGCCCGCGTAGCGGCCCTGTGCGCCGTCCTGGCTCATGACTTGCATCCCCCTCGGCGGCGCGCGGTCGCACGCGGTGTATCTGTCTGATGTGTTTGCGTGCGACGCGGTTCCGTACAACGCGATTACGCGCCAAGTCTGCCGCAGGGGTCCGGCACGTCAAGCCGGGTGCCCGTTCCGTGACCCTACGCACAAGAAGCGTCTCGGAAGCGTTACAGGAAACGCATCAAATCCATGTGTAGGACGCGCCGGGCGGTCCGATGATCCTGCCGCAGCGGAACCGTGGTGTCCGGCGGAGGCTGTAGCGTGACGCTGCAATGCAGCAAGGCACCGTGAGAACCCGCGGACGCGCGGACAGATACGACGGCGAGGACTGATGGCACCCGATTCCGAAGCAAACGGCGGCGGAGTTTCGGATGGCTCCGACGCCTGGGGTGTCGGCGGCGTCGTCGGTGACGGACGCTACCGGATGACCTACCGGCTCGGCCGGGGCGGCATGGCGGAGGTCTACGCGGCGGAGGACGTCCGGCTCGGACGTACGGTCGCCGTGAAGCTGCTCCGTTCCGACCTGGCCGAGGATCCGGTCTCCAAGGCGCGCTTCACCCGCGAGGCACAGTCCGTCGCGGGCCTCAACCACCACGCGATCGTCGCCGTGTACGACTCCGGCGAGGACGTCGTGGGCGGCCAGACCGTCCCGTACATCGTGATGGAGCTGGTCGAGGGCCGCACCATCCGCGATCTGCTCCTGACCGCGGAGGCCCCGCCTCCCGAGCAGGCGCTGATCATCGTCTCGGGGGTGCTCGAAGCCCTCGCGTACTCGCACCAGCACGGCATCGTGCACCGCGACATCAAGCCCGCCAACGTGATCATCACGGAGTCGGGCGCGGTCAAGGTGATGGACTTCGGCATCGCCCGCGCGCTGCACGGCGCGCAGTCGACGATGACCCAGACCGGCATGGTCATGGGCACCCCGCAGTACCTCTCCCCCGAGCAGGCGCTCGGCAAGGCCGTCGACCACCGCTCCGACCTGTACGCCACCGGCTGCCTGCTCTACGAACTGCTGGCGCTGCGGCCCCCGTTCACCGGCGAGACCCCGCTCTCGGTGGTCTACCAGCACGTCCAGGACATCCCGGTGCCGCCGTCCGAGGTCTCGGACGTGGTGCCGCCGGAGCTGGACGGGATGGCGATGCGCGCGCTGGCGAAGGACCCGGACGACCGGTTCCAGAGCGCCGAGGAGATGCGCGGGCTCGTCCAGTACAGCCTGCAGATGCTCCAGGTGCAGGGCGGCCACACGGGCACGTGGAACACCGGCCCGGTCGCGCTGCACGAGGGGGGCCAGACCCCGCCGCACGGCATGTCCGGCTCCACCCGCGCGATGGGCCACCCGATGCACGGGGACACCTCGCAGGGCCCGATCCTGCCGCCGTACAACCCGGACGACGGGGGCTACGACGGTGGCGGCCGGCGCTCCGGCGGACGCGGCAAGATGTGGCTCTTCGTCCTGCTCGCGCTGATCGCGATCGGCGCGGGGGTCGCCTTCGCCGTCAACGCCGCGAACGACAGCGGCGGGAAGAAGGATCCGGTCACCCCGTCCCCCTCGGTCAGCCAGTCCGAGAAGGAGGAGCCCTCGGAGTCGCCGTCCGAGGAGGAGGAGAGTGACGAGCCTGAGGACCCGGACACCTCCTCCACCGGCGGTCAGACGCAGCCGAATCCGCCGCCGTACAACCCGGACCCGACCCCGAGCGAGCCCTCGTTCACCCCGTCCCCGGACCCGACCGGCACGGATCCCGGGACATCGGACGGCAACACCAACGAGGGCAGCAGCGGCGAGCCCACCGGTGAGCCGACCGACCCGACCACCGACCCCGGCACCCCGGGCGGACCCGGCGGCGACGACGGCGGGGCCGGCGACGACGGCGGTACGGGCACGACGCCCGGCGAGACGGCGCTCGGCGCCACGACGGGGTAGAACGCGCCACCGCACCACCGCACCACCCCCTGAGCCCGGCGTGCGCCCTCGTGGCGCGCGCCGGGCTCACGCGTGGGGCAACCGCTTCACTCCGTGAAGGACGCGCACACCGCCTCGTACTCCCGCGTCCACCACACCGCCAGGGCCGACACCGCGGGGAACTGCGGGTCGGCCCTGCGGTCGTCGAGGCGATAGCGCCAGCGGAGTATCCAGAAGTCGTTGAGCCGCTCCCACCACACGCGGTGCACTGCGGCCGCCAACTCCGCGGCCCCCGCCCCGGCGGCCCGCCGGTACGCGCGGGCGTACGCCCGTACCTTGGCGAGGTCCAGCTCCCCGGCCGGCCGGACGAAGAAGATCGCCGCCGCCCGTACCGCCTCCTCGGCGCGCGGCTGTACGGCCAGCCGGTCCCAGTCCACGATCGCGACCGGGTCGGCGCCCCGGTAGAGCAGGTTCAGCGGGTGGAAGTCCCCGTGCACCCAGCCGGTGGCGGGACCGTCCGGAGTGGGCGGGCGGCGGTGGGAGTGCTGTTCGAGCAGGGCGCGGCGCTCCACGAGCCGGTGCACGGCGAGTTCGTCGAAGGCGTCGCGGGGGGCGTCCCGCCCGCCCCCGCGCGCGGCGGCCAGCAGGTCGTCGATCAGCGCGAAGGTGTCGGCGGCGTCCGGGCTGCGGTTCCCCGGCCGGGCGGGCGGGCTCACCGGATGCGGGCTGTCGCGCGGCGCCATCACCTGTTCCAGGCCGGTGTGCACGGTCCCCAGGAGCGCACCGAGCCGACGCGTCTGGGAGAGGGTCAGCTCGGAGCCGACGCGGTGGAGGCCGTCGACCCAGGGGTGCAGGGCGTAGCACCGTTCGCCGATCACGGTGACGGTGTCGCCCCGGGTGTCCGTCAGGGGCGGGACGACGGGAACGCCGAGCGACTGCAGGCGCTGGGTGGCGCGGTGCTGGCGCACGATCGCGGCGCGTTCGCCGCTGGTGTCGCCCAGGTGCTTCTTGTCGAGATGGTGCTTGAGGAAGTAGGACCCGCTCGTGGTGGAGACGCGGTATCCGTGGTTCAGCAGGCCCTTGGTGATCGGCTCGCAGGCGAGCGGCTCGCCCACGTTCGGGTAACGGCGCAGCACCTCGCCGACCGGGGGAACAGGTGGACGAGTGACATATGAGCGCGGCACTTACCAGATGTTAGATCACTCTGCGTGGCCGCTCGGCGGAGTTGCGGTCACGCCCGGAGGTGCGCTAGAGGACGTCCCCCAGGAGCTGGGGCTGCCGGACACCCCCTGGGGCCTCGATACCTCAGAAGTTCAGCGTGTGCTCCGTGACGAAGTGCGGATCGACCCGGAGGTAGGCCGGCGCGAAGGGCTCCCCGTTGACGGAGACGGGCGCGGCGCCGAACAGTCGCTCCTGCTCGGGGCAGGGGTGCACGATCTCGGCGGGGCCGGTGAACTGCACCGACCAGAGGTCGCCGCCGTCGCCGCAGGCCGCGTCGTTGTAGTTGTCCGCGCCGTACGCCACGACGCTCCCGTCGCACGCCTCGTGGTGGCCGAAGCCGCTGTGCATCCGCAGCAGGATGCGGCCGTCGCACACGATGTGCCGGGCCACCGTCAGGAACGGCAGGGCCCGCATGCTGGTCGCGAGGCGACCGTACGGGACGCGGCGGAGCAGTTCGATGGGCTCGGCGCTCCGGATCGGACCGGTCCGCTCGATCGTGCCGGTCGCGGCCCGCCGGATCGTCCCGGTCGCGGGGAGTTCGTCGAAGGACATGGATTCCACTGTCCCCCGACCGTAGGGGGAGCGTAAGAGTCGCCTGCCCCGGGTGGCCCGGGACCAAAGTCCCTGCGAGCGAGGAGACTCAGCGGCGTTCGGCCTGGAGCCGCGCGACGTACGCGGCGGCCTGCGAGCGGCGCTCCATGCCCAGCTTGGACAGCAGGCTGGAGACGTAGTTCTTGATGGTCTTCTCGGCGAGGTGCAGACGCTCCCCGATGACCCGGTTGGTCAGGCCCTCGCCGATCAGGTCCAGGATCTTGCGTTCCTGTTCGGTGAGGCCGGCGAGCTTGTCGTCGCCCTTGCCGTTTCCGCCGTCGCGCAGCCGCTCCAGCACCCGGGCGGTCGCCACCGGATCGAGCAGGGACTTTCCGGCCGCCACGTCCCGTACGGCATTCAGCAGCTCATTGCCGCGGATCGCCTTCAGCACATATCCCGACGCGCCCGCCATGATCGCGTCGAAAAGCGCCTCGTCATCGGCGTACGAGGTGAGCATCAGGCATTTGATGTTCTCGTCCTGGGAACGGACTTCCCGGCACACCTCCACACCGCTGCCGTCCGGCAGCCGCACGTCGAGCACCGCCACATCGGGACGCGTCGCCGGGATCCGCGCCAGGGCGTCCGCGGCCGTACCGGCCTCGCCGACCACCTCGATGTCCGCCTCGACGGAGAGCAGCTCATGGACGCCACGCCGGACGACCTCGTGATCATCGAGCAGAAATACCGTGATTTTTCCATCTTCGCGCACGATCGCAGTCTCACACACTCGCCTCCCCTCCGCTCTTCCCTGGCGCTGATCCGCGGGATAACGTGCCGTTGTTCCGGCGTCCTGCAAGGCTGTTTCCAGTGCCCTGACCAGCAGAGCTTCGCGATTTTTTCGATTTACTTGGAAATCCAAGCAAAATCGCAGGTCAGATAGGGTTTCGCAGTTCTGCGACGCTGTGGGTAACGTGCCTATGACAGGGCACTCGCCGGGGCACCTGTCACGCCTGACTCCGGCCGACCGGCACCCACCCCGTGCACGGCTCCGGATCCAGGCGAGCCGCACTGGTTCCCGGCAGACCCCGGGGGCCGGACCGACGGAGGAGCACGCACGTGACCGTGGAGAGCACTGCCGCCGCGCGTAAACCGCGACGCGCCAGTAAGCGGACCAGCGCCGCGAAGAAGCCGCAGAGTTCCGAGCCCCAGCTCGTACAGCTGCTGACGCCCGAGGGCGAGCGCGTCGAGCACCCGGACTACAGCATCGACCTGAGCGCCGACGAGCTGCGCGGCCTGTACCGGGACATGGTCCTCACCCGCCGCTTCGACGCCGAGGCGACCGCCCTCCAGCGCCAGGGCGAGCTGGGCCTGTGGGCCTCGCTGCTCGGCCAGGAGGCCGCCCAGATCGGCAGCGGCCGGGCCCTGCGCGACGACGACTACGTCTTCCCGACCTATCGGGAGCACGGGGTCGCCTGGTGTCGCGGCGTCGACCCGACCAACCTGCTCGGCATGTTCCGCGGGGTGAACCACGGCGGCTGGGACCCGAACAGCAACAACTTCCACCTGTACACGATCGTCATCGGCTCGCAGACGCTGCACGCCACCGGCTACGCCATGGGCGTCGCCAAGGACGGCGCGGACTCCGCCGTGATCGCGTACTTCGGTGACGGGGCCTCCAGCCAGGGCGACGTCGCCGAGTCGTTCACCTTCTCCGCGGTCTACAACGCCCCGGTCGTCTTCTTCTGCCAGAACAACCAGTGGGCCATCTCCGAGCCCACCGAGCGCCAGACCCGCGTGCCGCTCTACCAGCGCGCCCAGGGCTACGGCTTCCCCGGTGTCCGCGTCGACGGCAACGACGTCCTCGCCTGCCTGGCCGTCACCCGCTCTGCGCTGGAGCGCGCGCGCCGGGGCGAGGGCCCGACCCTGGTCGAGGCGTTCACCTACCGGATGGGCGCCCACACCACCTCCGACGACCCGACGAAGTACCGGGCCGACGAGGAGCGGGCCGCGTGGGAGGCCAAGGACCCGATCCTGCGGCTGCGCGCCTACCTGGAGAAGTCCGGCCACGCCGACGAGGCGTTCTTCACCGAGCTGGAGGCGGAGAGCGAGACCCTCGGCAAGCGGGTGCGGGAGGCGGTGCGGGCGATGCCCGACCCGGACCCGATGGCCCTGTTCGAGCACGGCTACGCCGACGGCAACTCCCTCGTGGACGAGGAGCGGGCCCAGTTCGCCGCCTACCAGGCATCGTTCGCCGACTCTGCCGAGGAGGGCAAGTAGCCATGGCCGTGGAAAAGATGTCCATCGCGAAAGCGCTCAACGAGTCGCTCCGCCTCGCCCTCGACAACGACCCCAAGGTCCTCATCATGGGTGAGGACGTCGGCAAGCTCGGCGGCGTCTTCCGCATCACCGACGGACTCCAGAAGGACTTCGGCGAGGACCGGGTGATCGACACCCCGCTCGCCGAGTCCGGCATCGTCGGCACGGCGATCGGTCTGGCCCTGCGCGGCTACCGCCCGATCGTCGAGATCCAGTTCGACGGCTTCGTCTTCCCCGCGTACGACCAGATCGTCACGCAGCTCGCCAAGATGCACGCCCGCGCGCTCGGCAAGATCAAGCTGCCGGTCGTCGTGCGCATCCCGTACGGCGGCGGCATCGGCGCGGTCGAGCACCACAGCGAGTCCCCCGAGGCGCTCTTCGCGCACGTGGCGGGCCTGAAGGTGGTCTCGCCGTCCAACGCGAGCGATGCCTACTGGATGATGCAGCAGGCCGTCCAGAGTGACGACCCGATCATCTTCTTCGAGCCCAAGCGGCGTTACTGGGACAAGGGCGAGGTCGACACCGAGTCCATCCCCGGCCCGCTGCACAAGGCCGTCCGCGTCCGCGAGGGCAGCGACCTCACGCTCGTCGCGTACGGGCCGATGGTGAAGGTCTGCCTGGAAGCGGCCGCGGCCGCCCAGGAGGAGGGCAAGTCGATCGAGGTCCTGGACCTGCGCTCGATGTCCCCGATCGACTTCGACGCCATCCAGACGTCGGCGGAGAAGACCGGCCGGGTCGTGGTCGTCCACGAGGCGCCCGTCTTCTACGGCTCCGGCGCGGAGATCGCCGCCCGGATCACCGAGCGCTGCTTCTACCACCTCGAAGCGCCCGTGCTGCGGGTCGGCGGCTACCACGTCCCCTACCCGCCGGCCCGGCTGGAGGACGAGTATCTGCCCGGCCTGGACCGGGTGCTCGACGCCGTCGACCGCTCGCTGGCGTTCTGAGGAGAGGGTTCGTGACGACGATGACCGAAACGTCTGCTCGTTTCCGTGAGTTCAAGATGCCCGACGTGGGCGAAGGACTGACCGAGGCCGAGATCCTCAAGTGGTTCGTCCAGCCCGGCGACACCGTCACCGACGGCCAGGTCGTGTGCGAGGTCGAGACCGCGAAGGCGGCCGTCGAGCTGCCGATCCCGTTCGACGGGGTGGTGCACGAGCTGCGCTCCCCCGAGGGCACGACCGTCGACGTCGGCCAGGTGATCATCGCGATCGACGTGGCCCCGGGCAGCGGCGACGCGCCTGCTCCGGCCCCGGCCGCTCCGGCCCAGGAGCCGGTGGAGGCCGCGCCCGCCGACTCCGGTGACGCGCCGAAGGGCCGTACGCCGGTCCTGGTGGGCTACGGCGTCGCCGAGTCCTCCACCAAGCGCCGCCCGCGCAAGGGGGCGACGGCCGCTCCGGAGGCAGCCGCCGTCGCGGCGGCGGTGCAGGCCGAGCTGAACGGGCACGCGGCACCGGCTGCTGCCGCTCCCGCGCCTGCGGTGCCGGCTCAGGCCGGTGCGCCGGACGGAGGGCGTCCGCTCGCCAAGCCCCCGGTCCGCAAGCTCGCCAAGGACCTGGGCATCGACCTGGCGACGGTGGTGCCGACCGGCAAGGACGGCATCATCACCCGCGAGGACGTCCACGCGGCGGCGGCCCCGGCCGCTACGACTCCGGTGGCTGCCCCGGCCCCCTCGCAGGCGGCCCCCGAGGCCCCGGCAGCCGCCGTGGCCTCCGACTCCGCCCGGGAGACCCGTATCCCGGTCAAGGGCGTCCGCAAGGCCATCGCGCAGGCGATGGTGGGCAGCGCGTTCACCGCGCCGCACGTCACCGAGTTCGTCACGGTCGACGTGACGCGCACGATGAAGCTCGTGGCCGAGCTCAAGGAGGACAAGGACATGGCGGGGGTGCGGGTCAACCCGCTCCTGATCATCGCCAAGGCCCTCCTCGTCGCGATCAAGCGGAACCCCGAGGTCAACGCCGCCTGGGACGAGGCCAACCAGGAGATCGTGCAGAAGCACTACGTCAACCTGGGCATCGCGGCGGCCACCCCGCGCGGTCTGATCGTGCCGAACATCAAGGACGCGCACGACAAGACGCTGCCGCAGCTCGCGGCGGCCCTGGGTGAGCTGGTCAGCACGGCCCGGGACGGCAAGACGTCCCCGGCGGCGATGGCGGGCGGCACGGTGACCATCACCAACGTCGGCGTCTTCGGCGTCGACACCGGTACGCCGATCCTCAACCCGGGCGAGTCCGCGATCCTGGCGGTCGGCGCGATCAAGCTCCAGCCGTGGGTCCACAAGGGCAAGGTGAAGCCGCGTCAGGTCACCACGCTGGCCCTGTCGTTCGACCACCGCCTGGTCGACGGCGAGCTGGGCTCCAAGGTGCTGGCCGATGTGGCGGCGATCCTGGAACAGCCGAAGCGCCTGATCACCTGGGCGTAGGTGCATTTCCCGGTGGGCCCGTACGTTTCTCCGTACGGGCCCACCGGCATGTCCGGCCCTCACCGCACGGCGAGTTCGGCGAACACGGTCTTCCCCACCGTGCGCGGCTCGACGCCCCAGTCGGAGGCGAGTTGCGCGACGATCAGGAGCCCGCGCCCGTAGGGGTCGTCGGCGTCGGGCCGCCGGATGCTGGGCAGCCGCTCCCCACGCGGATCGCTGACCGCGATACGGAGTACGTGTGCGGTGAGGCTGAGGTGGACCCGGAAGAGCCTCCCCCGGATCGCCCCGTGCAGCAACGCGTTGGTGGCCAACTCACTGACCAGGAGCGCCGCGTCACCGGCGAGGGACGGGTGCCCCCACTGGAGGACGAGCCGGGCGGCGCGGTGCCGGCTGAGGACGACGCTGTGCGCGGTGGGCGTGTAGTCGACGCGGTCCTCGCGGAGGACGGGGTCGGGGGTGGGGGCTGAGATCGCCTGGGCTGCGGTCATGGGCGCGTGCCTCCGGGGTGGGGTGGGCGGTGGCTATGTCGCTGCTGCGGTGCGCCGGGCCGTGATTCTTCGGTTCCGGCACAGGGCAGGGCGGTGCACTTCCGCCGAGTTGGCTCCGCTGTGCTAGCGGCGGAGCACCGAACGTATTGGCCCTTCGTAGATCGATGCAAGTGAAACGGAGACAATTGTCCCCAACGGGTGACGAAGGTCGACGGCTCGCCCCGGGAAGCGGGACACTGAAGCCGTGAATCCAGCGACACCGCAAGGAAACAGGTCGTCAACTGTCCTCGGGCGCAGGCTCGGTAGTGAGCTGCTGCGCCTGCGGGACGCCTCCGGGAAGACACAGCAGCAGGCTGCCCAGGTCATCAGTGCGACCAACTCGAAGATCGTCAAGATGGAACGGGGCTGGGTGCCCATGAGGGACCCGGACATCCGCACGCTCTGCGAGTTCTACGGTCTGGAGGACGCGAAATCCGTCGGGCGGCTGTTGGAGGTTGCCCGGGTGGACCGGGAGCGCCGCAAGGCGAAGGGCTGGTGGAATCAGTACCCGGAGCTGCGTTCGCTGGTCGAGTACGTTGCGCTTGAAGACATCGCGACAGGCGTCCGGACGTGGCAGGGGGCCTTCGTTCCAGGGCTGCTCCAGACGCCGGACTACGCCAGGGCGCTCGCAGTCGGGAACGCGGACTGGGACGACCCGGACGAGATCGAGCGCTTCGTCGAAGCGAAGATCGCACGGCAGGCGCGTCTCTCGGACAGCACTCCGCTGGTGTTGTGGGCGATTGTCGCCGAGGCGGCCCTGCGCCAGCTGGTCGGTGGTCGCGAAGTGATGCGGGCCCAACTGGCTCACTTGGCGGACGCCGCCGCCGAGCCAAATGTCACGGTGCAGGTTGTCCCGTTCCTCGCGGGCTCGCACCCAGGCATGACCAGCGCTTTTAGCATTGTCTCGTTCGCAGAACCTGGTGCGATGGACGTGGTCTACATGGACACGACGTCGTCTACGCTGTGGCTGGAGAGCGAGACGGATGCCGCCCGCCACAACGTCACATTCGGTCGCATCGCCAGAAGCGGACTCGCTCCCCGCGATTCCATCGCTCTCATAGGGCGCATTCGCAAGGAGTTGTAGCTGTGCCCCACTTCGAGTTCGTCCAGTCCAGCTACAGCAGCGGCAACGGCGAGTGCGTCGAAGTGGCCCGCAACATCCCCCGTACCGTCGCCGTCCGCGACTCCAAGCGCCTCGGCGGACCGGTGCTCACCCTCGCGCCCGCCGCCTGGGACGCCTTTACGGCCGACCTGCGTCGCCGGCAGCCGTGACCGCTCATGGGCCAGCATCGCCAAGGAGATGGACATATGGGTGTCTTTCGATTCTTCAGGTCCAGCTACAGCGGCGGCAACGCCGGGCAGGAATGTGTCGAGGTCGCCCGCAACATCCCCCGTACCGTCGCCGTCCGCGACTCCAAGCGCCTCGGCGGACCCGTCCTCACCCTCGCCCCCGCCGCCTGGGACGCCTTCACGGCCGACCTGCGCCGGCAGCCGTAAGCCTCGGCGCGGCGAAGGGGCCCGGCCCGCACACTCCGTGCGGGCCGGGCCCCTTCGCCGTACAACGCGTGCGGGCTACTTCTTGAACCCGTAGTCCATCAGCTTCTTCGCGTCGGCGGTGCGGTTCGCCTCGGAGGACGACGTCAGCACCGTGCCGATGACCGTCTTGCCCTTGCGGGTCGCGGCGAAGACCAGGCAGTACTTGGCGGTCGGGCCGGAGCCGGTCTTGACGCCGATGTCGCCGCTGTAGCTGCTGAGCATCTTGTTGGTGTTGCTCCACGACATGTAGCGGTAGCCACCGCTCTTCGTGGTCACCTTCTGCTTCGTCGACTTGGTCTTGACGATCGAGCGGAACGTGGAGTTCTTCATCGCCTTGCTGGCGATCTTCGTCAGGTCACGGGGGGTCGAGTAGTTGTTGCCGCCCCCTATGCCGTCGAACGAGTCGAAACGGGTGTTCTTCAGCTTGAGGCTCTTCGCCGTGGCGTTCATCTTGCCGATGAACGACTTCACGCGGGCCGCACGGGTCTTGCCGGAGCCGAACTTGTCGGCCAGGGCGTACGCGGCGTCGCAGCCGGAGGGGAGCATCAGGCCGTAGAGGAGCTGGCCCACGGTGGGCTTGTCGCCGACGATGAGCCGGGCGGACGAGGCGTTCTTCTTGACGATGTAGTCGCTGTACGCCTTCTGGACCGTGACCTTGGATTTCAGGTTCACGTTCTTCTGCGACAGGACCACCAGCGCCGTCATGATCTTGGTGGTGGAGCCCGTGGAACGTCGGGTGTCCGCGGACTTGGTGAAGAGGGTCTTGCCGGTGCCGTTGTTCATCACGAAGCCGCCCTTGGCGACGATCTTCGGAGTCGGCGGCGTGGCGGCGTGCGCCGTGGAGGCGAAGGCGCTGCCCGCGAGCACCGCACCGGCGGTGAGCGTCACGGTGGCCGTGACGGTGACGCGATTGATGCGCTTGATGCCGATATTCAACTGAACGCTCCAAATGCCCCTGATATGCGGCCACATAAGGGTGCCGCTCGGAGGTGAGACTCCTGAGGGCGGGCAATGGATGTGTTACTGATCGGGTGAATTTGCGCAGGCTTGACCATGGGTCGTCGGGGCGCAGCAGCCCTTGCCCTGCCAGGCCTCGCGCCCCTCCTTGACGGCGAGGCCGGCGATGGCGAGGGCGGCGACCGGATCGGCCCAGGTCCAGCCGAGCGTGGCGTTGAGGAGCAGTCCGACCAGCAGCACTGCGGAGAGGTACGTGCACAGCAGGGTCTGCTTGGAGTCGGCGACGGTGGAGGCGGACCCGATCTCGCGTCCCGCCCGCCGCTGGGCGGCCGACAGGAACGGCATGACCGCCAGCGAGAGCGCGGCGATGACGATGCCGAGGGGGGACGGTTCGGCCTCGCCGGTCCCGGTCAGCGTCCGGACCGCGTCGACGGCGACGTAGGCGGCGAGCGCGAAGAACGACACCGCGATGATCCGGAGAGCCGTTCTCTCCCGGGCCTCGCGCACAGCGTGCTCGCGGGCGGAGAACTGCCAGGCGACGGCGGCGGCGGAGGACACCTCGATGACGGAGTCCAGGCCGAAGCCGATCAGGGCGCTGGAGGAGGCCATCGTTCCGGCGGTGAGGGCCACCACCGCCTCGATGACGTTGTAGGCGATGGTGACCGCGACCAGGAGCCGTATCCGCCGGGCGAGCGCGTCCCGGCGGGCCGGGGAGGGGCCGAGGGAGAGCGTGGTCATCAGCAGCAGCCCTTCGTCTCCGCGTCCGGGCAGGTGCGGTCCGACTCGACGGCCACCACCGCGGAGCGCAGGTCGTCCAAGGCGCTGCCGAGGCGTTCGTCGGCCAGTTCGTAGCGTGTCCGGCGGCCGTCCGGCACGGTGACGACCAGGCCGCAGTCGCGCAGGCAGGCCAGGTGGTTGGAGAGCCGGGTGCGGGAGATGCCCAGGGCCTCGGCGAGGTCGGAGGGGTACGCCGGGGCCTCGCGGAGCGCGAGCAGCAGGCGGCAGCGGATCGGGTCGGCGAGCGCGCGGCCGAACCGCGCGAGGACCTCGATGTCGGAAGCGACGGTCAGCATGGGACGGACAGTACAGCTAATCCTGAATTCAGGGAAGTGTGAACTGTCAGGGTTGCCGGGTCGGGCCGGACCGTGCTCAGTGCGGGTGGGGGTTCCCGGTCAGGCGTAGGAGGAGAGCAGTTCGTCGAGCGTCCAGATCGTGGCTCGTACCCCGGACGTCCGGGCGAGATACCGGTCCCGCTCGATGAGGATGTTGAGGTCGCCGCAGCCGAGCTTGTTGCAGGCGTGCTGGATCAGGCTGCTTCCGGTGTTGCCGCCGTTCACCAGGGCCTGGAGATGGGCCGCGTCCCATTCGACCTCGTTGAGCGCCCAGGGTGCCTTGCCCTCGATGACCGTGGTCAGGACCGCGGAGAGCCGCTCCGCGCAGGAACGTCGGGCCCGGCCGTCGGGCAACTGGGCGATGTGGTTGCCCGTTTCGATGATCGCGGTGACCGGCAACAGGAGATCCGTGTCCCGGCGATCACGTTTGCTTTTCAGCTCGTCGATCACCTGTTCGCGGTCTTGGCACTTTCCGGGGACCTCCAGCAGATTGCACAGGATCGACGTGTCGACGAACTCCACCCCCCGGGCCATGACGTCACCCGATCCCGAGAAGTCGGTCGAACTCGGCGTAGTCCTGTTCGCCGCGTTCTTCACGCACCAGTCGGCCTTGGGTTACCACGTCGCCCAGGGGGCCCGCTCCCATCGCCGTGGCGTAGCCGTCGAGCTCGGTGAGTCTCGTCAGAAGGCTGGTGCCCGCCGCACGGTCCCGGGAGCAGACGATGACGCCTTCGTGGTCGTCGCCGCTGAGCGCGGAGAGCAGGGCGGGGCTGTGGGTGGTGATGAGGACCCGGGTCGTGCTCTCGGTTGCCGCTCCCCGTACCAGGCGTAGCACTTCCGCCGCCTGGGACGGATGCAGTCCGTTCTCCAGTTCTTCGATGACGAGAGTGAGTGACCGTTCGATGTCCTCGTCCGGGGTGGGCCCCAGGTCCAGCCCGTCACCACCGGTCAACAGCGAAGTCGTGACCGCGAGGAACCTGAGCATGCCGTCGCTCATCTCGCGGGCCGGGGTGAGTCCCAGCTGCCCTTCGTGGAGTGCGAGCATGACGTCACCCAGTTCCGACCTTGTGACGGCCAGCCGCTCGATGTTGTGATCGGCCAGGCCTCTGAGGAGGCCGACGAGGCTGGTGAATGTCTCCGGGTCGTGCCGCTTGATGTTGCCGATCGCCGCAGAGAGGTTCTCCGCTGTCCTGCGGAGATGGAAATCGCGAGCCGGTACGTACTGCCGCATCAGATGCGGCACGGGGTCGAGATGAAAGGCCCCGGTGAGTGCGGTCAACAGAGCATCGGCTGCCCATACGGTGTCGATCTCGCCCTCACTCTGACCGGGAACACGCAGAGGCAACTGTGAGGTCAGCAGGCGGGTGCTCCGGAAGGGGGCGCTCGGGTTTCGGCCCCGCTTACCGTTGTGCCAGGAGGCGTCGATGTCCGCGCGGTGCGGGATCGGCTCTCCGCTCACGAGGAGAGGGCGTGTGCCGCTCGCAGTCGGACCGGTGAGCCGCTCGTCGATGATCTGGACTTCTGGCTCGACCTGGACCGTCACGTCGAACGTGATGGGCCCGTGCTCCGTACTGACGGTGCAGCCGAGCGAGAACTGGTCCGAGCCGTGCGGTACGCACCCGCCCAGCCCGCCCCGCACCGGACCCGCCGCACTGCGCCGGCTCTCCAGGGCCTCGGTGATGTCATCGCCGCGCGCCAGTCGGGAGAGGACCTCCAGCCCGTCCAGCGCGTTCGACTTTCCGCTGCTGTTGCGCCCGATGAGGACCGTAAGAGGCGCCAGCGGAAGCACCGCGCCGTGGAAGCTCTTGAACGCGGTGAGACGTACCTCTTCGATGGCGTGACCTGTCACCCGCTCAACGTAGCGCACGCAACAGGGCGCGTCTCCGGGGCAGGGAACCCGCCAAGGTCCAGAATCCGGACGCCGGTCCCACATGCGTGCATGTTGTATCTATGCTGTGCGCATGCCTGCCGCGCCCTCCGCCCCCGTACAGCCGCCGATCTCCTCGCTCAAGCGCCCGCCCGCCGCCGAGCGCGTCTACACGCACATCAAGGAAGCCGTCCTGGACCGCCGCTACGAGGGCGGGACGCTGCTCACCGAAGGGGATCTCGCGGAGGCGGTCGGCGTCTCCCGGACGCCCGTGCGCGAGGCGCTGCTGCGGCTGGAGGTCGAGGGGCTGATCAAGCTCTACCCGAAGAAGGGCGCCCTCGTGCTCGCCGTCTCCGCGCAGGAGATCAAGGACGTGGTGGAGACCCGGCTGCTGGTCGAGGAGTTCGCCGCGCGCAAGGCGGTGCCCGCGTCTCCGCAGTTGATCGCCCGGCTGGAGCAGCTCCTCGATGAGCAGCGGCAGTTGGCGGAGGACGGGGACCTGGCCGCCGTGGCGGTCAAGGATCGCTGCTTCCACGCCGAGATCGTGAAGAACGCCGGCAACGAGATCCTCTCCCGCCTCTACGACCAGCTGCGCGACCGTCAGCTGCGGATGGGCGTCGCGGTGATGGAGGCCCACCCCGGCAGGATCGAGGCCAACATCACCGAGCACGGTGAGCTGCTGGAGGCGATCCGCGCCGGGGACGCCGAGGGGGCGGCCCTGGTCGTGCGCCGCCATGTCGGCCGGGTGCGGGTGCTGGTGCGGGGTGAGGACCGGTGAGTTCGGCCGCCACGCCCACCCTTTCGCTGCCCGGTGACCCGCCCGGCGGCCGGCGTGCCGGCTGGATCTGGGGCATCGGGGTCGCCGTCTACTTCGTCGCGATCATCTTCCGTACGAGCCTGGGCGTCGCCGGACTCGACGCCGCCGACCGGTTCGACGTCAACGCCTCGGCGCTGTCCACGTTCTCGATCCTCCAGCTCCTCGTCTACGCGGGCATGCAGATACCCGTCGGCCTGATGGTCGACCGGCTCGGCACCAAGAAGGTCCTGACGATCGGGGCCGTCCTGTTCACCGTCGGGCAGCTCGGCTTCGCGCTCTCCCCCTCGTACGGCATGGCGTTGGCGGCCCGCGCGCTGCTCGGCTGCGGCGACGCGATGACGTTCATCAGCGTGCTGCGGCTCGGCAGCCGCTGGTTCCCGGCCCGGCGCGGACCGCTGATCGGCCAGGTCGCGGCGCTGTTCGGGATGGCGGGCAACCTCGTCTCGACGCTGTTCATCGCGCGGGCGCTGCACAGCTACGGCTGGACCGCGACGTTCGTCGGCAGCTCGCTGGCCGGTGTCGTGGTGCTGGTGCCGCTCCTGCTGTTCCTCAAGGACCACCCCGAGGGCCACGAGCCGCCGCCCGCCGAGCACGCCGGGGCCGCGTACGTCCGCCGGCAGATCGCCGCCGCCTGGCGGGAGCCGGGGACCCGGCTGGGGATGTGGGTGCACTTCACCACCCAGTTCCCGGCGATGGTGTTCCTGCTGCTGTGGGGGATGCCGTTCCTGGTCGAGGCGCAGGGGCTGAGCCGGGGCACGGCGGGCACGCTGCTCACCCTGGTGGTGCTGTCCAACATGGTGGTGGGGCTCGTCTACGGGCAGATCATCGCCCGCCACCACGAGGCAAGGGTCCCCATCGCGCTGGGCACGGTGGCCACGACGGCTCTGCTCTGGGCCTCCGCGATCTTCTACCCGGCCGACCACACGCCGATGTGGCTGCTGGTCGTCCTGTGCGTGGTGCTCGGCGCCTGCGGACCGGCCTCGATGGTCGGCTTCGACTTCGCCCGCCCGGCCAATCCGCCCGAACGTCAGGGCACCGCCTCGGGAATCGTCAACATGGGCGGGTTCATCGCCTCGATGACCACCCTGTTCGCGGTCGGGGTCCTGCTGGACGCCACGGGGGACAACTACCGCGCCGCGTTCGCCTCGGTCTTCGTCCTGGAGGCGCTCGGCGTCACCCAGATCCTGCGGCTGCGCCGCCGGGCGGCGCTCAGGGAACGCGACCACCACGTGGTGAGCCGCGTCGAGGCCGTGCACGTACCGGCTTAGCCGTTCCGTACGCGCTCGGCGGCGCGCCCGTCGCCCATGGTCCGGGACGGGCGCCGCCGGGGCGCTGGGGCGATGTTACGGGGTCACGGGGTCACGGCGAAGTTGTCCAGGATCGCGGTAGCCAGCTCCTGGTCGCCCTCGACCTTGATCCGGTCGGCGACGGCCGTGTGACGGACCCGGCCGCAGGCGAGCCGGACGTACGTCTCCCAGTCCAGCGACAGCGTCACGGCGGGGCCCAGAGAGGGCGCGCCGTCCACCGAACCGCGGCCCTCCGCGTCGACCCGTACCGTCCGCAGGAACTCCACCGGCCCGTGCACGTCGAAGACGACCGCCGAATTCGCGGGGGCGCCGGCCCCCTTGGCGACCACCTTCGGCAGCCCGGCGAGCAGCATGTCCCGGGTGATCAGGGCGCCGGGGGAGTCCAGGTTGCCGGGCTGGCCGAGCGTGGCGCGCAGGTCCTGCTCATGCACCCAGACGTCGAACGCCCGCAGATTCAGCGCTGTTTCGAGGGTCTGCTCGGCGCCCAGCGGCGCGCGGACCTTGGTCTCGGGGCTGCGCGACTCGTTACGGATCTGGCGGGCCCGGCGGATGAGGACGTACTCCAGCTCGGAGGTGATCTCCGGGGAGGTGTGGTGCCGCCGGACGTCGACCTGCATCTCCATGTAGCGGGCGAAGTCGCTCTGCACGTGGTAGAGGTCGCGCGGCAGTGTGTGGATCGGCCGGGGATCGCCGAGCATCTCGCACTCCATGCCGATGACATGCGACACGATGTCGCGCACCGACCATCCCGGGCAGGGCGTCCGGCGGTTCCACTCGCTCTCGGGTAGGGGCTTCACCAGCTCGGCTATCGCCTCGATGGAGTGGGTCGCGGCGTCGGTGTAGGGCTGGAGGCTGGGATGGACGGTCACGGGACCCCTCGTGCGGTTCTGCGGTGCATGGGCTGGAGAGCAGGAGTGCTGGCGGGCGGGCTGGCACTGACGGCGCTGTCGGCGAGCTGCGTGGGAGGTTCGCTGGCTAAGTTACGCTGCGAGCAGGCACCCCGGCAGTGCTTTCGTGTGACGATCGTAGGCCCGTGTTGACGGCTCGAATGCCAGGACGGTGGTAGTGTGCGCGCCTCCCTCATCCAGATCGCAGTGGACCCGGACGAATCCGTCGATGCCCGCAGGGTACGAGCGGCCTCCTTGGTAGTCGCCCAGCGCGGCGCTGACCTGGTGGTTCTCCCCGAACTGTGGCCGGTCGGGGCGTTCGCCTACACCGCCTTCGAGGCGGAGGCCGAGCCGCTGGAAGGGCCCACCCACGAGGTGATGGCGAAGGCCGCCGCCGAGGCCGGGACCTGGCTGCACGCCGGCTCCTTCGTCGAACGGGCGGACGACGGCACCCTTTACAACACCAGTCTGGTCTTCTCGCCCCAGGGCGAGCGTACGGCTGTCTACCGCAAGATCCACCGCTTCGGCTTCGACAAGGGCGAGGCGGTGATGATGGGCGCGGGCGAGGAGTTGGTGACCGTCGCCCTGCCGGACACCACCCTGGGCCTCGCCACCTGCTACGACCTGCGCTTCCCCGAGCAGTTCCGGGGACTCGTCGACGCGGGCGCCGAGACGCTGGTCGTCGCGGCGGGCTGGCCCGAACGCCGCCGCTCCCACTGGACGCTCCTGGCGCAGGCCCGTGCCGTGGAGAACCAGGCGTACGTGCTCGCCGTCGGAACGGCGGGCACCCACGGCGACATCCAGCAGGCCGGGCACAGCATCGTCGTCGACCCGTGGGGCGAGGTGCTGGCCCAGGCGGGCGCGGACGAGGAGGTCCTGACCGTCGAGCTGGACCCGGCGAAGGTGCGCGCGACCCGGGAGCAGTTCCCGGCGCTGAAGGACCGCCGGCTGGGGCTCGCGCCGCCGCTCTGAAGGTTGCCCGTGGGGGTGGTCGCGGCGCCCCGTCTACAGTGAGCGCCATGGCTGAACAGGGCGCCGCCGAATCGACGTTGCTCCGTGGCACGGCCATTTTCGCCGCCGCTGCCACGGCCGTCCTCTACCTGCTGGGGCTCCTCCTCGTCGGCCTCACGGTCAGCGAGGTCGGGTCGGGAACGAACTCGACGCCCATGCACCAGTGCGTGTACGCGTCCAACGTGCCGGAAGGCGCTCAGGTGGAGACGCACGAGGTGCGCTACCTCCCGGTGCACATCCTGTGCCGCACCACCGACGGCCGGGTGTTCAACAGCGGTACCGTCCCGTCCTGGCTCAACCCGGCCCTCGCGGTCTCCTTCGCTGCCGCCGTCGCCCTCGCGGGGGCGGCCTTCGTCCAGGCGGACCGGCGGGCCGCCGCGCGACAGGCGGGATGAGCCCCGGCCGGACCAGACCGCCCGGGCTCCACGTTTCACGTGAAACAACGAACTCCCGCGCGCGGGCAGGCGCTCAGCCTTAGCGAGCGGGCAAGGCGCTCAGTCCTCGTTCTCCTTGTCCGCCAGCACGATCACGCACATCGCCACCGCGATGAGCAGCGCGGTATCGGCGTCGTCCCGGACGACGTCGATGCCGTACGTGTCCCGGAGGGTCAACCAGCGGCGCGAGATCTGGGCCAGCAGCTCACCGTCGTACTCGACGGCGAACTCGCGGTCCAGGATCCTGCCGCTGACATCCAGCTCCGTGCCGTCCACCAGCGTCACCCGGTAGTGGTTGCGGAGCAGCGACAGCCGCTTGCGCTTGACCTTGGCCAGCTCCTCGCCGCCCCGCTCGATGAGCATCGTGTCGCGCAGGCTGATCAGCTTCTGCCGCAGTTCCACCAGGACCCGGCCGTCGGCGTCCTTCAGCTCGAAGGTGTCGCGCAGCCGCATCGCCTTGCCGTCGACCAGGAAGACCTTGCGGCCCCCGTCGTCCTCGATCCAGTAGTCGTCGCCGATGGCGAACAGCCGCTCACGCACGAGAAGTCTCATGCGTCACAGGTTCCCCCGGGGTCCTGCGGAATGCTTGCAGGCGGTCACGGTGTTGACTGGTGGCATGGCATCACGTGCACGCGTCCGCGCCCCCGAACTCACCGGCAAGGGCGGCTGGCTCAATACAGGCGACCAGCAGTACACCCTCGCTGACCTGCGAGGGCGCATCGTCATCCTCGACTTCTGGACGTTCTGCTGTGTGAACTGTCTGCACGTCCTGGACGAGCTGCGCGAGCTGGAGGAGAAGCACCGCGACACCGTGGTGATCATCGGCGTCCACTCGCCGAAGTTCGTCCACGAGGCCGAGCACCAGGCCGTCGTCGACGCCGTCGAGCGCTACGAGGTCCACCACCCCGTCCTCGACGACCCCGAACTGGCCACCTGGAAGCAGTACGCCGTACGGGCCTGGCCGACGCTCGTCGTGATCGACCCCGAGGGCTATGTCGTCGCCCAGCACGCGGGCGAGGGCCACGCGCACGCCATCGAGAAGCTCGTCGAGGAGCTGGAAGCCGAGCACGGGGCCAAGGGCACGCTCCGCCGCGGTGACGGCCCCTACGTGGCGCCCGAGCCCGTCGCCACGCATCTGCGCTTCCCCGGCAAGGCCCTGCTCCTGCCGGACGGGGGCTTCCTGGTCTCCGACACCACCCGGCACCGCCTCGTCGAGCTGGACGCCGACGGCGAGACCGTACGCCGCCACTTCGGCACGGGCGAGCGCGGCCTGCACGACGGCGGCCCGGACGAGGCCCGGTTCAGCGAACCGCAGGGGCTCGCCGTGCTCCCCGACGGCCGGGTCGCCGTCGCGGACACCGTCAACCACGCCCTCCGCGCCCTGGACCTCACGACCGGCGCGACCAGCACCCTCGCCGGGACCGGCCGTCAGTGGTGGCAGGGGACCCCGACCAGCGGTCCGGCGCGCGAGGTGGACCTCTCCTCGCCGTGGGACGTCGCCTGGTTCGGCGACCGGCTGTGGATCGCCATGGCGGGCGTGCACCAGCTGTGGACGTACGACCCGGAGAGCGCGACCGTACGCGTCGCCGCCGGGACCACCAACGAGGGCCTGGTCGACGGGCCGGCCGCCGAGGCCTGGTTCGCCCAGCCGTCCGGGCTCGCCGTCTCCGCCGACGGGGAGCGGCTCTGGGTCGCCGACTCGGAGACCTCCTCACTGCGCTGGGTCGACCGCGACGAGCACGTCCGCACCGCCGTCGGCACCGGCCTCTTCGACTTCGGCCACCGCGACGGGGCCGCCGACCAGGCACTCCTCCAGCATCCGCTCGGCGTGACCGCGCTGCCCGACGGGTCCGTCGCGATCAGCGACACGTACAACCACGCCCTGCGCCGGTACGACCCGGCCTCCGGCGAGGTCACCACCCTGGCCACCGATGTCCGCGAGCCCAGCGACGCGGTGCTGGTCGACGGCGATCTGGTCGTCGTCGAGTCGGCCCGCCACCGGCTGACCCGGCTCCGGCTGCCGGAGGAGGCGGTCCGGGTCGCCGACCAGGCGCACCGCACCCAGCGGGCCGCGACCGAGATCGCCCCGGGCACCCTCCGCCTCGACGTCGTCTTCCAGGCGCCCGCGGGCCAGAAGCTGGACACCCGCTACGGCCCCTCGACCCGGCTGCTCGTCTCCGCGACCCCGCCCGAGCTGCTGGCGGAGGGCTCCGGCCCGGGGACGGACCTCGGGCGCGACCTGCTCCTCGCGGACGGGGTCACCGAGGGTGTGCTGCACGTCTCCGCGATGGCGGCGTCCTGCGACGACGACCCGGCCAACGAGTACCCGGCCTGCCATGTGCACCAACAGGACTGGGGCGTCCCCGTCCGCGTGACCGCGGAGGGAACGCCCCGGCTGCCGCTGGTGCTGGCGGGCATGGACGAGCAGGGCTGAGGTGGTCCGACAGGCGGCCCCGCCCAGGCCGCCTGCCGGACCGGCCGGACCGGACGGACCGGACGGACAAGACGGTACGGATGAATCGGATGGTACGGACGAATCGGAGCGTCCGTCCGGGCGGCCTAGAAGTCGTCGGCGCCGTTGCGCAGTTCGGTGGTCCAGTAGCCCGTGGCCCACTTCTGCGGGTTGACGGAGAGGCCCTCGGCGGCGGGGGACTGCACGACCGCCATGCCGCCGCCGTTGGCCTTCAGCGTGACCGTGAACTCCTTCACCGTCTCGGTGCTCTCCTTCCGCCCGCCCTCGGACATGCGCACCGCGGCATAGGCCGACTGACCGGGCTCCAGGATCACCGGGGCCTCCGGCCTGCTCTTGGCGACGGGCGGGACGATGCCCCGCGCGTTGTCCAGGAAGTGGATGTGCGGGTACTCCTTCATCTCGCAGCCGGCGCCGGAGGTGTTCTTCGCGCTCAGCGTGAGGTGGGTGTAGGGCGGACCGTCCTGGCGCTCGGCGGTGATCGTCAGACCCTTCGCCGTGCAGAGGGGGGCGGAGGCCTTGGCGGACGTGCCGCCGGAGGTCCCGGAGCCGTCGGAGCTCTTGGTGGTGCCCGCGGCCTGCGCGGTACCGGTGCCGCTGCCGGTGGAGCCGGTGGAGCCGGTGGAGCCCGTGGTGCCGGACTCCGCCGCGTCGTCGGCGGCCTTCGGGGAGTCGGCGGCGACGGTCGCGGAGTCGCTCGCCGCCGAGCCCGCCGACCGGGTGCCGGTGCCGTCGTCACCGCAGGCGGTGAGCGTGAGAGCGAGAGCGGCCGTGGTCGCGGCGGCCAGGACGGTGGTGCGGTTGCGGAAGGTGCGCATGGAGATTCCCCCGAGGTGACGGTGAGGCGGACGTCCGGTCAAGACGCCCGCCCGTGAGCGGCTGACAGGAACGACTCTGCCCGCCGCCGCTCACGTATCGCTGCTGTCCCGCTGACGTCCTGCTGACGTCGCGTCCAGCGGTGCCGACCGGAGATCCGCGCCGCTCAGCTCTCCTCCGCGAGCCGTCGCAGCGCCTCGTCGTGCCGCCGTCGGAACTCCGCCCGCGCGGACACCCGCAGCAGCGCCTCCAGGGCCCGGACGGCCCCCTCGTCGTAGCCGGCCCGCTCCGCCTCCTGCGCGGCCCGGTCCAGCAGCCGTACGCCGTCCTCCTCGTCGCCCAGCGCCAGTCGGGCCTCGCCGCAGACGGCCAGCAGCAGGGAGCGGCGCGCCGCCTCCTCGTGCTCGGGTCCCAGATCGAGCGCCGCCCGGGCACAGGACAGGGCCTCCTCGGGGCGGTGCGCGGTGAGGTGCATGCGGGCGAGGTGCTGGAGCGTGAGCATCTCCGTGTGCCGGTCGCCCTCCCGGCGGGCCAGTCCGACGGCGCGTGCGCAGTTCTCCAGCGCGGTGGGGAGTTCGCCCAGTTCGGCCTGGACGACCGCCAGGTTGATCAGCGCGGTCGCCTCGCCCAGCGGGTCGTCGGCCTCCCGGGCGAGCGCGGGCGAGCGCTCCAGCAGCGCGGCGGCCTCGGCGGTGCGGCCCTCCTCCGCCAGCACCCAGCCCAGCAGCGTGAGCACCCTCGACTCGGCGTACGCGTCCTTCTCGGCGCGGGCCGACTCCAGGGCCAGTTCCAGCAGCGGGGACCAGCTGTCCCGCGCCCGCCACACCATCTGCGGCCACTGGAGCAGAATGATCCGCCAGGCCCGGTCGTCGAGCCCCGCCTCCCGGGCCGCGAGGGCGGTCAGCGCCAGGTCCTCGCGCTCGGTGGCCAGCCAGCGCATCGCCTCCGCACGGTCGGCGAAGTCCTGTACGGCGCTGGGCCGGCGGTAGTCCTCCGGGAGCACGAAACAGGGTTCGCCGCCGGGCTCCGCCGTGTCGGCGGCGGCCAGGGCGGTGGCGATGCAGTGGTCGAGCACCCCGATCAGGGCCTCCCGCGCGGACGCCGGGTCCAGGCTCCGGGCGTAGAGGCGCACCAGGTCGTGCAGGACCCAGCGCCCCGGGGCGGTCTCGGTGACGAGGTGGGCGGCGGCCAGTTGCTCCAGCGCCGCCCGCGCGGTGACCGGATCCGTCCCCGCGAGCGCGGCCGCCGCGTACGGGGCGTAATGGCCGCCCGGATGGTGGCCGAGCCGCGCGAGCTGGTGGACGGCTTCGGGCGGCAGCTGCTGGACGGTGAGCCCGATCGCGGCGGCGACCCCGGTGTCGTCCACGTCGAGATACGCCAGCCGGCCGCGCTCGTCGGCCAGTTCCCCGGCCAGCGCGGCCAGCGTCCAGCGGGGCCGTCCCGCCAGGCGGGCCGCGGTGACGCGCAGGGCGAGGGGCAGTCCGCCGCACAGCTCGGAGAGCCGGCGGGCCGCCACCGGCTCGGCGAGGACCCGCTCCTCCCCCAGCACTCCGGCGAGCAGCGCCGTGCCGTCGTCGGTCTCCAGGGTGTCGAGCGGGACCGGCCGGGCGGCGTCCGAGGCGATGAGTCCCTCCAGCCGGTGGCGGCTGGTGACCAGCGTGACGCAGTCGGCACCGCCCGGCAGCAGGGTCCTGACGGTGGCGGAGTCGCGGGCGTTGTCCAGGACCACCAGCAGCCCCCGCCGGGCGGTCAGCGAGCGGAACAGGGCGGCGGCGGCCGGCACGGACTCCGGAACGCGGCGCGGGGAGACGCCGAGCGCGAGCAGGAACTCCCGCAGGACGTCGATGAGCGCGGGCTCCCCGGCCGTGCTGAACCCGCGCAGATCGGCGAAGAGCCGCCCGTCCGGGAAGAGCGCGGGGTTGCGGTGCGCCCACTGGAGGGCCAGCGCGGTCTTGCCGACCCCGGCCGGCCCGGTGACCAGACAGACGGGCGCCTCGCCCGCCGCCGACCGGCTGAGCGCGGCCAGTTCGGCGGCGCGCCCGTGGAAGCCGCGGGGCGCGCGGGGCAGCAGATCGACGGGGTGCGGTTCGCCGACGGGCGAGCCCCCGGCGCCGGGCGGCCCCCCGGCGCTGGGTCGGCCCCCGTCACCGGCAGGACCGGCGGCGGGTGAGGGACCGGCGGTGGGTGAGGGACCGGCGGCCTCCGACGGAGCGGTGCCCGTGGGCGGCCCCGGGGCGCCGCGCAGGATCAGGGCGTAGGCGTCGGCGAGTTCGTGCCCCGGGTCGATGCCCAGCTCGTCGGCGAGGAGCCGCCTCGTACGGTGGAAACGGTCCAGCGCCTCCGACTGACGCCCCGCCCGGAACAGCGCCAGCATCAGCTCCGCGGCCAGCGACTCGCGCAGCGGATGCGCCGCCGTCTCCGCCGTCAACAGGGCGGCGGCCCGGTGGTGCTCCCCGAGCGCCCCGTACGCGCGGGACAGTTGCTCGACCGTCGCCAGCCGCGATTCCTCCAGGGAATGCGCGGCCACCCGGAGCGGCGGACCGGCGAACGCCCCGCTGAGCGCGGGGCCCTGCCACAGGGACAGGGCCTCCTTGAGCATCAGCACGGCGTCGGCGGGGCCGCGCTGCTCCCGTGCCAGCATCAGCAGTTCCTCGAACCGCTGCGAGTCCAGCAGTGTCTCCGGGACCCGCAGCACGTACGCGTCGCCGAGGGTGGCCAGCTCCACTCCGTACGCCTCCGCGTCCGCGCCGGCCAGCAGGGCGCGCAGCCGGGAGACGTGTCCCTGGATGACGCCACGGGCCTGGGACGGCGGCTCGTCGTCCCACAGGCATTCCGTCAACCGCCCGACGGAGACGGGCGTGTTGGCGGACAGCAGCAGAGCGGCGAGCAGACTGCGCCGTTTGGCCGGCCCCAGGGGCAGGGGCCCGGTGAGCGTTTCGACGGAGACCGTGCCGAGCAGCCGGAACTCCACGGGCGGCTCCCCTTCCGGGCGGGACGCGCCCACGGTGGGGGCGCGGGATCCGACCCAGAATATCGGGGATTCCGCAGGTCCCGCGCAGAGCCGACCGACCCGGCGACGGCTTTCGGCCGTCCACGCGGACCGGTCGTCGCACGGGCCGTCAGCGGTAGTGCGGACCGGTCGTCGTGCGGGCCGTCAGCGGTAGCGGTGCTCGTCGTCCGAGACGACGGTGGTGGTGGGCGGCACGACCATACGGCGGCGCCTCGCGATGCTCATGTAGACGAAGACCCCCACGAGGCCGACGAGCATCATGATCCAGCCGACCAGGTCGACGTTGACGGTGTCCATCTGCCAGTCCGTGGCGAACGCCAGGATCGCGCCCCCACCGATCAGGAGAATGCATCCTCCGAGTCCCATGAATTCCGCCTCCTCGACCGCCCGGTGAGTCCGGGCCGGTGTACGGGTCGCGTACCCGGCCCGGCAACAACCATGTGTGCGAGGGCGGTTGGATGGGCGGGTCAGCCCGCGAGGAACGAGGTGAGCGCGTTCGCCAGCAGATACGGGTCGTCGGCGCCGCACAGCTCACGCGCGCTGTGCATTGAGAGGATCGCCACGCCGATGTCCACGGTCTGGATGCCGTGCCGGGCCGCGGTGATCGGTCCGATCGTGGTGCCGCAGGGCATCGCGTTGTTGGACACGAAGCTCTGCCACGGCACGCCCGCCTTCTCGCAGGCCGCGGCGAACACCGCACGGCCGCTGCCGTCGGTGGCGTACCGCATGTTGACGTTGACCTTGAGGATCGGCCCGCCGTTGGCGACCGGGTGGTGCGTCGGGTCGTGCCGCTCCGCATAGTTGGGGTGCACGGCGTGGCCGGTGTCGGAGGAGAGGCAGACCGTGCCGGCGAAGGCGCGGGCGCGGTCCTCGTACGTGCCGCCGCGCGCGAACACCGAGCGCTCCAGCACCGAGCCCAGCAGCGGCCCGTCGGCCCCGGTGTCGGACTGGGAGCCGTTCTCCTCGTGGTCGAAGGCGGCGAGCACCGGGATGTACGGGATGTCGGCGTCGTTCTGCCCGGCGACGGCGGCCAGGGCGGCGGTCGCGGCGTGCACCGAGAGGAGGTTGTCCATCCGGGGCCCGGCCACCAGCTCCCGGTCCCGGCCCAGGTACGAGGGCGGCTCGATGGCGTGCGGCATCAGGTCCCAGCCGGTGACGTCCTCCGCGTCGACACCCGCCTCCTCGGCGACGAAACGGATCAGGTCGCCCTCCTCGACGTCGCCGAGCCCCCAGATCGGCTGCATGTGCTTCTGCCGGTCGAGCTTGAGCCCCTCGGCGTTGGCCGACCGGTCCAGGTGCACGGCCAGCTGCGGCACCCGCAGCAGCGCCCGGTCGATGTTGACCAGCCGGTGGGTGCCGTCCCGCAGGGAGATCCGCCCGGCCAGGCCCAGGTCCCGGTCGAGCCAGGTGTTCAGCAGGGTGCCGCCGTAGACCTCGACGGCGATCTGGCGCCAGCCGTGCGCCCCGGTGTCGGGCAGCGGCTTCACCCGCAGGTTCGGGGAGTCGGTGTGCGCCCCGGCGATCCGGAACGGGGTGTGCGCCTCGGCGCCCTCCGGCACGTACCAGGCGATGATCGCCCCGCCGCGCAGCACGTACTTCCCACCGGCCGACGCGTCCCAGGCGGCGGTCTCCTCGACCTGCCGGAAGCCGGCCTCCTCCAGTCGCCCGGCAGCGTTCGCCACGGCGTGGTACGGGGACGGGCTGGCCGCCAGGAAGGACATCAGGTCATCGGTGTGCGCGCGGTCGAACCGGAGGGGAGAACTCATGTTCTTCACTGTAACGAGGACCCGGGGTCCGGTATCCGGTGACCGGGGCGTCCGACCGGCCTACAGCTCGTCGATGGAGGTCAGGTCGATGTCGATGTCGTAGGGGGCGGAGAGCTTGAGCCGGTCGTGGTGGACGCCGGTGGAGACGTACGTCTTGTTGACCGGGTCGAGCTCGTAGGTGATGACCATGGGGCGGTCGTTCTCGCCGGTCATCTCGACGAGCCAGAAGTGCTGGATGCCCGCCGCCGCGTACTTGTGCGGCTTGGTGTCCCGGTCGCGGTCCTCGGAGTCGGGCGAGACGACTTCTACGGCGAGGAGGACGTCGGCGGCCTGATAACGGGTCTGCAGCTGGTCGCCGTCCGCCTCTGCCGACACCACCACCAGGTCCGGCTCAGGCGCACTTCGCCTGCCCAGCACGACCGCCATCTCCCGACGCACTCGCAGATGGCCGGGGACATGGACGCGAAGCCCCTGCTCCAGCAGATACATCGCCAGCGTGTGGAACTTCCGCTGCGGACTCACGAAAACCAGGCTCCCGTCGATCAGCTCTGTGTGCGGCGGGAGGTCGTCAAGCGTGAAGAAATCGTCCACGGTGTAGCCGTCCGGTGGCGGGACCGGCCACCCCTGGTTGGTGCGCCGCTGCTGCGACGCTTCGGACTGTGCCTCGGCGGTCATGGTTCCTCCCATGGAAGGGATCCTGGCCCGTGCACTCAGCGTACCCAGCTGATACGACAGCGCCGCCACCCGAACGAATTCCGGATGGCGGCGCGTGTTGACGAATCGAGCGGGCGAGCGCGGTCCTAGAACGCGGCCTCGTCCAGCTCCATCAGCGAGTTGTCGATCGACTCGGCGAGCGCGCGCTCGGTCGAGACGCCCGGCAGGACGTTCGCGGCGAAGAACTTCGCGGCGGCGATCTTGCCCTGGTAGAAGGGGACGTCCTTGGCGGAGGCGGTCGGCAGCTTCTCGGCCGCCACGGCCGCGCCCTTGAGCAGCAGGTAGCCGACGACGACATCGCCGGAGGCCATCAGCAGGCGGGTCGTGTTGAGGCCCACCTTGTAGATGTTCTTGACGTCCTCGCCGGTCGCGGTGAGGTCGGTGATCATCGTGCCGACGATCGCCTCCAGGTCCACGGCGGCCTTGGCGAGCGAGTCCAGCGCCGGGGCCAGCTCCTCGTTGCCGTGGGCGCCCGCGAGGAACTTCTTGATCTCCTCGGAGAGCGTGTTGAGGGAGGCGCCCTGGTCGCGGACGATCTTCCGGAAGAAGAAGTCCTGGCCCTGGATGGCCGTGGTGCCCTCGTAGAGGGTGTCGATCTTGGCGTCCCGGATGTACTGCTCGACCGGGTACTCCTGGAGGTAGCCGGAGCCGCCGAACGTCTGGAGCGACTGCGCGAGCTGCTCGTAGGACTTCTCGGAGCCGTAGCCCTTCACGATCGGCAGCAGCAGGTCGTTGAGGCCGTTGAGCGCCTTGGCGTCCTCGCCCGCGGCCTCCTGTTCCTGGATCGCGTCCTGGACGGAGGCGGTGTACAGCACGAGGGAGCGCATGCCCTCGGCGTACGCCTTCTGGGTCATGAGCGAGCGGCGCACGTCGGGGTGGTGCGTGATGGTGACCTTGGGCGCCGTCTTGTCCATGAAGTTCGCCAGGTCCGGACCCTGGACGCGCTCCTTGGCGTACTCCAGCGCGTTCAGGTAGCCCGCGGAGAGGGCGGCGATGGCCTTCGTGCCGACCATCATGCGGGCGAACTCGATGATGCGGAACATCTGGCGGATGCCGTCGTGCTTGTCGCCGATCAGCCAGCCCTTGGCGGGGTGCTGGTCGCCGAAGGTCATCTCGCAGGTGTTGGAGGCCTTGAGGCCCATCTTGTGCTCGACGTTCGTCGCGTACACGCCGTTGCGCTCGCCCAGCTCGCCGGTGGTCCAGTCGAAGTGGAACTTCGGGACCATGAAGAGCGAGAGGCCCTTGGTGCCGGGTCCTGCGCCCTCGGGGCGGGCCAGCACGTAGTGGATGATGTTCTCGGACATGTCGTGCTCGCCCGAGGTGATGAAGCGCTTCACACCCTCGATGTGCCAGGAGCCGTCCTCCTGCCGCACGGCCTTCGTCCGGCCGGCGCCGACGTCGGAGCCGGCGTCCGGCTCGGTCAGCACCATCGTCGAGCCCCACTGCTTCTCGACGGCGATCTCCGCGATCTTCTTCTGCTCGTCGTTGCCCTCGTCGAAGAGGATGCCGGCGAACGCCGGGCCGGAGGAGTACATCCACACGGCCGGGTTCGCGCCGAGCAGCAGCTCCGCGTAGCCCCAGATCAGGGAGCGGGGCGACGTGGTGCCGCCGATCTCCTCGGGGAGGCCCAGGCGCCAGTACTCGGAGTCCATGAAGGCCTGGTACGACTTCTTGAAGCTCGCCGGGACCGGGGCGGTCTTCGTCTCCGGGTCGAAGACCGGCGGGTTGCGGTCGGCGTCGGCGTAGGAGTCGGCGAGCTCGTTCTCCGCGAGGCGGGCGATCTCGTCCAGGATGCTCTTCGCGGTGTCGACGTCCATCTCACCGAACGGACCGGTGCCGTACACCTTGTCGCGCCCGAGGACCTCGAAGAGGTTGAACTCGATGTCGCGGAGATTCGACTTGTAGTGCCCCATGGGAAGGCTCCGTAATCCATAGCAGTGGCGCACAGCGCCCCGGGGAGTGATGCGGGTCGGGCGACAGGCAGGCGTAGGTCTATCAGCTGACCTCTACGATGATGCTACCCGTCAGTAATAAGGCGCAACCCCTCAAGCCGTAGATGTGTCCGATTACTCTTTGCAGCATGTACGGCTACGACCAGAACCCTGGTGCTCAGCAGCAGATGGGTCAGATGGGCCAGATGGGTCAGATGGGCGGCGGCTACGGGGAGCAGCCGCTGTATCCCGAACCGTCGCCGCCCTCCCTGGCCGACGCGGTACGGGCCTTCACCACCGGCTCCCTCTCCGCCGAGGACTTCCAGCAGATCTTCGCCACGTCGAAGGTCTACTGCCCCCGCGGCGACAATCCGGGCTTCCTCGCGCTGCACAACACGCAGCAGCCGGTCATCCCGATGTTCACCACGCTGAAGGAGCTGCGGCTGTACGCGGGCAAGGAGTCCAAGTACTTCGTGATCACCGGGGCCGAGGTGATCGACCTGCTGCCGACGGGGTACGGCTTCGTCCTGGATATGGAGGGTGATCACCGGATGGTCTTCGACGCCAAGGCCGTCGAGCAGATGGTCGACTTCGCGATGCGCCGTATGTACGGGTAGGCGCCCGCGTGCAGGAGTGACCTCCCAGTGGGTCGCCGGCCTGCTGTTTCGTTGTTCGGACACGGGTCCGTGCCAGGGGTGGCGCGGGCCCTTTTCGCTGTCGGGGCCACGGGCGGGCCCACCGGCGCGGCCGCCCGGGAATGCGCGACACCTTGCAGGATGTTCACCATTCAACTAAATTGGTCGCAGAACACTCGCCCGGAGGTGGCTTCCATGCCCGCAGTGACCGTCGACAACCCGCTGACCCTGCCCAAGGTGACCGCTTCGGGTGACGCCGCGGCCCGTCCCGTGCTCGCCGTCACGACCGCGCCGAGCGGCTTCGAGGGCGAGGGCTTCCCCGTCCGCCGCGCGTTCGCGGGGATCAACTACCGGCACCTCGACCCGTTCATCATGATGGACCAGATGGGTGAGGTGGAGTACGCCGCCGGCGAGCCGAAGGGCACCCCCTGGCACCCGCACCGCGGCTTCGAGACGGTCACGTACCTGATCGACGGGACCTTCATCCACCAGGACTCCAACGGTGGCGGCGGCACCATCGAGAACGGCGACACCCAGTGGATGACCGCCGGATCCGGCCTGCTGCACATCGAGGCCCCGCCGGAGTCGCTCGTCATGTCCGGCGGGCTCTTCCACGGCCTCCAGCTCTGGGTGAACCTGCCCAAGGCCGACAAGATGATGGCCCCGCGCTACCAGGACATCCGCGGCGGCGAGGTCCAGCTCCTCGCCTCCCCCGACGGCGGTGCGCTGCTCCGGGTCATCGCCGGTGAGCTCGACGGCCACGAGGGCCCCGGCATCACCCACACCCCGATCACGATGATCCACGCCACCGTCCGGCCCGGCGCCGAGGTGACCCTGCCGTGGCGCGAGGACTTCAACGGCCTCGCCTACGTCCTGGCCGGGCGCGGCACGGTCGGCGCGGAGCGCCGCCCCGTCGCGATGGGCCAGACCGCGGTGTTCGGAACCGGCGGCTCGCTGACCGTCCGCGCGGACGAGCGGCAGGACGGCAACACCCCGGACCTGGAGGTCGTCCTCCTCGGCGGCCGTCCGATCCGGGAGCCGATGGCGCACTACGGACCGTTCGTGATGAACAGTCAGGCCGAGCTGAAGCAGGCCTTCGAGGACTTCCAGGCCGGCCGCCTGGGCACGGTCCCCGCGGTCCACGGCATGTGACACCTCCCGCCGTTCCCACCAGGTGACTCCCCGTAACCCGTACGGGGGCGGCGGACGAGCCGGCCGCCGTGCCCCGTGATCGGGTGGGAGGGTGCCCGCACCCAAGCCCCTCCTCCCCGAGAGCGCCCGCCGCGCGGCCGCCTGGTGCGGTGTCGTCCTGCTCGTCGTGGGCGTCGCCGCCGTCGCGATCTGGCTGGTCGTCGTCCTCAAGACCGCGGTCACCCCGGTACTGCTCGCCCTGCTCGGCACCGCGCTGCTCGGCCCCGTCCACCGGTGGCTCATCGCCCGCAGGCTCAACCGGTCGCTGGCCGCGGGGCTGACCTGTGCCGCCCTCGTCGCGGTGGTCGGCGGCGCCGGGTACATCGTCGTCACCGCTCTCGTCGACTCCGGCGCCCAGATCGTCGACTCGCTGAAGGACGCCGGCCAGTGGGTCGTGGACCATCTGGACATCGCCGGGGCCACGGACGTCGACGACCTGGCCGACAACGCGAAGAACCTGGTCGAGAAGTTCGGGGCGAGCGCGGCGGGCGGTCTGCTCAGCGGCATCAGCCTGGTCGGTTCGCTGGTGGCGACCAGTGTGCTGGCCCTGCTGCTGACCTTCTTCTTCCTGCGCGATTCGGACCGGGCGGTGAACCTGGCCCACTCGGTGGCCCCGCGCGGCACCGGGGACCTGGTCGAGGCCATGGGGCGCCGGGCGTTCGAGGCCGTCGAGGGCTTCATGCGCGGCACCACGTTCATCGCCCTGATCGACGCCGTGTGCATCACGGTGGGCCTGCTGATCCTGGACGTTCCCGGGGCGGTGGGGCTCGGCGCGCTGGTGTTCGTCGGCGCGTACATCCCGTACCTCGGGGCGTTCCTCTCCGGCGCGGTGGCGGTGCTCGTCGCGCTGGCCGACCGGGGGTTCGTGATCGCCCTGTGGGCCCTGGGGGTGGTCCTCGCGGTCCAGGTGCTGGAGGGCCATGTGCTCCAGCCGATGATCCAGAGCCGTACGGTCCAGATGCACCCCGCCATGATCATGATCGCGCTGACGGCGGGGGCGAGCGTGGCGGGCCTGCTCGGCATGCTGCTGGCCGTGCCCCTGTGCGCGGCGGCCGTCGGTGTCCTGGGGGAGCTGCGCAACGGATTCGGGTCACCTTCGGGGCCGCCACCGGGCGGTGACGAACCCAGCCCGTCCGGCAGCCACCCGTCCGGCAGCCGCCCCAGCCCGCCCGGCGGCAACCCCAGCCCGTCCGGCGTTTGAGGACGGAACCGTTACGGGGCGGGCCCCGCACGCCCGTGGGCCCCGCACCACCCGGAGTTCACGGACCCGGCCCGGCCGCCTCGTACAGCTCGAACCAGATCGACTTCCCCGCCCCGCGCGGATCCACCCCCCACGCGTCCGCCAGCATCTCCATCAGCACCAGCCCCCGCCCGCTGGAGGCCATCTCGCCCGGCCGCCTCTTGTGCGGCAGTTCGTCGCTGGCGTCGGCGACCTCGACCCGCAGCCGCCGCTCCCCCTGCTCGCCGGAGATCTCCGCCACCATCAGCGCGTCCCCGTCGGTGTGGACGAGCACGTTGGTGGCCATCTCGGAGACCATCAGGACCGCCGAGTCGACCTGCTCGGGATCGCGCCAGTCGTGGAGCAGTTCGCGCACGAGCTGCCGGCCGACCGAGATCCGCTCGGGCTCGGCCTGCGCGATGGTCATGACGCTGCGGCGCGGCGGCGTCTCCCGGGCGGAGACGCTCTCGCGCCGCAGCACCAGGACCGCGATGTCGTCCTCCCGCCGGTCCGCGAGCGGCCCCGTCGTGTAGTGCGAGGTCGGCCCGTGCACGGCCTGGACCAGCGCGTCGGCCAGCTGTTCCAGATCCTCGACGGGCTCCTCCAGGACCGGGCGCAGCCGGTCCCAGCCGGTGGCCATGTCGTGCCCGCCGGTCTCGATGAGGCCGTCCGTGCAGAGCATGATCGTCTCGCCGGGCTCCAGGACCACCCTGGTGGTGGGGTAGTCGGAGTCCGTCTCGATCCCGAGCGGCAGCCCGCCGGCCGTCTGCCGGATCACCGCGGTCCCGTCGGCGCTGATCACCACCGGGTCCGGGTGGCCGGCGCGGGCGATGTCCAGGGTCCCGGCCTCCGGGTCCACCTCCGCGTACAGGCAGGTCGCGAAGCGTGGCGTCGCGGGCTCCTCGTCGCCTTCGACACTCTCGTACGCGTCGGTGAGCCCGGACAGGAAGCGCGAGGCCCGGGCGAGCACGGCGTCCGGGCGGTGCCCCTCGGAGGCGTAGGCGCGCAGGGCGATGCGGAGCTGGCCCATCAGTCCGGCGGCCCGCACGTCATGGCCCTGGACGTCGCCGATGACCAGGGCGATGCGGCCGTTGGGCAGCGGGATCATGTCGTACCAGTCGCCGCCCACCTGGAGCCCGCCGCCGGTCGGCACGTACCGCGCGGCCACCGTCATGCCGGGGATCTGCGGGCCCAGGGTCGGCATCATCGAGCGCTGGAGCCCGAGCGACAGCTCGCGTTCCGTCTCGGCCACCCCGGCGCGGGCCAGGGCCTGGGCGAGCATGCGGGCGACGGTCGAGAGCACCGCGCGCTCGTCCGGGGAGAACGCCACCGGATGCCGGAACCCCGCCATCCAGGCGCCCATCGTGCGGCCGGAGGACACCAGGGGCAGAAAGGCCCAGGACTGCCGTTTGAAGCGTCGGGCGAGCGGCCAGGTGGCCGGGTAGCGGCGGCGGTACTCGTCGGGGGAGGGGAGATAGATCGCCCGGCCGGTGCGGACGACCTCGGCGGCCGGGTAGTCCGTCTCCAGGGGCATGTCGGTGAAGGGCTCCTCGTCCTCCGAGTTGTGCCCGTGGTGCCCGATGATCGTCAGCCGCTCCCCGGCGGAGCCGAAGACCGCGAGGCCGTCCGGGGTGAAGCCGGGCATGGAGAGCGAACCGGCGACCCGCAGCACCTCCGCGGTGGACCGCGCCTCGGCCAGCGCCCGCCCGGCGTCCAGCAGGAACGCCTCCCGGGACCGGCGCCAGTCCCCGGTGATCGGCGTGTGGGCGGCGTCGGTGGAGCCGGGCTGCGGCTCGGCGACCTCCTGGAGCGTGCCGTAGAGGACGTAGTTCCCGATGTCCCGGTCCGGCGGGACGACCGGCTTGGAGCGGCTGCGCACCGTACGGAGGACCCGGCCGCGTTCGTCCACGATCCGCAGCCGCGCCTCGGCGAGGGTGCCCTCGGTGACCGCGAGGTTCACCACCCCGTAGATCTCGTTCCAGTCGACCGGGTGGAAACGGGAGCGCACCGCGGATTCCTGGTAGCTGCCCGGCTCGGCGGGCAGACCGAGCAGCCGGGCCGCCTCCGCGTCGAGCGTGACCGTGCCGGCTGCGTTGTCCCAGCGCCACAGGCCCGTCGCGATCGCGGCCAGGACTTCCTCGGTGCGCATTGCCCCACTTTAGGAAGATGTGCTCGGCGGACGCCACCGAGGGGCCGCCACCTGCCCCGGGGCCGGGTGAATACGGCGACACAAAGGGAAATGAAGCGTCCCGTCCCCGGGCGGTAGCCTGGGGAAGCTCAATCCACCCCCAACCGCGAAGACTGGATGAACGACGATGCATCGGTACAGGTCCCACACCTGCGGCGAGCTCCGCGCCTCTGACGTCGGCACCGACGTCCGGCTGAGCGGCTGGCTGCACAATCGCCGAGACCTGGGTGGCATCCTCTTCATCGATCTGCGCGACCACTACGGTCTGGTGCAGCTCGTCGCCCGCCCCGGCACCCCCGGCAACGAGGCCCTGGCGAAGCTCACCAAGGAGACCGTCGTCCGGATCGACGGCAAGGTCTCCGCGCGCGGAGCCGACAACGTCAACCCGGAGCTGCCGACCGGCGAGATCGAGATCGAGGTCACCGAGGTCGAGGTGCTCGGCGAGGCCGGCCCGCTGCCCTTCACGATCAACACCGAGGACGGCGTCAACGAGGAGCGGCGCCTGGAGTACCGCTTCCTCGACCTGCGCCGCGAGCGCATGCACCGCAACATCATGCTGCGCTCGGCCGTGATCGCCTCCATCCGCTCCAAGATGGTGGCCCTCGGCTTCAACGAGATGGCGACCCCGATCCTCACCGCGACCTCCCCCGAGGGCGCCCGTGACTTCGTCGTCCCGTCCCGGCTGAACCCCGGCAAGTTCTACGCCCTGCCGCAGGCCCCGCAGCAGTTCAAGCAGCTGCTGATGATCTCGGGCTTCGACCGCTACTTCCAGATCGCGCCCTGCTTCCGCGACGAGGACGCCCGCGCGGACCGCTCCCCGGGCGAGTTCTACCAGCTCGACGTCGAGATGTCCTTCGTCGAGCAGGAGGACGTCTTCCAGCCGATCGAGAAGCTGATGACCGAGCTCTTCACCGAGTTCGGCAACGGCCGCGAGGTCACCTCGCCGTTCCCGCGCATCCCGTTCCGCGAGTCGATGCTGAAGTACGGCAACGACAAGCCGGACCTGCGCGCCAAGCTGGAGCTCGTCGACATCTCGGACGTCTTCGCCGACTCGGGATTCAAGGCGTTCGCCGGCAAGCACGTTCGCGCGCTGCCGGTCCCGGACACCGCGGGCCAGTCCCGGAAGTTCTTCGACGGCCTCGGCGAGTACGCCGTCGAGCACGGCGCCAAGGGCCTGGCCTGGGTGCGCGTGGGCGAGGACGGCACGCTGGCCGGACCGATCGCCAAGTTCCTCACCGAGACCGACGTCAAGACGCTCACCGAGCGCCTCTCGCTGGTCCCGGGCCACGCCGTCTTCTTCGGCGCGGGCGAGTTCGACGAGGTCTCCAAGATCATGTCGGCGGTCCGGGTCGAGGCCGCCAAGCGCGCCGGCCACTTCGAGGAGGGCGTCTTCCGGTTCTGCTGGATCGTCGACTTCCCGATGTACGAGAAGGACGAGGAGACCGGGAAGATCGACTTCTCGCACAACCCCTTCTCGATGCCCCAGGGCGGCCTCGCCGACCTGGAGGAGAAGGACCCGCTCGACATTCTCGCCTGGCAGTACGACATCGTCTGCAACGGCATCGAGCTGTCCTCGGGCGCCATCCGTAACCACGAGCCCGAGCTGATGCTCAAGGCCTTCGAGATCGCCGGTTACGACCGCGAGACCGTCGAGCACGAGTTCGCGGGCATGCTGCGCGCGTTCCGCCTCGGCGCCCCGCCGCACGGTGGCATCGCCCCGGGCGTCGACCGCATCGTGATGCTCCTCGCCGACGAGCCCAACATCCGCGAGACGATCGCCTTCCCGCTCAACGGCAACGCCCAGGACCTGATGATGGGCGCCCCGACCGAGCTGGACGAGACCCGACTGCGTGAGCTGAACATCCAGCTGCGCAAGCCGGTCGCCGCGAAGGGCGCGGGTGCGTCGGAGAAGCCCACGGAGAAGTAGGTCTGGAGAAGCCCAGGAGAAGTAGTTCCGGAGAAGCCCACGGAGAAGCAGTTCCGGAGAAGCAGCCCTCGCGGCTCCTCCCGCTCCGCGGATGTTTCACGTGAAACAGCCCCCGATCACCCGATCGGGGGCTGTTTCGTTGCACGCGGCGGAGAGCCGTGACAACAGGGCTACGCGGTCAGGGCGACGCGGTACAGCCGGATGGCCCCGGATCGGGTTCGGCCGGGCCGGGCCCGGCAAAGACTGGCACCGAGGCACCCCTATCGCACCGCGTGCCGTCCGGCCACGCCGCCCGCCGTCATCCGAGGAGCCCGCCACCGTGTCCGTCCCGCGCCGCCCGCCGGCCCTGCTCGCCGCACCGCTCCTCGTCCTGGCCCTGCTGCTCGCCGGCTGTGCTTCCGACGCCGCTCCCGCGAAGGCTCCGGTAGGGGCTCCGGGGTTGGGCGCCGCGGGTCCGGAGTCCGACGCCGCCTCCGTACGCCGGGCATCGCCCAGCCCGGAGCCCATGCCGAGCCCCGCCGGGATCCCCGGGCTGGGACCGGAGACCCTGTCCCAGGTCCCCGCCGAGGCCCGGCAGGTCTTCGTCGTGACCGGCGAGGAGGCCGACTCCAACCAGTCCGGCGCGGTCCTGTACAGCCGCGAGGACCCGGCGAAGAGCTGGCAGCCGGTCCTGGGGCCCTGGCCGGCGCACAACGGCATGGACGGCTGGACGGACCACCATGTGGCGGGCGACCTGAGGTCCCCCACGGGCGTCTACCCGCTCACCGACGCGGGCGGCCGGCTCCCCGACCCGGGAGCGCTGCTGCCGTACGACGAGCACCCCCGGTTCGCGGTGGACGGCGAGGGCTTCTTCGGAGAGCCGCTGGAGGGCTCCTTCGACTACGTCGTCGCGATCAACTACAACCGCACGGCGGGCGTCAGCCCCCTGGACCGCACCCGCCCGCTCGGCCTGGAACGCGGCGGCGGCATCTGGATCCACGTCGACCACGGCGGCCCCACCCAGGGCTGTGTCTCCGTGCCCGAGGAACACATGGAAGAACTCCTGCGCACCCTGGACCCGGCCATGAACCCGGTGATCGTGATGGGGGACGCGGCGACGCTGAGGCGGTAGGCGACGAGCCGCCGCCCACAGGGCGCTCCCGTACGAAGGAGCCCGGGACCACGACGGGTGGTCCCGGGCTCCTGACGTGCGTGCGAACGCGCTACGCCGGCTTCTCCTCCAGGCGCGGGAACAGCACCGCACCCTTCGTCACCGTCGCGCCCGCGGGCAGTACGCCCCAGGCGCCCGCGTCCTGGACCTTCTGGTCGGCCAGCGCGCCCAGGGACTCCTCGGCGCCCAGGGACTCCCAGAGCTTCTGCGAGGTCTCCGGCATCACCGGGTTGAGCAGGACCGCGACCCCGCGCAGCGCCTCGGCGGCCGTGTACAGGACGGTCGCCAGGCGGGCCTGGCCCTCCGGGCTGGTGTCCTTGGCCACCTTCCACGGCTCCTGCTCCGTGATGTAGCCGTTGACCTGCTTCACGAAGTCGAAGACCGCCAGGATGCCGGACTGGAAGTCCAGCTCCTCGCCGATCTTCCGGTCGGCGGTCGCCACGGCCTTCGCCAGGCCCTCCTGCACGGCCCGCTCGGCGTCACCGGCGGCCGTCGCCTCCGGCAGCGCACCGCCGAAGTACTTGCCGACCATCGCCGCGACGCGCGAGGCGAGGTTGCCGTAGTCGTTGGCCAGCTCCGAGGTGTAGCGGGCGGTGAAGTCCTCCCAGGAGAACGACCCGTCGCTGCCGTACGCGATGGCCCTCAGGAAGTACCAGCGGTACGCGTCCACGCCGAAGTGCGAGGTCAGATCCTGCGGCTTGATGCCGGTCAGGTTGGACTTGGACATCTTCTCGCCGCCGACCATCAGCCAGCCGTTGGCGACGACCTTGCCGGGCAGCGGCAGGCCCTGCGCCATCAGCATCGCGGGCCAGATCACCGAGTGGAAGCGGAGGATGTCCTTGCCGATCAGGTGCACGTTCGCCGGGAACGTGCCGTCGAACTTCTCCTGGTTCGCTCCGTAGCCCACGGCGGTCGCGTAGTTGAGCAGCGCGTCGATCCACACGTAGATGACGTGCTTGTCGTCCCACGGCACCGGGACGCCCCAGTCGAACGTCGAGCGCGAGATCGACAGATCCTGGAGCCCCTGCTCGACGAAGTTCACGACCTCGTTGCGCGCCGACTCGGGCTGGATGAAGCCGGGGTTCGCCGCGTAGAACTCCAGCAGTTTCGGGCCGTACTCGCTCAGCTTGAAGAAGTAGTTCTCCTCCTTGAGGAGCTCCACCGGCTTCTTGTGGATCGGGCAGAGCTTCTGCCCGGCGAACTCGCCCTCGCCGTCGACCAGATCGCCGGGGAGCTTGTACTCCTCGCAACCCACGCAGTACGGGCCCTCGTACCCGCCCTTGTAGATCTCGCCCTTGTCGTACAGGTCCTGCACGAACTCCTGCACACGGTCGGTGTGCCGCTTCTCCGTCGTCCGGATGAAGTCGTCGTTCGCGATGTTCAGATGCTCCCAGAGGGGCTTCCACGCCTCCTCGACGAGCTTGTCGCACCAGGCCTGCGGCGTGACGTTGTTCGCCTCGGCCGTGCGCATGATCTTCTGACCGTGCTCGTCCGTGCCGGTGAGGTACCACACCTTCTCGCCGCGCTGGCGATGCCAGCGCGTGAGCACGTCGCCTGCGACGGTCGTGTAGGCGTGGCCCAGGTGAGGAGCGTCGTTGACGTAGTAGATGGGGGTCGAGACGTAGTACGCCGTCGCCCCCTGCTTCTCGGATCCAGTGGCCGCCATGGTCGAAATCCTAACGGCCAGATCAAGATCCACTCACATCGATAAACGGGGGCCCCGCGCGGGCGGAGCGGCGGCCTCCGGTGGAGAGCTTTGCGAAACATCCGTTCCCGTAATGGTTCCCGTAGGAAAGTCGCATCCTGGGAGGGAGCGGACAAGCGTGCACGAGGCAGGGGACATCACCATGCGGGTACTGGTCGCCGAGGACGAGGAGATCCTCGCGGAGCTGGTCGCCACCGGACTGCGCCGCGCCGGCTTCGCGGTCGACACGGTGTACAGCGGGGACGCGGCCCTCGCCTACCTCGGCCTGCACGACTACGACGTCGTCGTGCTCGACCGCGACCTCCCCCGGGTGCACGGCGACGACGTGGCCCGCCGGCTGGTCGCCTCCGGCTCCCGCACCCGGATCCTGATGCTCACCGCCTCCGGCACCATGGAGGACCGGGTCGCCGGGCTCGATCTGGGGGCCGACGACTACGTGGCCAAGCCGTTCGAGTTCCCCGAGCTGGTCTCCCGGGTGCGCGCCCTGCGCCGGCGCAGCGCCAGACCCGTACCGCCCCAGCTGGAGCGCCACGGCATCCGGCTCGACACCGTACGGCGCTCCGCGCTCCGCGACGGACGGGATCTGGACCTCTCGCCGAAGGAGTTCACCGTGCTGCAACTGCTCCTGGAGGCCGACGGCGGCACGGTCAGCGCGGAAGAGCTGCTGGAGCGGGCCTGGGACGCCAACGCCGACCCGTTCACGGGCGCCGTGCGCGTCTGTATGAGCAAGCTCCGCGCCAAGCTCGGCGAGCCCGCGCTGATCCGCACCGTGCAGGGCGTCGGGTACGCCCTGTGAAGCGGCCGTCCCTGAGGCGGCTGGTGGACGCCTCGAAGCTGCCGCACTCGACGATCCGGACCCGGATCGCCCTGGTGTACGGCGGTGTCTTCCTGGTGCTCGGCACCGCCCTGCTGGCCACCGTCAACCTGGCCTCCCGCGCCGGTACGGAGACCGAGGCGCGCTCCATCGCCTCGTCCGCCGCCGTCGCCCAGCCCGGCTACGCGGTGAACGGCCCGCTGATCTCCCGTCGGCACCTGGGGCCGCCCACCGTCTACGACCTCACCGACAACGTCAGCAACGCGGCGGGGCAACAGCTCCTGTACTGGTCGATCGCCGCCCTGCTCGTGATGACGGGCTGCGCGGTCGCGGTGGGCTGGTGGACCGCCGGGCGGGTGCTGCGACCCATCCACGACATGACCGAGAAGGCCCGCAGGCTCTCCGCGCACACCCTGCACGAGCGCATGGCGCCCACCGGGCCCGACGACGAGCTCAAGGAACTGGGCGAGACGCTGGACGCGCTGCTGGCCCGGCTGGAGAAGGCGTTCGACAGCCAGCAGAGGTTCATCGCGAACGCCTCGCACGAGCTGAGGACCCCGCTGGCCACGCAGCGCGCCGCGATCCAGATCGGCTTGGACGATCCGTCCCCCGAGGACCTCGTACGCACCCGGCAGACCCTGCTGGACACCAACCGGCGCAGCGAGCGGCTCATCGAGGGGCTGCTCGTGCTGGCCCGCAGCGAACGGGGACTGGCCGCGGACGAGCGCGAGGCGGTCCGTCTCGACCACGTGGTCAGGGAGGAGGCGGCCCGCCGTCCGGCGGTACGGGGCGCGAGCGGCGGTCCGGCGGTACGGGGAGCGGAGGGCGGTGGTCCGGAGGGCCGGGGGCCGGGCGGCGGGCCGGCCGTGAACGTCGTGGTGGCCGCCTGCTCCGTGCGCGGCAACCGGCTGCTGCTCGCCCAGCTGGTGGCGAACCTGCTGGCCAACGCGGTCACGTACAACGTGCCGGGCGGCTCGGTGGAGGTCTCGCTGACCGGGGAGGGGGCCCTGCTGGTGCGCAATACCGGACCCGTGGTCTCGGAGGCCGATATCGCGGGGTTCTTCGAGCCGTTCCGGCGCGGCGAGGGCCGCGACCGGATGGGCCCGGGGTCGGGCCTCGGTCTTTCGATCGTCCGGTCGATCGCGGTGGCCCACGGCGGAACGGTCACGGCGATACCGGGCCCGGAGGGCGGCGGTCTCGCCGTGACCGTACGGCTACCGGTCGATCAGGCCTCGGAGCCGGCCGCGCGCGCGGCGGTCCAGGCCGGGAGCCCGGCGAGGATCTCGCGGTAGAGGTCGGCGTCCGCGATCTCGCGGGGCGCCGGGCCCGCGTGGAAGAAGCCGGTGTTCGGGGCGTCGAGCTTCCGCAGGAAGTCGAAGCCCTTCGCGTCCTGTTCGCCGAAGGCGACGAACTGGAAGAACAGCGGCAGCCGCGCCGCGTCCGTCAGGGCCTGCCGGGCGGCCTGCTTGGCGTCCGGCGGGCCGTCCGTCTGGAAGATCACGAGAGCCGGACCGGTGGCCTCCGTCTTCTCGTAGTGCGCGACGATCTCCTCGACCGCACGGTGGTAGTGCGTCCGGCCCAGCCGGCCGAGGCCCGCGTGCAGCTCGTCGACGCGGCCCTCGTGTCCGGAGAGCTCGATGGCGCCGGTGCCGTCGATGTCCGTCGAGAAGAAGACGACCGGCACGGTGGCGTCCTCCTCCAGGTGCGCGGCGAGCGCGAGCGTCCGGTCGCCCAGGTGCTGGGCGCTGCCGTCCTTGTAGAACGGCCGCATCGAACCGGAACGGTCGAGCACCAGGTAGACGCGGGCGCGGAGCCCGGTCAGCCCGTGTGCCTTGAGCGCTGTCTGCGCCGCCTTGTACGGGGCGACGAGCTGCGGAGCACGCGACTTGACCCGCGCGAGCGTGGTGGCGGGCTTGCCGGGGGCTGCCTCCGGGGCGGCGGCGACCGGCTCCGGGGTGGCGACGACGGGCTCGGGTGCGGTGGCGACGGGCTCCGGGGTCCTCGGGGCCGCCGGGGTCTCCGTGATGGTCGGCGTCTCTGTGGTCTCCGGTGCCTCTGTGGCTGCCGGTGCCGCTGAGGCCTCGGTGACCTTGGGGGTCTCGGAGGCTTCGGTGGGGGCGGCCTGAGGTGCCTCGGGGGCGGTCTCAGGGGCCTTGGCCTCCGCTTCGGGGGCGGCTTCCGCAGAAGCTACCGTCTCCGTCTCCGCTGTCGGCTCCTGCTCGGCCTTCGGTTCCGGAGCGGGCTCCGGGGTCTCGTCGACGTCGAGGTCGATCGTGATCGGCTCCGGCGCCGACTCGGGTTCCTCGGCGGCCTTGACCGGAGCCTCGGCGGTCACCGGCGCCTCGGGCTCGACGGCTTTCTCGGCGGTCGCCGGCGCCTCGGCCTTCTCCGCCTTCTCCGCCTTCGGTGTGTCTTCCGGAGCCGACTTCTGCGCGGGGACGGTCGGGGACGCCGGCGCGGCGGCCGCCTTGTCGAAGGCCTCCGCCACCAAATCGGCGGCCAGCGAGCCGTCACGCTCCGTGGAGCCGGCGGCGGAGGCGGCCGTGGACGTGGTGGACGGCCTCTCCGTGGAGGACGCGGAGGACGCGGAGGGCGTGGAGGACGAGGTGGGGGACGAGGGCGAGGCCGGGGCCGGGATCGACGCCTTCGGCTCCGCCGTGGGCTCGGCCGCCGAAGTGGTCTCCTGCTCCGTCTCCTTGGGCTGAACGCGCTCGGCCTGGGGCGGGACGGTGGCCGTGGTCGGCTCGTCCTGCTCCGTGCGGCCGAACACCTTACGCAGCAAGCTCCGAATGCCCATGGGCGAGGCCTTTCGCGTGAGTTGGGTGCGGTGAATGTCCGACCTGGGTTAATTCATCCCTGGCCAGGACGGATACGTAAGGTTAGCGGCCGGATCCGGCCGTTCGCCGGTGCGGCCCACCCCTGCGTCAACCGAGCCGAAACCGTTCCCGGACCGAGTCCACGACGGTGTCCACCACCGGCCCCCAAGGGAACAGCGGTGGCCCGGACTTCACCCGCCGTTCACCGGGAGTCCCTCGGACCGCGTGGAGGCACACATACCGTCACGCACGACACCAGACGGAGGGAATCCACGTGCGCAATCTGCTGCCGTTCATCAGCTCGCATCCCGGGGGGCGTTCCGCGCTGACCTGCCGCTTCCGCTGCGGGGACGCCTGTTTCAAGGAGACGCCCAACAACAGCGACAACGAGTACGCCGGCGACATCATCGCCGGTGCCGTGTCGCGCCGCTCGATGATGCGCGCCGCCGCCGTGGTCACCGTCGCCACCGCCGCCGGTACCGCGGCCCTGACCGGCCCGAGCGCCCCGCAGGCCGAGGCTGCCGCGCTCGCCGGACACGGGTACAAACCCGGTCACCCCCACAAACCGGCCCCGTCCGGTGCGCGTGGCCTGCGGTTCTCGCCGGTCGCGCCCAACAAGGACGACAAGGTCACCATCCCCGACGGGTACGCCCAGAACGTGGTGATCCGCTGGGGCGAGCCGATCCTGCGCGGAGCGCCCGCCTTCAACCCGGACAAGCAGACGGCGAAGGCCCAGGCCGGCCAGTTCGGCTACAACAACGACTTCCTCTCCCTGCTCCCGCTGCGCGGCGAGCGGGGTCGGCAGGTCATGGTCGCGAACCATGAGTACACGGACGAGATCCTCATGTTCCGCGGTTACGATCCGGCCAACCCGACCCGTGAGCAGGTGGAGATCGCCTGGGCGGCGCACGGACTCTCCGTGGTCGTCGTCCAGGAGGAGCACCGCACCGGCAAGCTGGGGCCGGTCAACCGGCACCCGCTGAACCGCCGTCTGACCGCGACCAGCGAGTTCCGCATGACGGGCCCGGCCGCGGGCAGCACCCTGCTGCGCACCTCCGCGGACCGGTCCGGCCGCAAGGTGCTCGGCACCCTCAACAACTGCGCGGGCGGCACCACTCCGTGGGGCACCACGCTGCACGGTGAGGAGAACTTCAACCAGTACTTCGCCAACGGCAACACCGACATGCACAAGCGGTACGGGATCGGCACGAGCGCCACCGAGCGCAAGTGGGAGCGGTTCGACCGCCGGTTCGACCTGGCGAAGGAGCCCAACGAGGCCAACCGCTTCGGCTGGGTCGTCGAACTCGACCCGTACGACCCGGACTCCACCCCGCGTAAGCGAACCGCGCTGGGCCGGTTCAAGCACGAGGCGGCACAGCCTCGGCTCACCTCCGACGGCCGTCCGGTCGTCTACATGGGCGACGACGAGAAGTTCGACTACCTCTACAAGTTCGTCTCCAGCAAGCGGATGAAGAAGGGCAACTCGCGGGCGGCCCGCGAGCACAACCTGACGCTGCTGGACGAGGGCACCCTGTACGTCGCCAAGCTGAGCGGCGACTCGCCGGTCACCGAGATCGACGGCACCGGAAAGCTGCCAGGCGACGGGGAGTTCGACGGCAGCGGCGTCTGGATCCCGCTGGCCACCGGCACCACGTCGCACGTGCCCGGCATGACCGCCGACGAGGTGTACGTCTACACGCGCCTCGCCGGTGACAAGGTCGGCGCGACCAAGATGGACCGCCCGGAGGACGTCGAGCCCTCCCCGCGCACCGGCCGCGTCTACGTCGCGCTCACCAACAACTCGGACCGCGGCAAGGCGGGCAAGCCCGGCGCGGACGAGGCGAACCCGCGCAACAGCAACAAGCACGGGCAGATCCTGGAGCTCGCGGAGAACTGGGACGACCCGGCGGGCGACGGTTTCGCCTGGCGGCTGTTCCTCGTGGCGGGCGACCCGGACGATCCGGCGACGTATTTCTCCGGCTTCCCCAAGGAGAACGTCAGCCCCATCTCCTGCCCGGACAACGTGGCGTTCGACGCCCACGGCAACCTGTGGATCTCCACGGACGGCAACGCGCTCGGCTCGCACGACGGGCTGTTCGGCGTGGCGACCCACGGTGACCGGCGCGGCGAACTGAAGCAGTTCCTCACCGTCCCGGCCGGGGCCGAGACCTGCGGTCCGGTCATCCAGGACCGCCGGGTCCTGGTCGCGGTCCAGCACCCGGGCGAGATCGACGGGGCTTCCGTCGAGAAGCCGGCGAGCGTCTGGCCCGACGGCCCGGGCAAGATCGTCCGCCCCTCGGTCGTCGCCGTCTGGCGCAGGGACGGGCGCGACATCGGCGTGTGAGGTCCGGTGGGCGGGCGGCCTTATTGCCGCCCGCTCACCACCCGGTCCGCATTACAGTCGGACCCATGGTTTCCGGTGACGCGCCGCAGGCGGAGGGAAGCGTCCGGGTCGACGTGTGGATCTGGTCGGTCCGGCTGACGAAGACCCGTGCCCAGGCGGCTGCCGCCTGCCGGGCGGGACATGTGAAGGTCGGCGGCGAGCGGGCCAAGCCCGCCCAGGCCGTACGCGTCGGCGACGAGGTGCGGCTCCGGCACGCGGGGCGGGACCGGGTGGTCGTCGTCTCGAAGGTCGTGAAGAAGCGGGTCGGCCCGCCGGTGGCCGTGGAGTGCTTCGTCGACAACAGTCCGCCCCCGCCGCCCCGCGAGCTCGCGATCCAGGTCCCCGTACGGGACCGGGGCACGGGCCGTCCGACCAAGCGCGATCGCCGGGAGATGGAACGCCTTCAGGGACACCCGCCGGAGCGCTGAGGCCGCCACCCGGTGTTTCACGTGAAACACCGGGCCGGCTGCTCCAGGCGCACCTCGCGGGCCCCGGTCAGCTCTGGTACCCCTCCACCTCGTCGGCGGGGCGGACCTTCGCCGTCGAGGGGTCCTCGCCGTACTCGTTGAGCGCCCGCCGTCGGCGCAGCAGGTCCCAGCACTGGTCGAGCTGGACCTCCACCGCCCGCAGCCGGGCCTTCTCGTCCGTGGACAGGCCCATCTTCGCCACGGAGCGGTCGCGCAGGTCGCGCTCCTCGGAGACCAGGTCGTCGATGTTCTCGAAGATGTCGCGGTCGGCCATGACGCCTCTCTCGGGTCGCTCGGCGGCGGTCACGGACCCCACTCTCACCCCGGCGCCGCCTCATCGCACGTCGGCCGCGGACCGTCTGCTCCGCAGGAGTACCCGGGTCAGCACCGCCCCCACGAGCAGGGCCGCACCGACTGCCAGCACCGCCCACACCGTGGTCCGCAGGGAGGCGGTCAGGGCGTCGACCACGGCTGCGGCCGTGTCCCGGTCGCTGTCCGGTACCTCGTCCAGCACCTGGCTCCGGCCGACCGCGACCAGCACCCGGAGCACGATCGCACCGAGCACGAACCCGGCGCCCACGGTCGCGGTGGCCCACAGCCCGGCCCGCAGCCCGCGCCGTACGGTGGCGATGCCCACCACCAGGACGAGGAACACCAGCGTGGCGACGGCCGGCCAGATGCTGCAGTAGCGGAGCCAGCGGAACGAGTTCCTGAGGTCGTCGGCCTGACCGGGGCCGAGCACGGTGATCTCCGTCCGCTCGACCGGGATCTGGTCGGCGAACGGCACGCCGTCACGTACCAGATCCTGTTTGACCTGGTCGATCACCGGGGCCAGATCGATCGTCACGGCCTCCCCGCTGTCACCGTCCAGGGCGGCGGCCACGGCCTTGTGGGCGGCCCGGTTCGCGGTGTCCCAGGCATTCCGGAAGGCATCGGTGGTGGTGAACGACCGCACGGTCTCGTGCAGGAATTCCCGGACCGTGTCCTGGAGCGGACCGAGATCGATCTGCCGCATCGCCTCCTCGGTGACCAGGTCCGCGACGGTGCTCCGCACCGCCGGATCGGAGGAGAGCGGCGACACGGCGGTGACGTACCGGTCGGTGTCGTCGATCTCCAGGTCGACCCAGGCGGAGAGAGCGCTCAGCGGCACGAGGACGGCGAGCAGAACGAGCAGGAGCGCCGAGAAGGCCGCGGTGGTCGCCGGGATTGCCGAGGGAGAGGTCCGCACGTCTCCAGGGAATCCCGTACGGGGCCGGGCCGCTCCGGGCCGTACGCCATTCGAGTTGCCGGGCGGCGCGGTCGGGTGTGCTCTGGAGGAACGGGGCGTGCGACGGGGGCGACGGAAGGAGCTGTCCGCGATGGCCACACACGCAGCCATGCCCGGCCGAAGAGGTTCCCGCGCCCATGCGCGGACCCGCCACCACACCCCGCTGGCCTGGGCACTGCCCCTGGTGCTCGGCGTGGCCTACGGGTTCTACGCGGCGTTCATCCGTCGCGACGGCGGTCCCAGCACCGGCGGGCAGGTCCTGCTGGGGCTCGTCTCCGGTGTCGCTCTGGCGGTCCTCTGCTTCGCAGTGGGCCGGATCCAGCGCTCGCTGCCGCGCGAACTGCGGGCAGCCGTGTACGGCGCGCTGACCGCGTGCGCCATCGGCTTTCTGGTGAGCCTCACCGACACCAGCGTGCTGAGGTCGACCGTTCTGGGTCTGGTGGTCGGGGCGGGCGTCCTCTGCGTCTCGTTCTACGTCTTCTACACGCGGGAGACCTGAATCCCGTCCGCCGTCCGGGACCGGGTTCCGGTCCTTTCCCACCGCGTGCGCGGCCGCCAGATTCAATCTGGCGGCCGCGCCCCCGCGTCTGGCGCCCAAGAGGTGAGGGAGCGGAACGGGCCGGGGCGGACGAAAGGCCCGGGAGGTCCGGGAGGCGACGGAGGTCGCGGGAGGAGGAGCGAGGGATGACGACGGACGAGAGCGCCGGCGGGAGCGCGGACGAGAGCGCCGGCCGGCGCCGGGACGCGGGAAGCAGCCTGCCCCTGCGTGTCGCGGTGATCATCGGCAGCACCCGCGAGGGCCGCATCGGCGATGCGGTCGGCCGCTGGTTCATGGAGCGGGCCCAGGACCGGAGCGAGCTGGACCTCGCCGTGCTGGATCTCGCGGATTACGACTTCCCCGTGCACTACCCCGGGCGCGCGACCGAGCAGATGACGGGGTTCACCGAGGAGATCGCCAGGGCCGAGGCCTTCGTCGTGGTCACCCCCGAGTACAACCGCTCGTTCCCCGCCTCCCTGAAGCAGGCCATCGACTTCGCCTACGAGGAGTGGCAGACCAAGCCGGTCGCCTTCGTGAGCTACGGACACGGTTCCGCCGGGCTGTACGCCGTGGAGCAGCTGCGTTCGGTCTTCACCGAGCTGCACACGGTGACCCTGAGGAACGGGGTCGCGCTCGACTTCCTCCGGCAGCCGCTGGAGGGGCACCCCGGCGACACCGGGCGGGACCGGTCCGTGGGGCTGATGCTCGACCAGCTCGGCTGGTGGGGCTGGGCCCTGCGCGAGGCGCGCGCCGTCCGCCCGTACGTCTCATGAGCTCCCGGAACCAGACGCAGATCACCGACCTTCTCCGACGACCCACAAGGAATGGATCATGAGTACTGAACTGGCCATCGAGACCACGGGGCTGGTGAAGGTCTTCGGCGACAACCGTGCGGTGGACGGCATCGACCTCGCCGTCCCCACCGGCACCGTCTACGGCGTCCTCGGACCCAACGGCGCCGGGAAGACCACCGCCGTCCGCATGCTCGCGACCCTGCTGCGCCCCGACGGCGGCACGGCCCGGGTGTTCGGCAAGGACGTCGTGAAGGAAGCCGACGCGGTCCGCAGCCGGGTCAGCCTGACCGGGCAGTACGCCTCGGTGGACGAGGACCTGACCGGAGTGGAGAACCTCGTCCTGCTCGCCCGGCTGCTCGGCCACTCCAAGCCGGCGGCCCGCGACCGGGCGGCCCAGCTGCTCGAAGGGTTCGGGCTGAGCGAGGCGGCGGGCAAGCAGGTGAAGAACTACTCGGGAGGCATGCGGCGGCGCATCGACATCGCCGCGTCCATCCTGAACACCCCGGACGTGCTGTTCCTGGACGAGCCGACCACCGGACTCGACCCCCGCAGCCGCAACCAGGTGTGGGACATCGTGCGGGCGGTCGTCGCCCACGGCACCACGGTCCTGCTGACCACCCAGTATCTGGACGAGGCCGACCAGTTGGCCTCCCGTATCGCGGTGATCGACCACGGCAAGGTCATCGCCGAGGGAACGAAGGGCGAGCTCAAGGCGTCCGTCGGCGCCGGCACCGTCCATCTGCGGCTGCGGGACGCCGACCAGCGGGCCGAGGCGCAGCAGGTGCTGGCGCTCGCGCTGAACGCGGAGGTCCAGCTGGAAGCGGACCCGGTGGCGCTGACCGCCCGGGTCGACGGGCAGAGCACCGAGCAGGGGGCCGCGGAGCAGGCCGGGCGTGCCCTGGCCGAGCTGGCCCGTCGCGGCATCACGGTCGACAACTTCTCGCTGGGACAGCCCAGCCTCGACGAGGTCTTCCTCGCACTCACGGACAAGAAGGGAGTGGCGGCATGAGCACCGCGACCGCCAAGACGGAGCTGGAGGGCGTCGAGCTCGCCGCGCCGGACAAGGAACGCCTCTCGGCGCTCCTGGTGGGCCAGGAGCGCCCACCGAGGCCCAGTGCCCTGTCGGCATCGATGACCTTCGGCTGGCGCGCCATGCTGAAGATCAAGCATGTGCCGGAACAGCTCTTCGATGTGACGGCTTTTCCGATCATGCTGGTCCTGATGTACACGTACCTCTTCGGAGGGGCGCTGGCCGGCTCCACGGAGGAGTACATCCAGTTCCTGCTGCCCGGCATCATGGTGATGAGCGTCGTGATGATCACGATGTACACGGGTATCGCGGTGAACACGGACATCGCCAAGGGCGTCTTCGACCGGTTCCGCACGCTGCCGATCTGGCGGCCCGCCCCGATGGTCGGCTATCTGCTCGGCGACGTCCTGCGCTATCTGCTGGCGTCGGCGGTGATGCTCGCCGTCGGCATGATCATCGGGTTCCGTCCGGACGGCGGTGTGCTCGGTGTGCTGGCCGGTGTCGCTCTGCTGGTCGTGTTCTCGTTCGCGTTCTCCTGGATCTGGACGATGTTCGGGCTGCTGCTGCGCTCCGAGAAGTCGGTGATGGGCGTCAGCATGATGGTGATCTTCCCGCTGACGTTCCTCAGCAATGTCTTCGTCGACCCGAAGACGATGCCGGGCTGGCTCCAGGTCTTCGTGAACAACAGCCCGGTCACCCACCTCTCCACGGCGGTGCGTGAGCTGATGGAGGGCAACTGGCCGGCCTCCGACATCGCCTGGACACTGGGCTGGTCCGGGGTGCTCCTGGTGGTCTTCGGCGCGGTGACGATGCGGCTCTACAACCGGAAGTGACCCGCGGCGGGCAGGCTCGCCCGCCCGTGCGTCGCGGACGTATCCGCCGCGTGCGCCCTTGACCTTCCCCGCAGGGGAAGCCCCAGCATCGGTGGGGCCGGGCGGAAGGCGCCCGGTACGAGGAGGTACGGGGTGGAACGCGAAGGCCGAGCGGTGGGCGCCGCGAGCGGAGAGCTGGTGACGATCGGGGAGTTCGCCCGGTTGTCCCGGCTCTCCCCCAAGGCGCTCCGGCGCTACGACGAGCTGGGGCTGCTCCGGCCCGCCCTGGTCGACCCGGTGAACGGTTACCGGTACTACGACCCGGCGCAGACGGAGGGGGCCCGGCTAGTGGCGTGGCTGCGCAGAATCGGCATGCCCCTGAGCCGGATCGGCCGGGTCGTGGCGCTCGACGCGGGCGCCGCGGCCGTGGAGATCCGGGCCTACTGGGCGCGGGTGGAGGCCGAGACGGCGGCCCGGCGCGATCTGGCGATGTACCTCGTCGACCATCTGTCAGCGGAGGGCAGGGGCATGTCGCGAATACCGGGCAACACAGGGAACACAGGGAACACAGGCAACACGGAGAGCACAGGCAGCACGGGCAACACAGGGGACACAGGTAGCGGTGCGGGGGCCGTGCCGCTCGCGATCCGGTGTGCGGCGCTGACCGATACCGGTGCGGTGCGTACGGCGAACCAGGACGCGGCGTTCGCGGGGCCACGGCTGCTGGCGGTCGCCGACGGTTTCGGGGAGGGCGGGGCCGAGGCGAGTGCGGCGGCGATCGAGGCGCTCAAGCCTTCCGCGTGGGGCGCCCGGGAGGGTGCGCTGTCCGCGGCGGATCTGCTGAACGCCCTGGAGGACACGGCGGATTCCGCTTCGCGGGCGGTCCGGGACGCAGTCGCGCCCTGTGCGGCCCCGGACGGTTCGGGGACCACGCTCACCGCGATGCTGTGGACCGGATCGCGGCTCGGGCTCGTGCACATCGGGGACTCGCGGGCCTATCTGCTGCGGGGCGGGGAGCTGTTCCGGATCACGCATGACCACAGCCTGGTCCAGTCGATGATCGACGACGGTTCGCTGAGCCGGGAGGAGGCCGCTTCCCACCCGGGGCCTGCTCTGCTGCTGAAGGCGCTGGTCGGGGAGGCGCGGTCCGCCCCGGTGATCGTGGCGAGCCGCCCCGACGTCAGTTTGCGGGAGGTGATGGCCGGGGACCGCTATCTGCTCTGCTCGGACGGGCTGTCCGCAGTGGTGGACGAGGCGGAGCTGAGGGCCGCGGTCATCGCGGCGGAGGACCCGGAGGGGGCCGTACGCCGGTTGGTCGGTCTGGCCCGCGAGGCGGGCGGACCCGACAACGTGGCGTGCGTCGTCGCCGACGTCGTCGAGGAGTAGCGGCAAAGAGGAGTAGCGGCTCGGGTCAGAGCCGCCAGTCGGGGGCGTGCTCGGGACGGTAGGCGCAGGTGGTCCCGGTCGTCACGGAGGCCTTCAGATGGGCCGCCAGCGCGGGGTGCAGGGTGTCCAGCTTCCGCAGGGTGTCGCGGATCCGGGCGGTGACCGTCTTGCGGGCCCGCTCGGTCTGGTCGCCCAGTCGGCGGGTCCGGCCGCCGAGCCCGGCCGCGGTGCGGAGCTCGTCGAGGAGGGCCTGCCGCTCCCGGTCGTACTTCTCGACCCCCCGGGCGTCGTCCCGGGCGGCGGCTCGATCTATCTCGGCGTCGAGCCGGGCCAGGTGTTCCTTGTAGCGGCGCTTGGCCTCCTCGTCCAGCACCGGATCGCCGCCGAGCTGCCCGGCGGCGATCACGAGCTCCCCGCCCTCGGGCGCCAGGAGCCGGACGGCCGGGACATCGGCGCCGGGCAGCCCCAGCAGGCTGTGCAGGTCCCGCAGGCCCTTGGCGTCCGGGACGTGCACGGTCACCCCGTCCCAACGCAGCTGCCACACCGGTCCGTTCCGCCGGAATTCGGCGGACGGCACGGCCCGGGCCCCTGCCGACGAACCGGCCGTGCCCCGGTCCGTGGCCGCGACCGGGTCCTGGCCCTGGTCCTGGCCCTGGTCCTGCGGGACGGCGGGACCGGAAGCGGTGATGGTGGCTGGATGGGGGGCGGTGGGGGCGTCGATTGCGGTAGCGGTAGCGGTAGCAGCGGTGGGGGCCGTGATGGGAGGGGCCGAGCGGAGGGCCGCGGCCTCGGCCGCCATGTGGGTCAGGGCCAACTCGCCCGCCTCCCGCTCCACTTCACCGAGGAGCCGACGGGCCTGCCTGGCGTCACCGGCTGCCCCGCCACCGGCTGCTCCGTCACCGGTCGAGTCGGCGCGGGCGAGCAGGGAGCGGGCCAGGCACAGCCGGGCACGTACGGCCCAGGGGCGGGCGCCGAGGCGGTCCGAGGAGGCGGCGGCCTCGGTGAGCGCCGCCACCGCCGCGTCCTGGTCGTCGCGCGCGGCGGCGAGCATCCCGAGCCAGAGGTCGACGGGGCCGCCGATGTCGCACCCGTACAGCGAGACGACCCACTGGCCCGTGTAGGGCGTCAGCTCGTCCTCCGCGCGGGTGATGAGCCGTGGGTCGCGCGTGATCGCGGCCGTCCGGGCCAGCAGCCGGAGCCACAGCGGCATGAACGCCCGCGGGTAGGGTGCGGCGCGGTCCGCGTGCTCGGCGATCAGGCGCAGCGCGGGAGCGGCGTCGCCCTGCTCCGCCGCGGTGACCGCTTCCAGCAGCCCGGGATAGGGATACCCGGAGCCCGGAAGCTCGCCGAGGGTCTCCTCGGCCTCGGCGAAGTGGCCCCGGAGCAGGTGCATCGCCCAGCGCAGGTGGTACCCCATGAAGCCGAACGAGGCGTGGTCGCTGTTCTCCTGGTTGAGTGCGTCGTCCTCCAGCGCGGTGGACGCCTCGGCGAACCGGCCTTGCAGGGAGGCGATCAGGCTGGTGTCGACGGCGACCCCCAGGGCGAACCGGGGCAGCTCGGTCAGCTCGGCGAGCCGGACGAACGCCCGGAACTGGTCGAGGAAGGCCGGGTCGCCCAGCTCCAGCAGCGTCACCCAGCGCATGGACGTCGCGTTCAGTTCCATGTCCTGGTGGTGGGTGCGCCGGCCGACGACGGTCATCTCGTCGGTCAGCCCGAGCCGCTCCACCGCCGAGCCGAGACCCCACACGGAGTCGTGGCGCGCCCAGAGCGAGAAGGCGAGCGCCTCGTCGTCCGAGCCGCTCCGGGCCAGCGCCATGATGTGGATGGCCAGTTCCTGGGCGAGCCGGTCGTCGGAGAGCCCCTCCTGGCCCTCCTTGCCGGTGATCCTGCGGTGTGCCTCGGCGAGGAGGCCCATCGTGGCCACGCCGTGGCCGCCGAAGGACCCGTCCCGGTGGATGGTGATTGCCACCCGGGCCAGCAGCTCCGGTTCGTCCAGCTCCCGGGCCAGGGCGACCGACCGGTCCAGCAGCCGCTCCGCCTCGGCCGTCTCCCCCGCGTGCCGGAGCTGTCCGGCGAGGTCGAGACCGATCAGTGCGGCACGCCGGAGGTCCGGTCCCCGGCCCTCCGCACCCGCCGGGCCCGCCCCGGCCACCGCGAGGGCGCGCCGGTAGTGGCCAAAGGCCTCCTCGTCGGCCAGGCGTCCCGAGGCGTCCCGGGCGGCCGCCAGCAGTAGGTCGATCCGGCGGTCGCGGTCCAGGGCCTCGCCGGCGAGGTGGGCGTGCCGGGCGAGGTCGCCGGGCCGCACCGCGTCGCCGAGGCCGCTGTGCGCGTCCAGGGACCGTACGGCGGCGGCGTGGCGTTCACGGGCCCCGGCGTCGTCCAGCGAGGCGTACAGCGTCTCGCGCAGCAGGTCGTGGGCGAAGGCGTACTGCCTGGAGGGGCGGGGGACGACGACACGGGCGACGACGGCGGGCTCCAGCAGCCGGTCCACGTGGGGGACCGGGGCGCCGTGCACCACGGCCAGGACCTGACGGCCGAATTCCCGGCCGAGCAGGGCGGCGCTGGTCAGCAGGGAGACGACGGGCTCGGGCAGCAGGGCGAGCCGCCGGCGGACCGCTTCCCGCACGCCGGGCGGAATGGTGGAGACCGGGCTTCCGCTGTGCCAGAGCCGGGCGGTCTGCTCGACGAAGAAGGGGTTGCCGCCGGTGCGCCGGTGAACCTCGTCGACCAGCCGCGGTGTGGGCTCGCGGCCCGTCGTCACCGTCATCAGCGCCCCCACTTCGTCCCGGCCGAGGCCGGTCAGGGTGAGGGTGGCGGCGGCGCGCGAGACCAGCGGCAGGATCAGCTGCTGGAGCGGGTGCCCGGGGGCCTCCACCTCGACGTCCCGGTAGGTGCCGATCAGCAGCAGCCGCTCGAACCAGGCGTGCTGGGCGGCGAATTCGAGCAGGCGCAGGGAGGCCGGGTCGGCGCTGTGCAGATCGTCGAGGACGACCACCAGCGGCCGGCTCTGGGAGACCGTGACGAGGGCCGTGGTCACCGCGTCGAAGAGCCCGAAGGCCTCGGCCCCCTCCGGCGAACCGTCGCCCGGCGGGCTCGTGCCCGTTTCCGTGCCGGGCCCGTCGCCGTGCGCCCCGTCGGGCCCCGGCCCACCGGCGGCACCAGGGGTCGGCCCCGGAGCCGAAGGCAGGCTGGGACCGTCCGCACCGCCCATGGCGACCCTGACCGGGTCGCCCAGGAGCGCGGCGAGCCGGCCGTCCGACGCGTCCTGGGCCGCTGCCCATTCGGCCGCGGTGGCGGACCGGCGGAGGCCGCGCAGGATCTGGACCCAGGGCCAGTAGCCGGGGGTGTTGTCCGAGTCCCAGCAGGAGCCTCCGACCACCAGTGCCCCGCGCCGCCGGGCCTCGTGGGCGGCGTCGGTGACGAGCGTGCTCTTGCCGATCCCGGCCTCGCCGGTGACCAGCACGAGACCGCCGTGGCTGTCCGTGGCCCGGGCGATCTCCGAGCGGAGAACGCCTGCGGGGTGGTCGCGCCCGAAGAGAGCAGGGGTCATGCCCACACGATAGGAGCAGCCACTGACAACGACCCCTCCGTTTTCTGACCGGAGAGACAGCGCGGTCGCGTGCGACCGCTGAGACGGCTCGGATGCGTGCGACCGCTGAGACAGCTCGGTCGCGTGCGACCGCTGAGCGGGCTCAGTCGCGTACGACCGTCACCGGGCACGGCGCGTGCTGGGTGACGTGGAGGCTGACCGAGCCGAGCAGGGTGGCCTTCAGGCCGGTGTGGCCGCGGGCTCCCACGACGAGCAGATCGGCGCCCTGGGCGCGGTCGAGCAGGGCCTGGGCCGGATTGCCGATGACCACGACCTTGCTGACCGCGGCGGCCCCCTCGGCGCCGAGGGCCTCCTCCAGCGCCTCGGTGAGGGAGACGGTGGCCAGGGCCTGCGGGTCGAAGTCCTCCGGCATGCCCGGCATCATCGACGCCCAGCTGGTGGCGGGGTACTCCCAGCTGTTCACGGCCTCCACCGTGGCGCCGGTCAGCTCGGCCTGGCGCACGGCCCAGTGCAGCGCCTTGATCGAGGAGTCGGAGCCGTCGACGCCCACAACGATCCTGCCCATATGTGCCTCCAGCTCGGTACAGCCCAGTGAGTCCGTACAGCGCGGTCCCGTTCTGTCCCGCTTGTACGGCGTTCGATCTCACTGTAATCACATCGGACAAGTGGGGGCGGGTCGGTGTGAACCACCCCCACGGCGTCGTCCACCCCCACGGCTTCGGTCCACCCCCACGGCATCAGTCCAGCCGCAGGTCCGCGAGCTGCTGCTCGAACGGGACGACAGCGTCCTCCCCGTCGTCCAGGCCCGGGGCCCGCGAGGCGCCGGAGACCGTACGGCCCAGGACCGCGGAGGCCAGCTCGCCGCCGGCGCGCCGGATCCGGGACGGCAGGCCCTCGGTGTACTCGTCGCCCCAGGAGCCCCAGTCCTCCGAGGCCGCGTAGACGGAGGTGGGCACGGTGACGGCCCGCAGGTAGGCGAAGAGCGGGCGCAGCGCGTGCTCCAGGACCAGCGAGTGCCGTGCCGTCCCGCCCGTCGCGGCGATCACCACGGGCTTGCCGGTCAGCGCGGTGTTGTCGATCAGGTCGAAGAACGACTTGAACAGACCGCTGTACGAGGCGGTGAACACCGGCGTCACGGCGATCAGCCCGTCGGCCTCCGTCACCGCGTCGATCGCTTCCCGCAGCGTGGCCGAGGGGAAGCCGCTGAGCAGGTGGTGGGCGATGTCCACGGCGAGATCGCGGACCTCGATGACCTGGACCTTGACGTTCCGGTCCTGCTCGGCCGCGAGGCGCTCGCGGGCGGCGGCGGCCAGCCGGTCGGCCAGCAGCCGGGTGGAGGACGGCTGGCTGAGCCCGGCCGAGACGGCGACGATGCGCAGGGGGGTGGTGGCGAACATCGGGGTCAGGCCTCCTTTCCAGAGGCTCGGGCGGCGGCGACCGCCGGGTGGACGGGCGCGGACTCCGGCACTCCGGCCGGCCGCAGGTTGGCGAACTCCTTGCGCAGCACCGGTACGACGTCCTCGCCGAGGATGTCGAGCTGCTCCAGGACCGTCTTCAGGGGGAGCCCCGCGTGGTCCATCAGGAACAGCTGGCGCTGGTAGTCGCCGACCGCGTCCCGGAACGTCAGGGTCCGCTCGATGACCTCCTGCGGGGAGCCCACGGTCAGCGGGGTCTCGCGGGTGAAGTCCTCCAGGGACGGGCCGTGGCCGTAGACCGGCGCGTTGTCGAAGTACGGGCGGAACTCCCGTACCGCGTCCTGCGAGTTCTTGCGCATGAACACCTGGCCGCCGAGTCCGACGATGGCCTGGTCGGCGGTGCCGTGCCCGTAGTGGGCGTAGCGGCGCCGGTAGAGGTCGACCATCTTCCTCGTGTGCTCCATGGGCCAGAAGATGTTGTTGTGGAAGAAGCCGTCGCCGTAGTACGCGGCCTGCTCGGCGATCTCGGGGAATGGGGTCTCCCCTGCTCCTTAAGAGCTTGGGGAAGGATGGAGCCGTGCCAGACGAACGGCGGGACGCCGTCCAGCGGGCGCGGGGTGGCGGTGAAGGACTGGAGCGGTGTACGGAACTTGCCCTCCCAGTCCACGACGTCCTCGCGCCACAGCTTGTGCAGCAGGGCGTAGTTCTCGATCGCCATCGGGATGCCCTGGCGGATGTCCTTGCCGAACCAGGGGTAGACCGGCCCGGTGTTGCCCCGGCCCATCATCAGGTCGACGCGGCCGTCCGCGAGGTGCTGGAGGGTGGCGTAGTCCTCGGCGATCTTCACCGGGTCGTTGGTGGTGATCAGCGTGGTGGAGGTGGACAGGACGAGGTTCTCGGTGCGGGCGGCGATGTAGCCGAGGGTGGTCGTCGGGGAGGACGGGACGAACGGCGGGTTGTGGTGCTCGCCGGTCGCGAAGACGTCCAGGCCGACCTCCTCGGCCTTCTGCGCGATGGCCAGGGTCGCCTTGATCCGCTCGTTCTCGGTGGGGGTCCGGCCGGTGGTCGGGTCGGTCGTGACGTCCCCGACGGTGAAGATCCCGAACTGCATGGCGTCCGCCTTCCTGAGTCCCGGCCGTGGTTTCCGAAGCGCCGCCCGAAGCCCCTGGCCGATTTGGTTGAACGTTGAACTATGCCCTATAACGGGACCCCCCTCCTGCCTATTCCTGCCTGTTCCACGCGGCCCGGCGCCCTGTGGCCGCTACACTCGGCCCATGACCTCCGTCCTGTGCCGAAACTGGTGGCGCTCCTCCTAGGAGCGGCCACTGCATCTGCACGGAACCAGGGCCGTTCGACATGGACGGCCCTTTTCGCTGCCCCGTACAGCGCTCTCGTACAGCGTTCTCGTACGGCGCGGACACGGAGACGAAGCGCAGCGGCGCTCACCGGCGGGGCCGTCCTCCACGCATCATCCAGGCGAGGAGAGACCCGATCCCATGACCAGCACCGCACCCACCGCACCCGGCACAGCGCCCGCCGCCACCGGCACGGCCCCCGCCCCGGCCGCCCCCACCGAGTTCCACAGCGCCGAGCTCCACAGCGCCGAGCTCCACAGCGCCGTGCTGGAGCGCCGCATCGCCCAGGGCCCCGGAAGCTTCCGGGTCCTCACCGGGGACCGCCCCACCGGCCCCCTCCACCTCGGCCACTACTTCGGCTCCCTGCTCAACCGGGTCCGCCTCCAGAACCTCGGCGTGGACGTCATCGTCCTCATCCCCGACTACCAGGTGATCACCGACCGGGACACCGCCGAGCGGCTGGGGGAGTACACCGACGGGCTGCTCCTGGACTATCTGGCCCTCGGTATCGACCCCGCCCGGTCCACCGTCTTCTGCCACAGCGCCGTCCCCGCGCTCAACCAGCTCATGCTGCCCTTCCTCAGCCTCGTCTCCGTCGCGGAGCTGAACCGCAACCCCACGGTCAAGGACGAGATCGCGCACTCACGGCAGTCCACGGTCAGCGGGCTGATGCTCACCTACCCGGTCCACCAGGCCGCCGACATCCTGTCCTGCAAGGGAAACCTGGTTCCGGTCGGCCGGGACCAGGCGCCCCACCTGGAAGTCACCCGGACGATCGCCCGTCGCTTCAACGAGCGGTACGGCGACGTCTTCCAGGAACCGGACATCATGCTCTCCGCCGCGCCCCTGCTGCTCGGCACGGACGGCACGAAGATGAGCAAGAGCCGGGCCAACTCCGTCCCGCTCGGCGCCACCGCCGACGAGACGGCCCGCCTCATCAAGGGCGCGACCACGGACGCCGACCGGCACATCACCTACGACCCCGGCTCCCGCCCCAACGTCTCCTCCCTGGTGCTGCTGGCCGCCCTCTGTCTGGAGCGGGACCCGCACGAGGTCGCGGCGGAGATCGGGAACGGCGGAGCCGCCGCCCTCAAGCGGACGGTGACCGACGCGGTCAACAGCCACCTGGCACCCTTCCGGGCCCGGCGGGCGGAGTACGCGAAGGACCTGACGTACGTACGGTCGGTGCTCCGCGCGGGCAACGAGCGGGCTAACGCACTGGCGGAGGCCACGCTGGACGAGGTGCGGGAGGCGATGGGCGCGTTCCGGTAGCCGGTAGCCGGTAGCCACCCGGTAGCCGGGAGCCAGTCGGCAGCCGTTAGCCGGGAGTCAGCGGGCCGCTGCTGTCGGCGGGCCCCTGCCGACCCGCGCCCCCTACCGCCTCGGCGCCACCGACCGCTGCCGCCGCAGCAGCTCCGCGAGCCCCCGGCGGGTGGCGGCGATCACCACCCGGTCCGTGGCGCGCAGGACATAGCCGGGGTGCAGGTCCCAGACCAGGCCGGAGGGCGGCGGTGTCGCGTCGCCCTCCGGGTCGTACGTCGGGATCGCGGCGAGGTCCGGGGCCCGGTCGGCCGGCGGGGTGGCGTCGATGGCCAGGACCCGCCAGGCGCCCGCCCGGAACGCCTGCTCGACCGTGTGGTCCTCCAACTGCGGGTGCCCCGCCACCTCCAGGGCCGCGAAGAGCATGACCTTGCGTTCGACCGGGATCGCGCCGAGGATCTGGCGGCCCATCATGGCGCCGGCGAAGGCCGGGGCGGCCAGGTGGGAGACGGAGCGGGAGCGGGTCAGGGCCCCGGGGTGCGCGGCGCGCAGGGTGCGGTAGACGGCGGTGGCGAACTCGTCGTCGTACAGCCGCAGTGCCACTCTCAGGTCCGGCTTCACCGAGCGGGCGTACAGCGCGGCTTCCAGGTTCGTGATGTCGATGCTGGTGAGGGCGAGGAGGGCGTGGGCGCGGCGGATCTTGGCCGCTTCGAGGACGCCTTCCTGAGTGACGTCGCCGATGACGGTCGGCACGTGCATGGAGCGGGCCAGCGGGACGCCGCGCGCGTCGGGGTCCTCCTCGACGACGACCACGGGGACGTCGAGTTCGCGGAGCTGTACGAGGACGCGGGTACCGATCTTGCCGAGCCCCAGCAGGACCACATGTCCCGAGAGGCCGCGCGGCGGGCGACGCAGCGAGGAGGCGGTGCGCAGGGTGCCGAACGCCTCCAGTACGGCGGCGAGCAGCAGCGGGAGCAGGAGAAGCCCGGCGATGCCGGAGAGGAGCTGGATGATCTGCCGGGCCGGCGGCGCCTTCTCCGCCGGGTCGTTCATGCCCAGCAGGTCGAGCAGGGTCAGGTAGGTGGAGTGGATCGCGGTGTCCTCGGTGGTCAGGAGCGAGGCGATCACCAGGGCGAGCGCGGAGGCCGCGACGCCGAGGGCCGACCAGCGCAGCCTGCGGGAGAAGACCTGGGAGAGCGGAGCGCCCCTGCCGCCCATGCGGGTCGCGGGGCGGTCCGGGTCGGCCCGGCTGACCGTCTCCAGGACGACGGTCCCGCGTCCGGCCGCGCCGGCGACGGTCCGCGCGTCCGGCAGCAGTTGCGGGGCCTCGTCGCCGCTGCTGTCCGAACCCTCCGACCCTGCGGGGTCGTTGGTGGTGGAGGAGAGCAGCGCGAGGGTGCACAGGCCCGGGTCGAGGGTCTCGCCGGGGCGCGGCGGCGGGCGTTCGGCGGCGCGCAGGAGCAGCCCCTCGGCCTGGATGATCTTGCTGCTGCCGGTGAGGGCGGTGGCGGCGAGGGCCGGGGCGGCGGTGTCGGCGTCGGAGAGGACGGTGGTGGAGGCGTCCAGCAGCGCCGGGTCGATGCCGGGCATGGCGACGGCCGCCGCCTGGTCGAGCAGCTCCTCCAGGTGGAGCCCGAGCTTGCGGTTGTAGAGCCGGATCACCAGCCGCAGGCGGGGGTTGAGGCGGCGGGCGGTCAGGGCGGCGCGGATGTTGCGCTCGTCGTCGTCGTAGACGAGCGCGAGGGCGGCGGCCCGGTCGACGCCCGCCTCCTCCAGTACGTCGTCGGACGGTTCGGGGGCCTCCATAATGCGGACGGCCTCGACCCCGGCGTTGGTGTCGCCGCTGCCGCCGACGGCCGTCCCGTTGCCGTTGCCCGCGCGGTTCATCGCCGCCGACATCCGGCCGAACAGGGCCGCCGCCCGCCCCCGTTGGGTCAGCGGCGTCTCGGGGCTGTTCGCGTCCCGGCCCGGGGGCAGGAGCAGGGTGACCCGTTCCCCGTAGACGTAGCGCAGCTCCACGGCGAGCCGGCGCGCCAGGGCGTCGTCACCGCAGACGATCATGTGGCCGGCCGACGGCGGGCGTCCCGGCTGCTGAGGAAGTGGAGGCACGAAACCCAGCATGCCGTGATCCTTCCGGCTCGGTCTTCCCGGTCAGTGTGGAGCGTTGGTGATCTTCGCATGGTGGTTCGGAACCGCCCGGTCGTTCAGCGCGCCCACCGGGGCCTGCGGTCCGCCCACAGGGCTCTGAGTTCCGCCCACCGGGCCCTGCGGTCCGGCTGCCGAGCTCTGGTGCCCGTCCGCCGGCAGGTGCCGGGGGTCCGCCGGCAGGTGCCGGGGGCCCGCCGCGCGCTGGATCGCCGTCTCGACCGCCGCGACCCGGTCCGCGAGCAGACCTAGCGCGGCCACCGCCCGGGTCATGGGGTCGCCGTCCGGGCCGCCGAGCGCCTGCGTGCGGACGTAGGACGCGGTGATCGCCGCCCACCGCTCGGCCTGCTCGGCGGTGAGCGTCCCGCGCAGGGCGGCCAGCTTGAGGAGGTTCGCCTCGGCCCCCGTGGTGAGCGTCTGGGCCTCGCCCGCGTAGTGGTCGTCGACGACGGCGGACAGCTCGTCGTCGTTCATGACGGGCACGATCCGCTCGGCGATCTTGTTCATGTTGCGGTAGGAGCCCTGGAGCCGGAACGGCGGCTCGGTACGCGTGGCGTCCGTCCGCGCGGCCGAGGCGATGTACGCCGCGTTGACCGCGAGCACGGTGTCCCGGGCCGTGAGCAGATGCCGCAGTACCGCCAGGATCCGATCCAACTCGGCAGCGCTGTACGGGTGTTCCAGGTGCTCCGCACGCGCCGCCGGGTCGCTGCCGCCCGCCAGCCGCACCAGCAGCGCCAGGTCGTCCCGGGACCGGGCGGCCAGCGGGGCGAGGACCGGGTTGGCGGTCAGGGCGTTCTCCACGAAGCTCAGCGCGAAGACGTCGTCCCGGCCGCTGAGGACCTCGCCGAGGTTCCAGACGTCGGCCCGGTTGGCGAGCATGTCGGGGATCCGGAACTGCTCGCCGGACTCGGTGTACGGGTTGCCCGCCATGCACACCGCGAACCGTTTGCCGCGCAGGTCGTAGCTGCGCGGCTCGCCGTCCCGCACGCCCTCGATACGGCGGGTGGCGTCGCACAACGGGATGAACTTCTGGAGCAGTTCGGGCGAGGTGTGCTGGATGTCGTCGAGGTAGAGGAGGGTGTTGTTGCCCGCCTCCAGCGCGAAGTTGATCTTCTCGATCTCCTGCCGGGCGGTGGCGCTCGGGGCCCGGTCCGGGTCGAGGGAGGTCACGTCGTGGCCCAGGTTCGGCCCGTTGATCTTGACGAGCGCCATGCCGAGCCGGTCCGCGACGTACTCCATCAGCGTCGTCTTGCCGTAGCCGGGCGGCGAGACGAGCAGCAGCAGCCCCTGCGAGTCGGTGCGCCGGTCGGCGTCGGCGGTGCCGAGCTGCTTGGCCAGGCTGTCGCCGATCAGCGGCAGATACACCTCGTCGAGCAGCCGGTTGCGGACGAACGCCGACATCACGCGCGGCCGGTGGTCGTCCAGCCGTAGCCGCCCGCGCTCGGCGGTCACCAGGGAGGTGCGCAGCCGCTGGTAGGCACGGAAGCCGGGCACGGTGTGCGTGCGGAACTCGGCGGTACGGGCGAGGAGTTCGTCGATCCGTACGGTGAGGGCCCCGCCGCCCGCGATGCGCGCGTGGTCACCGAGGAGGCCCTCCAGGTGCTCGGTGAGCGGCGCGTCGCACGCGTACCGCTCCAGCTCCGGGCAGAGCTCCACCGCCACGGCCTCCGCCAGGTCGCCGCCGCCGAGGCCGGCCCCGCCGCAGGCCCCCGCCGTCTCGGCGTACGGGGCGAGCCAGCCCTCCACGAGTTGCTGCGCGGCGGCCGGGTCGTTGGCGAGGGCCGCGAGGTCGTCCCCGTACGCGTCGGGGCCCACCGCCCGGTGGAAGGCGTCCAGGAAGGCGCGGACGGTGCTGCCCACGACGAATCCGGCGGGCCCGTTCGTCAGTTCCTCGAAGAGATAGGCGGCGACCGCCTCTGGCCGCACCCGGTCGAATGCGGAGGGGGTGTACTCGATCGCCGCCGTCCACTCCTCCTGGAGGGCGTCGATGGCCGGGGACAGGCCGAAGGTGTCGCGGGCGCGCGCCAGGGAGGCTGCACGCCTGGTCCAGGACGTGCGCAGCCGCTCGTCGGCGCCGTACGCCCAGAAGAGCTGGGCCGCCGCGCGGACGGCGGGCTCGTGGCGCAGCAGCCCCGCGTCCGCGTGCAGACGCAGCAGAGCGGCGAGGATCGCGGTGGCGTCCTCGTCGTGGACGCCGCGCGTGTACCCCTCGTCGTACGCCTCCGCAGCCGACTCCCGTACCAGAGTCACGAGTTCGGCATCGGGGAGTGCGGCGAGGTGTCCGGCCCCGTGCTCGTCGAGGAGGCGGGCGGCGAGGTGCTCGGCGCGGTAGACGGAGGCGTTCTCGGAGGGGAGAAGCTGCTCCCAGTACGGCCGGGCCGCCGCGAACGCCGGGTCGGTGACCGGGGCCCGGTAGTCCGTCCCGGTCAGCGCGAAGGCGAGGCGCTGCCCCTGCCCGTTCCGATCCCCGGCGGGCACGAGCGTCAGGTCGAACGGCTGGGTGTTCACGGCGAACCGGTGGCGGCCCAGCCTGATCACGGACCCGCCGTCCGCGTACAGCTCGGTGCGGTCGCGCAGGGCGCGGCCCGCCTCCTGCCGGGCTGCCTTCAGCCGCCCGCCCAGCTCCTCCGCCCGTACGGGATCGCCCAGTTCGCGCAGCTCGTCGGCTGTCCGGCGGACCTTGGCGACCATCGGGTCGGAGGCGAAGTAGGTGTGGACGGCGTCGAGGTCCTCCAGCGAGGCCACCCGCCGGGCGATGGTCTCCAACACCCGGCCCGCGGACCCGGCCAGCCGCTCCGCGCGCCGCGCCCGCTCGTCCTGGAGGGTCTGCTTGCGCGCCGAGAACGCCTCGTACACCTCGGTGCGGCGCTCGGCCAGCTCGGCGAGGAAGTCGTCGAACTCCGCGAACCGCGACTCCAGGTTCTCCAGCTGGAGCAGCAGCCTGGCCAGTTGGTCGTCGCACGTCTCCGGGGTGTCGGCGGCGGCCAGCGCGCCCGTCACCGCCTGCCCGAGCAGCGCGAACTCGGCGGCGAACTCGGCCCGCCCCTCCTTAGACAGCAGCTCCCGGCGGCGTCCGTCGAGCGTGGCGCGGGCCCGGTTCGCGCCGCCCAGCACCTCCGCGATCCGCTCCAGGATCGACGTACGCACGGTGGCGTCGCCGATGTCGAGACCGGTGACGACGTCCGTGACGGTGGCCAGCCCCTCCGTCATCGCGGACAGCCGGTCGGTCACGGCGGACGCGTCCCGGACGGTCTCCAGCGCGCCCGCGTCGGCCATGAGCCCCGCGATGTCCTCGTGATACCCGTCGAACGCGTTCTCGCGGGCGAGGAACGACACGGCCCGCTGGGCGGCGGACGCGATGTCGTCCTCGGTCCGGGCGGACAGCTCCGCGATCCGCTCGCCGTCGGCGTACCGCATGTCGCCGACCGTCGCCAAGTGGCCGTGGAGCGCGCGGAGTTCGGTCAGCCGCTCGACCCAGGCGGACGCCGCCCCGGGAACCTCGCCGCGCACCCGGCGCACCAGCGCGGTGATGCGGGCGGCGGTCTCCTCCAGTGCGTCGGCGGCCCGCCGGGTCAGCTCCTGCACCGCGGTGAACTCGGCCAGCACCTGCTGCGCGGTGGCGCGCAGCTCGCGCAACGGCGCGTCGAGCGACCCCAGTTCGGGATCGGACAACCAGTGGTACCGGTCCTGGGCACGGGCGCAGTCGGCCGCGAGCCGCCCGTAGACGGCGGTCGTCGGCGTCATGTCCCGTACGCCGTGGGCGAGGGCGAGACAGTCGGAGATCCCGCGTACCAGGTCGGCGTTGCCGATCCGGGCGAGCGGGCCGGTCCCGGCGGGGCGGGCGGCGGCGTAGGTGTCGGAGACGTACGGGGTCTCCCAGCGCTGCACGGGGTGCACGCGCGCGGGCCCGTCCGGGGTGTCCCGGAGCAGGACCAGCGTCCCGTCGTCCAGCAGGGCGTGCCCGCGCCCGGTGAGCGGCGTGGCGACCTCCTGACGGATCAGGTTGTAGGGGAGCAGGAGGCTGCGGAGTCCGTCGCGGGAGCGGAAGACGTAGAGCACGTCCTCCCCGTTGGGTGAGCGGACCGCGCCCTCGAAGACCGGTTCGGTCAGCTCCTCGGCGGTGTCGAAGGTCTTCGCGGTGCCGGTGGTGAGGTAGTAGCCGCCGGGGAAGATGATCCCCTGGTCCTCGGGGAGCCGGTGGCAGGACGGGCCGATGCCGTCGAGCCGCTGGACGGTGCCGAGCAGCGAGTTGAAGACCAGGTGCCGCCAGGCGTCCTCCTTGTACGGGCGCACGCGCAGCAGCACCAGCGGCCCGACCTCCGCGTACTCGACGTCGGCGTCGGCCAGCGACTGCAACGGCTCGTCGACGGGCTCCTCGTAGATCCCGTCCGGGGACTCGGTGTCGTCGGTGACCTTGACGGTGAGGGTGCCGCCGAGCGTGTCGACGAAGAGCCCGCCGCCCCTGCCGACGGCGATGTGCGGATGGCGTCCCGGGACGTGGGCCTCCCGCCCGGCCACGGCCCACGCGAAGTCGTGGGAGGGCGGGAAGACGTGGTCGCGCTCGCCCTGTGCGTCGAGGAACGCCCCCGGCGACCCGTCCGGCCCCAGCGCCCAGCGCAGCACCCGGATGTCCTCGGCGTTCTCGCCGGTCCGGAAGACTGCGAGGAGCCTGCCGTCGACGCGGCGCAGCCGCAGCAGGCGGGCGTCGCGGAAGTAGCGGTGGAGGGAGGAGAACTCGCGCCGGAAGCCGTCGTCGTCGAGGAGGGTGGACTCGGCTGCCGGGGCGTCGTCCGCCGGGGCGGAGTCCCGTACGCGGAGTACGTCCTCGACCCCGGCCTCGCCGCGCGCGCCCGGCCCGCGCTCGAAACCGAAGAGCAACTGCCGGCCCACCGCGACGAGGTCACGCGGCACGGAGGGCCGCTCGGTGCGCACCTGCTCGGTGGCCAGCAACCGCAGGCCGGTCGAGCCGAACTCCTCGGTCCGCCGTACGTTGAGCGCCTCGGCCCGCCGCACCAGCTCCCCGGCCTGCGCCGAGAGCCGTCGCCGCAGCACCTCGTAGGCACCGGCGTCCACGTCGGCCGCGGCGCTGGGGGTGTCCTGCGGCGCGGTGGCGGTGGCGGTGGTGTCGCTGTCCATGCGTACGGCTCCCTACGTAGTGCATCGTCTTCGACCGGTCCGGCACCTTCGGCCCGGTAGGGCCGGAGATCCAGCCTGTCCGGCGTTCGAGGACGGGACCCCGGGCTTGGTGGGCCCGCCTTTGAGGTGCGTGGGCGGGTCCGGGATTCCAGCCTGTCCGGCGTTTGAGGACGGGACCCCGGGCTTGGTGGGCCAGCCCTGCAGGTGCGTGGGCGGGTCCGTCGTTCCAGCCTGTCCGGCGTTTGAGGACGGAACCCCGGGCTTGGTGGGCCAGCCCTGCAGGTGCGTGGGCGGGTCCGTCGTTCCAGCCTGTCCGGCGTTTGAGGACGGAACCCCCGGCTCGGTGAGCCAGCCCTGACGGGCAGGTCGGTCCCTGGTGCGCCCACCCCCGTGGGACGCACACGCAGACCGCCGGCCCCCTGGGCTGAGGGTTCCGTCCTCAAGCGCCGGACGGGCTGAGAGTGGCCGCGCTCGTCCGGTCCTGGCCCCCGGGCCGAGTGGCCTGAGGGTTCCGCCCTCGCACGCCGGATGGGGTGGAATGCGCTACCCGAGCGCCCCGACCCCGGCCCCGGCCCCGTTCCGGGACGCGGTCGGGGCCGCCGGAGCCACCGGCGTACCGTTCGTCAGCGACGACACCGGCAGATCCGCCAGCCCCAGCTCCCTCGCCGCCGCCAGCAACTGCTGCACCTGCCCCGACGCCGCCCCCGACGCCCCCGGCCCCATCAGCCGCATCAGCAGCGCCGACACCGTCAGGTTCTGCACATCGCCCGTGGAGAACGACCCCAGCACCCGGCTGATGTCATCGGTGAAGGACGACGAACCGTCCAGCCACGGCCCCGCCAGCGCCTGCGCGGTCCGCGAGTTGTCCACGAATCCGTCCACCGCCTTGCCGAGCGAGATCGACGAGACGAGCCGGTCGAAGAAGACCGAGTCGCCGCCGACGATGTCGATGTCGGCGTTCTCCAGACCCGTCGCCAGGATCGTCGCCTGCGCCTCGGCGACCTGCCGCTGCACGTCGAGACCGGCCAGCCGGATCTCCTTCTCCGCGTCGAGCCGCAGCCGGTACTCCTCGTGCCCGCGCGACGCCTCGTCCAGAGCCGCCATCGCGGCCGCCTTGTCCGTGAGCCCCGCGGCCTCCGCCTTCAGCTTCTCGCCGATGACCGCCGCGTCGGCGGTCGCCTGCGCCCGGGTGCCCTCCGCCGTGGCGAGCGCCTTGAGCCGCGTGCCCTCCGCCTCGGCCTTGAGCCGGGCCGCCGTCGCCTCGGCCTCCGCGAGACCGGCCTTCTCGGTGACGTCCGCCTCCGCGTCCCGTACTTGTACGGCGGCGAGCCCGGGAGCGGCCGTCTCGGCCTGGATGCCCTCGGCGAGCCGCAGCTTGGCCTGCGCGTCGAGGTCCGCGGTCTTGAGCCGGGCCTCGGCGAGCGTGAGCTGCTCGGCCGCCAGGTGGGTGGAGGCCGCCTCCGCGGCCTCGGCCGCCTTGATGTCCTTGACCAGCTTCTCCTGGGCCTCCGCCTCGGCCGCGATGATGACCGACCTGCGGGACCGCTCGGCGTCCTCGACGGCGCGCAGGGTGAGGATCGACTCCTCCTGCTCCGCGACCGTGCGGTCCACCGCTATCCGCTCCCGGATGACGTCGGCGACCTCGCGGCGCTCGGCCTCGACCTCCTTCGTGGCGGCGATGCGGTTCAGCTCGGTCTCGCGCTCGCGCCCGATGACCTCCAGCATCCGGTCCTTCTCGATGCGCTCGCTCTCGACGGCGATGACGCGCTCGCGGTTCTTCTGCGCGACGGCGATCTCCCGCGCCTGGTTCTCGCGCTGGATGCCGAGCTGCTCCTCGGTCTTGATGAACGCGGTCTGCGAACCGAGCCGCTCCTCCTCCTGCACCCGGGCGGTGGCCGCCTCCTCGCGGGCCCGCAGGACCTCGACCTCGCGGCGCTGCTTGATCTCCGCCTCGGCCTGCCGACGCTCCAACTCCAGGATGGTCTCGCGGGCGTCGACGTCCTGCCGGGTGATCTCCTTCTGCTCGGTGCGCTGGAACTCGTTGGTCCGCACGTGCTCGATCGCGGTCAGCTCGGTGATCTTCCGGATGCCCTGGGCGTCCAGGATGTTGGCCCCGTCGAGCTGGGCCATCGGGGTCTGCTCAAGGAAGTCGATCGCGGCGTCGTCGAGGTGGTAGCCGTTCAGGTCGGTGCCGATGACCTGGATGATCCGGTCCCGGAACTCCTCGCGTTTGGTGTACAGGTCGACGAAGTCGAGCTGCTTGCCGACGGTCTTGAGCGCCTCGGAGAACTTCGCGGCGAAGAACTCCTGGATGGCGACCTTGTCGCTGGCCCGTGCCGTGCCGATGGACTGCGCGACCTTGATGACGTCCTCGACGGTCTTGTTGACCCGGACGAAGAAGGTGATCTGGATGTCGGCGCGGATGTTGTCCTGGCAGATCAGCCCCTCGCGCCCGGCGCGGCGGATCTCGATCGTCTTCACCGAGATGTCCATCGTCTCGGCCTTGTGGAGCACGGGCAGGACGACGGCTCCGGTGAAGGTGACGTCGACCTTCTTGGTCTTGGAGATGATCAGTGCCTTGCCCTGCTCGACCTTGCGGAACAGCCGGGTGATGACGAAGGCGATGGCGATGACGATGAGCAGGACAACGGCGATGAGCACGCCGATGCCCAAGGAGATGGCATCCATTGAAGAGTCCTTGGCGGCTTGTCGGTACGGAGAGGGCACAAGCGAAGTAGAGGTGGCCTGCCCGTCACGGGGGCGGGCGGCCGGTGGGCGGCGACGCGGTGGTACCCGGAGGCTTGAAGTCCCGGCGCCCGGAGTCCCGGACGCTTGCAGTCGGTTTCCTGGGAGGCTTGAAGTCGTTGTCCCGGCGGTCCCGGCCGGGTCAGCCGGTCGTCCCGCCCGGCAGCTCGCGCGGTCCGGTGTTCGGACCCGGATCGAGCGCCGCGTCGTAGGGCGAGACCCAGAAGAACTCGCCGTCCTCGTCGTACGCGTAGAGAAGTCCGGAGCCGCCCATGACGAGCGGTGCTTCCTCGGCGGCCGGCCCGGAGAGCCGGGAGGCGGACGGGAACGGCCCGGCCGTGCGGACCTGCACGATGGCCGTCGATCCGTCGTGCGACACGACCTCGGCCTGGCCGAACGTCGCGGTGACGGAGCCGGTGCGGATCGTGCAGACGCTCCCGACGAAGTCCAGCCGAGATGGCGGAGGTTCCGCCGGGAAGTACCGGCGGAAGCGGTGGACGAGGAGGCGGACGGCCGCCCAGGCGAGGAACAGCGACCCGGCGAGTACGGCGACGGCGAGCACGGCGCGGGTGGCGCTGCCGATCTCGCTCCGGTGCAGCAGGACCGTGCCGGTCACGCTGCCGAACCAGGCGAAGACGACCAGCAGGGAGACGGAGACGGAGACAGGGACGCCGCCGAGACCGGCCGGGCCGGTGTCGAGGTCCGCGTCGAAGGAGTCGTGGCCCGCAGCCCCGGCGAGCACCAGCAGCCAGAAGCAGACGACGACCACCAGAGCGGCGCCGAAGACGACGGCGGGGAATCCGAGTGTCGCGCTCAGGAACTCGTCCATCGGTCCCACCCCCTGCGGTTCTGCGCACGGGCCCTGGGGCGGTGCGCGTCCGTGTGATTCGGTACGGGGGCGGCGAGCGGTCGCTCGGCGGCCGGTGTACGGGGCCCGGCGCCGCGGCGTTGTCCGAACCTGCCGCGGCGGCCCGGGCGTTCCCTCGGGACTCCTCCCGCCGGATTCCGGATCCCGACCGTCCCCGATCCCCCGTGGACGGTCCGGGATCCGGGATCCGGGAGGGGCTTCAGCCCCCCTCGTTTCCCGTGCTCCCCCGTGCTTCCCCCGTGTTGTTGCTGACCTGATCGTGTCAGTCGGGACCGGCACAGCGCATTGCCGGAACCCGGCAATCTTTACGCATCACTCATGCCGGGCACCGGCACCGCCCCGTGTGCGTTGGGCAAATGACAAGACTGTTGCAAGGCTGAAGGAGAGTGCGTGGCCGAGCTGAGGATTCCCGAAGAAATGCTGGGCAATTATGCCCACATTCTGGGCGAAGTCGCCCTCACCGGCCGTCGCCTGACCCGTGACGAACTGGAAGCTCGCCGTGCGCTGGGCCGTGCGGCGGCGGACGCGGGTCATCAGCTCCGCGCTCTGGTGACGATGCATCTGGCACAGACGCGTGAGGCCTGGCCACGTGGAGCTGCCGGAAACTCCCCTGCCACGACCGACGCCGTCCTGGCCGCGGTGGAGCAGGCGGTCGACGCGTTCGCCGAGGGCTTCGAGCGGGCCCAGCGGCTCACCGTGCGCCGGGAGGAGGCGGCGCGCCGGGAGTTCATCGACGACCTGCTCTACGGGCGCAGCGATCTGGTGCGCCTCGCGGAGCGGGCGACCCGCTTCGGCCTGCGGCTTTCCCGGGCGCACGCGGTGGCGGTGGCGTCCGGCCCGGAGGCGTACACGGAGACGGACGCGGTGCCGCGCAGTGTGGAGGCGGCGCTGCTGGCTCGGTTCAGCGGCCGCAAGATCCTGCTGACGACGAAGGACGGCCGGATCGTCTGCATCGCACCGGGCAGTCAGCCCGACGTCCTGCGCTACTTCGCCAAGCAGGCGCACGCGGCGACGGACGGCGGCCAGGTCGCGGTCGGCCGCCCGCACAAGGGCCCCGGCGGGGTGGTCCACTCGTACGACGAGGCGCTCGAAGCCCTCGATCTGGCGGACCGGATGGGGATGGACGAGCCCGTGCTGTACGCCTCGGACCTCATGGTCTACCCGGTGCTGACCCGGGACCGGCAGGCGATGGCCGATCTGGTGCGCAGCGAGCTGGGCCCACTCCAGAAGGCGCGGGGCGGCGCGGAACCGCTGCTGAACACGCTGGCCGTCTACTTCGACGCGGGATGCGTCGCCGCCGAGACCGCCCGCCGACTGGCCCTGAGCGTACGGGCGCTGACGTACCGCCTGGAGCGTATCCACCAGTTGACCGGGTCCGACCCTTCGGACCCGATGCACCGTTACAGCCTGCAGACGGCGGTCATCGGGGCCCGGTTGCTGGACTGGCCGGCCAAGGAGCTGTGACGGACGGCGTACGGCTGCATACCGGGGGACGGAAGGTGTGGCCGGGGGTGCTCAGGGGGGTGACGCACCCCCGGCCTGCCGGTGGGGAGGGGACGCGGACCAGCGGTCTGCTGGCCCGCGCGACCGCACCGGCGGTCCTGGTGGGCCCTACAGGTCGAACTCGTGCGGCGGCAGGTCGAGCGCGAAGCACGCCTCCCGCACGACGGCCTGCTCGGACGGGTCGAAGTCGCCGTCGGCGCCGCCGATGACGATGCCGATCTGGACCACGGCACGGGCCTCGGTCGGCTTCTTCTTCGCCTTGGCGATCTCCTGGAGGACGCTGACCTTGCCGAAGGCGAAGTCGGCGGTGAGCTGGTCGACGTAGGTGTTGAAGCGGCGCTGCAGGTCGTCCGCCGGGAAGTTCCGCAGGACGTCGTTGGTCGAGATGAGTGTCGCGACGCGCTGACGCTCCGACGGGTCGATGGAACCGTCGGCGGCGGCGACGAGGGCGCACATGGCCATGCTCGCGTCCCGGAACGACCCCGACTTCAGGTCGTTCTTCTTCGCCTCCAGCTGCGTCTGCATCGACGACGCGGATTCTTTGATGCGATCCCACAGAGCCATGACGTCTCCCTACATTGCGGTGCGAAACATTGCGGTGCGAATCCGGAACCGGCGCAACTCTACAGGTGTGTAGATGTCGATGGTGGGGTGTGGGGTGCGGGGTGCGGGGTGCCTTCGCGACGAAGCCCCCGGACACGGTGAGGGTGTCCGGGGGCTTCGTCGTGGGCCGCGAGCGGCAGAGTCGGGAGGCGGCTACTCGCGCGTCTCGCCCGCCGGTTCGGGGGTGAGATCGTCGTGCGACGGCAGTCGGCGCTCGGGAGCGGACTTCGCGACGGGCTCCTTCTCCGCGCCGCTCGTGCCCTTGCTCTTCCCGTCGCCGCTCTTCCCGTCGCCGTCGCCGCTGCCGCGACGGGCCTCGATCTTCGCCGCGAGGGGCTGCGTCCACCGGGCGGTGAGCGGGCCGACGATGACGAGGATCAGGACGTACGCGGTGGCGATGGGGCCGATGCGCGGCTCGGTGGCCACGGCCAGACCGGCGATGACGATGGAGAACTCACCGCGCGCCACGAGGGTGCCGCCCGCCCGCCAGCGGCCGCGCGAGCCGACCCCGGCGCGCCGGGCCGCGTAGTAGCCGGTGGCGATCTTGGTGAAGGTGGTGACGATGGCCAGCAGGGCCGCGGGCAGCAGCACCGGCGGGATGTCGGCCGGGTTCGTGGAGAGCCCGAAGAAGACGAAGAACACGGCGGCGAACAGGTCCCGCAGCGGGGTGAGCAGCTTGCGGGCGCCCTCGGCGACCTCGCCGGAGAGCGCGATGCCGACGAGGAACGCGCCGACGGCCGCGGACACCTGGAGCTGCTGGGCGACACCGGCGACGAGGACGGTGAGGCCGAGGACGACCAGGAGCAGCATCTCCGGGTTGTCGGAGGAGACCGCGCGGCTGATCAGGCGGCCGTGGCGGAGCGCCAGGTAGAGGACGAATCCGACGGCCCCGAGCGCGATCACGAGCGCGAGGCTGCCGCCGGCCAGGCTGACCCCGGCGAGCATGGCGGTGAGCAGCGGCAGGTACACCGCCATCGCCAGGTCCTCCATGACGAGGACGCCGAGGATGACGGGTGTCTCGCGGTTACCGAGCCGGCCGAGGTCGGTCATGACCTTGGCGATCACCCCGGACGACGAGATCCAGGTGACACCGGCGAGCGCGACCGCGCCCACGGGGCCCCAGCCGAGGATCAGGGCCGCGACGGCTCCGGGTGTCGCGTTGAGCACGAAGTCCACGGCGCCGGACGGGTATTGCGTCTTGAGGCTGGTGACCAGCTCGGACGCGCTGTATTCGAGCCCCAGCAGGAGAAGCAGCAGGATGACGCCGATCTCGGCGCCCACCATGGTGAACTCTTCGCTGGCCTTGAGCGGAATCAGCCCGCCGTGTCCGAACGCCAGCCCGGCGAGGAGGTAGAGCGGGATCGGGGAGAGGCCTATCCGCCCGGCGAACCGTCCCACGAGCCCCAGCCCGAGGATGACGGCTCCCAGCTCCACCAGCAACGCAGTCGTGTCATGCACGGTCAGCCCTCCGCAATGATCTCGGAGAGCGCGTCGACGCCCTCACGCGTACCGACGGCGACGAGGGTGTCCCCGATGGCCAGTCGAAAATCCGGTTCCGGCGACGGGTGCGCGCTGTGGGTGCGCAGCACCGCCACGATGGAGGCCCCGGTCCGTGTCCGTGCCCGCGTCTCCCCCAGCAGCCGCCCGCCGTACGGGGAGCGGGACCCGAGCGGGATGTGCTCGGTGACGAGGTCGATGCCGTCGGTCCGTACGGCGTCGATGGGCGCCGGATCGATGAGGTGCGCGAGCGCGGTGGCCTCGGACGTCGTCAGGGGGACGGAGAGTTGGCACGAATCAGGATCATCCTGATCGTAGAACCCGATGAACCGGCGGCCGTCGTTGTGCACGACGACCGAAATGTGCTGGCCCGTCTCGGTGGTGAAGTCGTACTGAGCACCCACTCCGGGCAGTGACGTGCGGCGGGTTCCCATGGCTTCCTCCCGAGACGTGCGGCGGTGCGCGCACTTGGCGATCTCTTTATCCGGCCATTACCTTATCGGGCGGCGAAAATCGGTCGAGGTGCCGCAGCCGGACGCCGGAAGCCGGACGCCGGAAGCCGGAAGCCATAAGGGTTCGGGCGTCACGCGCTCTCGCTCCGCCCTCAGCACCATGTCCGGAATTCGCCCCTGCTCGTTTGTGTACGAAAGAGGCGGCGTCACGGGCCGGTCGTGCTGTGGGGGGACGGCGTTACCAGAGGTGGAGGAAGCTCCGGACGTCGTCGAGACCGTCGAGTGCCCGGCCGTCCACGTCCGACGGATCCGCCTCCGCGCGCGCGGCCAGCGACCGCACCAGCGCGAGGGCCTCGTCGCTGAGCTTCCCGAACCGGCGTGCCGTGTGCCCGAGACACAGACCTGCCAGCCCGAGCAGCTGGCTGCCTGCCGTGGCGCGCGTCCCGACCTGCACACACCAGTACTCGACGAACTCCCGGTCTTCGTCGTTCAGGGCGCTGCCCACAAGGACACTCGGGGCCTCGATCTCGTCGGCCGCGGGTGCCCGGTCCCGGAGTGCCCGTTCCAATGCCTCGACGACCTCGTCGTGCGGTAGCGCAGGGGGGTTCTGGAAGCTCCGGTGAGTATGCACGCCACGAGACTACGTAGACCGCCCGGACAGCACGGGCGCGAGCAGCTCCAGGGCGTCCTCCCAGGGAAAGGGGGCCGCCTCACCGGACTTGGGCGTGTGCGGGGTGCGGGGGCTGACGAGGACGCCCATGCCGCGCAGCCTCCGCAGGCTCTCGACGTACGCGGGGTGCGCGGCGAGGGATGAGTTCACGGCCGGGAGGACGGCGGTGGGGACACCGAGCCCGTACGCCTCGCAGAGGATGCCGAGGGCAAGGGTGTCCGAGATCCCGGCCGCCCATTTGTTGATGGTGTTGAACGTGGCGGGTGCGACGGCGATGGCATCCGGGTCGGGCAGCGGGCGTGGCTCTCCGGGGGAGCGCCAGGCGGAGCGGACCGGGTATCCGGTCCGGGCCTCGACGGCCGCCGTGTCGAGGAACCCGAGCCCTTGCGGGGTGGCGATGACGCCCACCTCCCAGCCGACGTCCTGCGCGGCGGCGAACAGCCGGTCGGCATCACGGGCGACCCCGGCCGCGCAGACGACGACGTACAGGAACGGCTTACGGGCCGGTCGGCCGGACTGATCGCTCACGAGGACTCCCATGGATCGCTGATGCGCGTGCTGTGTGGTGAGGTGAGGAAAGGAGAGGAAAGGAGAGGAAAGGAGAGGTGATCTCTGCCCTCGACCGATGAGTTTTCCCTCTCGGGAAAGTCTCACCACCGTCGTCGACCGCACAGAAGCAGGAGAAGCACGTGACCCAGCTGCTGAAAGTCCAGAACTTCACGGTGTCGAGCGACGGTATCGCCGCGGGTGAGGAGCAGTCGCTGGAGCGGCCGTTCGGTCACGTCGACCCCGAGCGGCTCTTCTCCTGGGCCGGGGCGACGGCGAGCTGGCCGAACCGCACGGAACCGGGCGGCAGCCGGGGCCTGGACGACTACCTCACGCGGGACTTCGCCCACAACATCGGCGCCGAGATCATGGGCCGTAACAAGTTCGGTCCCCAGCGCGGGCCTTGGGAGAACCACGAGTGGCAGGGCTGGTGGGGCGAGGAGCCCCCCTTCCACACACCAGTGTTCGTGATGACCCACCACGCGCGCCCGACGCTCAAGCTGTCGGACACCACGTTCCACTTCGTCGACGGCGACCCGGCGACGGTCCTCGACCGGGCGCGGGAAGCGGCCGGCGGCAAGGACGTGCGGCTCGGCGGCGGAGTCACCACGATCCGCGAGTTCCTCGACGCGGGCCTGGTCGACACCCTGCACGTGGCGGTCGCGCCGGTGAAGCTGGGCACCGGCCTGCGCCTGTGGGAGTCGCCCGACGAGCTGCTCGACCGGTACCACCTGGAGGTCGTTCCGAGCCCGAGCGGCATGACGCACCACCTGTTCTGGCGGAAGTGAGAAACATGTTGGCCGGCCGCCGGTGAGCTGCGAAGATGCGCCTGTTTCCTATCCGGAGGAAATTTGTTCGTTTTCGTGTGTGCGGGATGCGGTGCCGAGTTGACCATCCCTCCAGCGCGGGGCGTGGTCATCCGGGACGTCCGGAGACGCGAAGTGGAAGGGCACCTGAAGGTGGCTGGCCAGCGCCCGGCCGGCCTCGGCGGCAGCAACGTCAGGGGGAGGGCCCTCGGAGCGGTAGTAGACGGTCGCCAGGCGGCTCTCTCCCTCCGGAGCGTCCAGGACCGCGACCAGGTCCACGAACCAGCCGTGCACGGTGTCGCCGTCCCACACCGCCTCCACCGCTGCCACATGGCCGGGAAGAGCTGCGACCCGGGCTGCGAGCGAGGGGAGATCCAGCGGGTCGGGCGGCGTGTATCTTACGCGGTCGCCCAGGGCCTCGTATCGCGCGTGGACCACCAGTTCGGCCTCGTGCAGGCCGACCCCCAGAGGGCGCAGCGCCTCCCAGACTGACTTGACCGCCGACAGCCGGCGGTCCCGCAGCACGTCGGCATCCACCTCATGGCGGGTCTGTTCCTCCAGGTAGGCCCACCAGTCACTCACTGGGCCACCGGTCGGGATCTCAGGGTGCACGTCATGGGTGCGAACGTACGCCAGGCCTCGGTACCCGCCCGGGCCGCCCCGTCGTTCGGAGTCGCAGTGAACTGATCGCCGAGCCGGCACCACAGAAGTTGAGCCAGAGCCCAATCTCGTGCGCAGAGCCCAATCTCGTGCGCAGAGTCACCCGTTCTGCGCAGAGTCACCCGTTCCCCGAGGAGTTTCCGCCCGCACGGACGTGCTCCTCGTCCCCCGGAATCGCTACGGCTTCCAGTCCAGCAGTTCCCCAACGGCATCCTTTCGTCAGCCCCTTCGCCGGGTCCGTGGCGACCAGCAGCGGTCGTCGTCGCGCATGCGTCCACGGAAGCAGTAAGTCACCTGGTCGGGTGGGGTGTTCCGCCTTTTGGTGCTCGCGCCTTCCCGGCTGCGGTACCGTGATCGCGTCATCACGCTCTGTGTGTACCCGCACATGGGGCGGCCCCCGGTGGTGTTCGTAGCACCGAGCCGAGGGCCTTCACCCAACTAGTGGAAACGCGAGTCCCACCGGGATGCTTTGGCATGCTATCGCGCCCTCTCGGCGCTACACGAAGGCTTCGCACGACGTCGTGCGTCATCCGCGTCTGTGCAGTGACGCGAAGGTTCTGATTCTTTACGTTCAGGGGTTGCCGGACGGCTGTACGGAGCTGGCGTTGTCCGAGCATGCCCGCAAGCTGGGCATCAAGGGGCGGGCGTTCCAGCGGGCCAAGGAGCAGTTGGTCATGTGCGGGTTCGTGCATGAGCGGCGGGTCTGCGGGGAGCGCGGGCGCTGGGTCACCCAGCAGTTGTTCGCCAATGTGCCGTTGACCGAGGCCGAGGTCCTTGGGCTGTGGTGCGACGCGGGTATCGATGCCGGTGTCGATTCCGTGGTCGCCTCGCCTCCGAGTGCGCGGTTTCCGACCGTCGGTCAGCCGAGGGGTCGGACGGTCGGTCATCAACTACCGGTAGACGAAGACCGGGAGAAGAACTCTCCCCACCCACCCACCGAAGTCCCCGACGCCGACGCGGCACAGGTGTTGGAGCCGCTGACCGCCGAAGAGATGGAAGCCGAACGGGTGTTGTTGTCGCTGCGGCATGCGAGCCACGGACTCCGCCTCGGTGTCGCCGAGGCCCGTTCGCTCCTCGCACAGACGGTGGAGTGGCTACGGCGCGGGGTCCCCGGGGGTGAGTTGCGCCGTGTGCTGAGCAGCGATCTGCCGCAGGACGGAGTCCGGTGCGCCGTGGGGTTCCTGCGGCACCGGCTTGAGCAGAAGATGCCCGAAGCCGTCATCTCCGTACGCGCTGTCGAGCCGGCGCGCCCGCCCTCGGACCCGCCGCCCCCGCCCCCGCCTGCCGTTCCCCGGTACGTTGCGCCCCTCGTCACCTGCGCCGGACCCGGGACCGAGCACGTCTTCCGGGCCATGGCCGAGGAGACCGAGTGCCCGGACTGCCAACAGGCCGCCGCCTGGGCCCGCTGGGCCGAACGCCGGGCCGCAGACCTCGGCGTCGACCTCGCCGACGACGCGACCGCCGCCGTGGAGGCCGGGCGCGATCCGAACGGGTGGCGGGGACGGCTCGCTGCGGCTGCGGCGGGGGTGCCCGGGGACCCCGGGGCTTCGTAGCGGTCTCTGCCGCAACCGGCGGGAACTGGTGGGCTCATCATGCATTCGGGCGGAGTACGGTCGGCCGCGCCTCGCGATCAACTGGTGCGTGAGGCCGTTTTCTGCGCACCTTCCCAGGTGTGCTGCTGGATATGGCCGGCGAAGAGGCAGCAGCCGTCTCTGTTCCTGCCGGTGCCCAGCGCCGGGCAGTCCGGGAGGGTGACCACCTCCATCTCGCCCCTTCCGTACCAGCGCAGCCACAGCGCGGCCCCGTACTCGTCGAGTTCGGTGAGGAAGCCGTAGTGCTCGTCGCCCTCGTGGGGGGACAGATGGCACCGGACGGCTCTGTCCAGGTGCCCACCCGGTGCCTTGCTTCGTGCCTCCCGAGCCAGGTCGAGCGGCAGACGGTGCCAGTGGGCGCACTGCATCACGACAACCTCGCGGGCGGGTCTTCGGGGCGGGGCGTTCGAGAAGAACAGCGGAGGCAGTCGCAGGGAGGAAGGGCAGCCGGGTTCCGTACAGGCCGAGACCTATGCGGCTCTTGGAAACCTGGACGCGTGTGAGCGCGCGATGGGGCGCGCCGAGGCCGTTCGTGATCTCGCCTCGGACAGCGTCAACGGGGGATGGCTCCGGTTCGACGGCGCGCGCCTGGCCGAGGAACGGGGATCTTGCTACGTACAACTCGGGCGCCTGGATCTGGCGGAGGACGCGCTGACGCGAGCGTTGGAGCAGACAGCCCTGTCACCCGGTCAGTCCTATCGGCGCAGGGGCGCAGTGCTGACGGACCTGGCGGCGATCGGGGCGAGGCGTCGAGACCCTGAGCAGGGCATCGCGTACGGCAGGGAGGCCATCGCCCTGGCGCGATCCTCCGGATCCGGATACGTCGTCCGTAGACTCCGAAAGCTGTACGGCGAGTTCGGTCCCCTGAGCCGTGACCACCGCGTGGCGGCGCTGGGGGCGGACATCGCCGCGCTGAGTACACCGTGACGAGAGGGGATGGCATGTCGCAGACCGAGGGTGCACGACTGTTCCGGGAAGCCTGGATCGCGGGAGTGCGGCGCCATTTCCCCGGTGAGCCGAAGGCCGGTTACGTCACCCCGTGGGAGGACACCCCGCAGTGGGAGCGCGAAGCGGCCGGGGCTGTGTACGAGCAGGTGCGCCAGTTCGTCGAGATCAGCGGAGGGCATGCTTCCCGGCTTTCACGTGAACAGCGCGGGCGCTTCGTCGCTACCTGCTGGACGGCCCAGATGTTCAAGCACTTCGATGATCCCAAGCCGGGCTACGTCGCGGACTGGCCCGACCTTCCGGCCTGGCAGCGGGAAACCGACGCGGACATTTTCGATGCCATCGAGAAGGGACAGCCCTGAGCCGACCGGTCGGTGTTCTGCGTCAGGTCCGGCCTGTGCCCGTGCGTAGCCGGGGGCCTGGCCTGACGGTACGCGTGCGAGAAGGCCGATGGGGGCAGGCAGCGGAGCGGCCCCGGGGCAAGGGCAAGGTCAGCGACCGGGCGGGCGGGGAACCTTCCAGTCGCGGATGTCCGCGATGAATTCCTGGTAGGAGCGATTCGACCCCTCGGGCTCGGTGAGCAACCCTTGCGCCAGAGCTGCCGACACGATCTCCGGGCCGTCGCTCTCCCTGAAGCGCGGGCTCGTGAGGAGACCTTCGAGATCTTCCTTCGGGTTCTGGCGACGCCCGCTGTCCTTGCCTTTCCACGTCGCTGGAATCTTCCAGGAAGCCCGGTGGAGCGTGAACGCCTCGGGAAAGAGAAGGAGCCAGGCTTCGGACTCGGCGGCGGCGAGCGCGTATACGGATGAGGAGTCGCCGGCGGCCTTGCCCAGCGCGGCCGAGACAGCCTTTCGCGCGGCGTCGTAAGCAGGGCCGGGGCAGGCATCCATGTCTTCGTGCACGGCGATCCCGACGAACTCGCCCGCCTTCAGACGGGCCTTGCCGCGCGCCTTGCTGACCAGGGTGTTCGCTGCTGTGGCCAGTTCAGCGCCCGACTTCTTCCGCAGCCGCACGGGATCGGTGATCTCGGTGAGGGTGACGGCAGCGGCAAGGGCCGGATGGGCTGCCTTGATGAACGCGGCCAGCATGCGGCGATCGTTCGCGCTCTCGCCCGCAAGCACGACGATGCCCCGGCCGAACGGCTTCGATATCCGCCTGCGACTCACAGCTCGTCCTCTGTCAGGTCGCCCCCCAGCACGCCGGAGAACCACAGCTCGCCGAGCGGCTGGTCACCTGTCTCCGCAACGATCGTCCGGATCTCGGTCGTAGTCAGGGCGGGAATGATGGACGCTCCGTCTTCGTCCCGGTCGCACACGATGAACTCGTGAGGTTCCAGTCGGTCGACGAGTGCGGGAGAGTGCGTCGCCACGATGAACTGTGTTCGCGCCGAGGCTTCCCTCATTCGCTCAACAATGAGTTCCAGAGCCTGGGGGTGGAGGCCGTGGTCGATCTCTTCGACGCACGTCAGGGCCGGTGGTTGAGGGTCGTAGAGCATGGCCAGGAGACCCAGAAGGCGTACTGTCCCGAACGAGGCATCCGCCAGCGGAGTGGGCCGGCGCAGCCCGCGTTCGCGAAGCACCACCGCCAGGCGATCGGCGAAGCCCCCGACCTGCTCGAACTCGATGGCATCCAGTTGCGGAAGAACGCGGCGGGCATCGTGTGTCAGATGCTCCCAACGTTCCTCGTCGGTGCTGAGCTGGATCAGGAACGCCGCAAGGTTCTTCGCGTGCGGCTCCAGACGACCGGCCTTGATCGAGTGGGTGCGTGTTGGCTGTCGAGCAGCAGTGACGTCCACGTCGAAGACCCTGAAGGACGACAAGCGCTCGGCAACCCTCGCCACTTCCTCCCCACCGTCCGACCGTCCCAGCCGAGGCAGGGTGGACAGGCCGCTGCTCAGCCGTTGGATACCGAACTTGCCTCCGTCGGACTCACGACCGGCCCTCTTGTCCACGACTCGGGCTTCATCGCCGGAAATCGTGATCCGGCGGCCCCGGCCCTGAGTTCGCTTGAACTGGAAGCTCTCTTGGCGTGACAAGGTGTAGGAATCGCTGCGGCCAGGCATGGAGCGCCTGCGAATGGTCAGCGAGTACTCGTCCGGAGCTTTCGCGCTCGCATGCGTGGTCCAGTCCGCTTTGAGGCGAATCGCCAGGGAAGTGGGCGGTTTTTCGCCTCCCCAGAAGGCTACTTCGTCGAATCCGCCGCGCTCGTCGAGCGCCGGCTGCAGATCGGTCCGGATGATCGCAGCAAGAAAGTCGAACACCTTGAGTACGTTCGACTTGCCCACCCCGTTGGGGCCCACCAGGACGGTGAGCGGTCCGAGGGGGATCGTCACATCGCGCAGGCTGCGGAAGTTCTCGACGTGTAGTTCCAGAAGACGGCCGGACATGGAATGAACCTATCGGGTAGCAGATCGCCGGGCGGCGTAAGTGCCCTGAGGAAACAGCGTCCAGCCTGATACGCCCAGGTTGCAACAGCTTCCGTGCAGCGTAGACCGTGCGGCTGACACCCTCGATCGCGCGAAGCGTCGGGGCCCGCTGCTCCGTCGTCCTACCCCCGCCCCACCACCACCCCCGCCCGGTCGATGCAGATCACGTCCACCTCCACCGGTGCGCCTCGCAGGACGGACAGCGCCTCGTCGCGGGCTCGGGCGGCGACCAGGTCGCCGAGGGGGACGCCCGCCGCTTCGCAGAGGCGCAGGGCCTCCAGGCCGGTGTTGGCGGTGGTGATGCGGGAAGCCAGCTCCTCGTTCGCCCCGCCCGTCCGGGCCAGGTCGGCCAGGAAGGGCTTGTCGACCTGGGAGCGGGCCGAGTGGAGGTCCAGGTGGCCCGCCGCCAGTTTGGAGAGCTTGGCGAAGCCGCCGCAGATCGTGAGGCGGGGGACGGGATGGCGGCGTACGTATTTCAGGACCGCGCCCGCGAAGTCGCCCATGTCCAGCAGGGCGATGTCCGGCAGGCCGTACTCCGACACCACCGTCTTCTCCGATGTCGAGCCCGTGCAGCCCGCCACGTGGGTCAGGCCCGCCGCCCGCGCCACGTCCACGCCCCGGCGGATCGAGTCGATCCACGCCGAGCAGGAGTAGGGGACGACCACACCCGTGGTGCCCAGGATCGACAGGCCTCCCAGGATGCCGAGTCGGCCGTTCCACGTCGAGCGGGCGATCTCCTCGCCGTGGTCGACCGAGACCGTGATCTCCACGTCCCCCGTCCCGCCGTGCTCCGCCGCCACCCGCTCCACGTGCTCGCGCATCAGTTGGCGCGGGACCGGGTTCACCGCGGGCTCGCCGACGTCCAGGGGCAGGCCGGGGAGGGTGACCGTGCCCACGCCCGGGCCCGCCCGGAACACCACGCCGGAACCGGGCGGCAGTCTCCGTACGGTCGACCGGACCAGTGCCCCGTGCGTCACGTCCGGGTCGTCGCCCGCGTCCTTCACCACGCCGGCCGTCGCCACCGCCTCACCCGGTCCGGCCGTCAGCTCCTCCACCGCCAGCGCGAACGCCGGTGTCTGGCCCTTCGGCAGGATGATGGTCACCGGGTCCGGGAAGTCGCCGGTCAGCAGTGCCGTGTACGCGGCCGTCGTCGCCGCAGTCGCACAGGAGCCGGTCGTCCAGCCGGGGCGCAGGCCGGTGTGTTTGAGTTGGGCACTGCGACCGCCCCGCGCCTCAGCGTTCATGAGAGAAGTCCGTTCCGATGCCTGTGCCGCTTGTGCATGTTCTTGTTCTGGGGGGTACGACCGAGGCGCGCCGGCTGGCGGAGCACCTGGTCGCCCATGACCCGGGGCTCCGGGTGACCACCTCGCTCGCCGGGCGCGTCTCCGCTCCCCGGCTGCCGCCCGGTGACGTGCGCGTCGGCGGGTTCGGGGGGCCCGAAGGGCTCGCCGCCTGGGTGCGTGACCACGGTGTGGACGCCCTCGTCGATGCCACCCACCCCTTCGCCGCGACCATGAGCCGGAACGCGGCCGAGGCCGCCGCTCAGGCCCATGTTCCTCTCCTCGCTCTCCGCCGGCCCGGCTGGGTCGCCCAGGACGGTGACCGCTGGCACACCGCCGGGTCGCTCGCCGAGGCCGCCGAGCTGCTGCCCGCGCTGGGGGAGCGGGTCTTCCTCACCACCGGGCGGATGGGGCTCGCCGCCTTCGCGGGAGCGGGACTCGACGCGCTGTGGTTCCTCGTGCGGTCCGTCGACGCTCCCGAGCCGCCCTGTCCGGCCCGGATGGAGGTCCTGCTCGACCGGGGGCCGTTCGACCTCCGGGGCGAGCGGGAGCTGCTCCGCCGCCATCGGATCGATGTGCTCGTCACCAAGGACAGCGGCGGGGACGCCACCGCCCCCAAGCTCACCGCCGCCCGCGAAGCGGGAGTTCCCGTCGTCGTGGTCCGGCGGCCACCGGTACCGGAAGGGGTGCCGGTGGCCCGTACGCCCGACGAGGCCGTGCGCTGGGTACGGAAGCTCTACGCCTCCGGGTAGCGGCGCGGCGTCCACACGATGGACCGGCCTGGGCCGGAACCGCCCCGCTCGACCCACCGGGTCTGCGACGAGCCCACGATCAGCAGGGTCCGCATGTCCACCTCCGCCGGGTCGACGTCGGCCAGCCGCACCGTGCGTACGCTCTCCGTCGGGCCGCCCACATCGCGCGCCAGCACCACCGGGGTGTCCGGCGAGCGGTGCTCCAGGAGCAGGTCGCGGGCCTTGCCGACCTGCCACGTACGGGACTTGGAGCCCGGGTTGTACAGGGCCAGCACCAGGTCCGCCGAGGCCGCCGCGCGCAGGCGCTCCGCGATGACCTCCCACGGCTTGAGCCGGTCCGAGAGGGAGATCGTGGCGTAGTCGTGGCCCAGTGGCGCACCCGCGCGGGCCGCCGCCGCGTTGGCCGCGGTGACGCCGGGCAGGACCCGCACGGGGATGTCCGCGTACGCGTCCTGCGAGGCCACCTCCAGCACCGCCGTCGCCATCGCGAAGACCCCGGGGTCGCCGCCGGAGACCACCGCGACCCGGTGGCCCCGCCGGGCCAGGTCCAGGGCGAACTCGGCGCGCTCCGACTCCACCTTGTTGTCCGAGCCGTGCCGCGCCTGGCCCGGACGGACCGGCACCCGGTCCAGGTAGGTCGTGTAGCCGACCACGGCGTCGGCGGCGGCGAGGGCTCCGCGGGTCTCCGGCGTCAGCCACAGCGGGCCCGCCGGTCCGGTGCCCACGACCACGACCTCGCCGTCGGCCTTTCCGGACGGGCGCGGCGCGTCGACGCGGCTCGGCAGCACTGCCACCGAGAAGTACGGGACGGACGCCGGGTCGATGTCCGCCAGGTCGCCCGTGCGCTCCCCGGCCATCGTCGCCCGCTCCACGTACCGGGCCTCCGCCAGCCTTCCCGACGCCTCGAACGCCCCGCGCACCGCCGGGAACGTACGCCCCAGCTTCATCACCACGGCCGTGTCCGTGGCGGCGAGACGGGCCGTCAGCTCCTCCTCCGGGAGGGTGCCGGGGAGGATCGTCAGGATCTCCTCGCCCTCGACCAGGGGGGTGCCGAGGCGGGCCGCCGCCGCGCTGACGGACGTCACGCCCGGGATGACCTCGGTGGTGTAGCGGTCGGCCAGGCGCTTGTGCATGTGCATGTACGAGCCGTAGAACATCGGGTCGCCCTCGGCGAGCACCGCGACGGCTCGGCCCGCGTCCAGGTGCGCCGCGAGACGGGCCGCGGCCTTCTCGTAGAACTCCTCCAGCGCGCCCCGGTAGCCGCCCGGGTGGTCCGTGGTCTCCGTCGTGACGGGGTAGACCAGGGGCTCCTCGATGTGGTCGGGCCGCAGGTGCGCCGCCGCGATGGACCGGGCGATCGAGCGGCCGTGCCGGGCGCTGTGGTAGGCGACGACGTCGGCCTCGCCGATGGCCCGGACGGCCCGCAGCGTCATCAGGTCCGGGTCGCCGGGGCCGAGCCCGACGCCGTAGAGCCTGCCGGTACTGGTGTCTTTCACCGGAGAAGTCACTACTCTTCCTCGCTCGCGATGGCGTTGAGCGCCGCGGCCGCTATCGCGCTGCCGCCGCGCCGGCCCCGGATGATCAGGTGCTCCAGGCCCGACGGGTGCTCGGCCAGCGCCTCCTTGGACTCCATCGCGCCGACGAAGCCGACCGGGACGCCGATGACGGCGGCGGGGCGCGGGGCGCCCTCCTCGATCATCTCCAGCAGGCGGAACAGGGCGGTCGGGGCGTTGCCGACCGCGACGACCGCCCCCTCCATCCGGTCCCGCCACAGCTCCAGGGCCGCCGCGCTGCGCGTGGTCCCCATCTTCGCGGCCAGCTCTGGCACGGACGGGTCGGACAGTGTGCACACCACGTCGTTGCCGGCGGGCAGCCGCTTGCGGGTGACCCCGCTGGCCACCATCGCCACGTCGCAGAGGATCGGAGCGCCGGACCGCAGGGCCGCGCGGGCGTCGGCCACGGCGTTCGGTGAGAAGGCGAGGTCGCGTACGAGGTCGACCATGCCGCAGGCGTGGATCATGCGGACGGCGACCTGGCTCACGTCGGCGGGCAGCCCGGCCAGATCCGCCTCCGCGCGGATGGTGGCGAAGGACTGGCGGTAGATCGCCGGTCCGTCCTTCTCGTACTGGTGCACAGTGCTGTCGCTTTCTTCTGCCGGTTGCTGGGGAGGGGAAGCTGGGGGAGCGTGCTCAGGCGCGGGCCGCGGCGACCGCCGCGGCGAGTTCCGCCGGGTTGTCGCGGACCGCCGCCCGGGGGTCACGGTGTTCGCCCCGTACGTGCGAGATCCGGTGCCCGTCGGGCGTGACGACCACGTCGATCCACTCCCCGTGGGGGTGGCCGCAGCGGCGCTCGCACCCGGACCAGTACACAGGGAGCCGCCCGACCGGCCCGACAGCGGCCCCCGCTTCGGCCCGCACGTCGGACAGCGACTTCGCGCAGCCGGGGTGGCCGATGCAGGCGCCGACGCCGGTCCACGGGGAGTCCGGGCCGGTGATCAGCCCGGCTGCCGCCAGGGCGTCGAGCGCCTCTGCCGCGTGCCCGGACTGCCCGGACTGCCCGGACTGCCTGGAAGGTCCGGACTGCCCGAAGGGTTCGAGCGGTTCGAAAGGGCCGGGGATGACGATCCCGCGCCACGGGGTGAGCCGCAGTTCGTTCCCGTACCGCTCGTTCCCGAAGCGCCGGGCCGTTTCGGTGAGCAGCCGCCACTGGGCGGGGGCGAGCCGCCCCAGCGGTACGCCGACGCTGATCGCGGTCGTGGTGCCGTGCGGTGCGGTGACGAGACCCGGCTCCGGAGCCTTCGGCGCCCGCGGACGAGGGCGGTGGGCGGTCGGGCCCGCCGCCGTCCCGATGGTGCGGACCAGCGCGGCGCGTACGTCGTCGGGGAGGTCCTTCACGCGCCACGCGCCGGAGCCCCGGGCGGCGCGGAGGAATGCCTCGGCGGCCAGGAGCGCGGCGCGCGGGCCGTCCGCCGCCGGCAGCCGGAACACCTCGTCGGCGGCCCCGACCCGCAGGAGGCAGTCACCGCCCTCCGCGATCAGCGTCACGTCCGCGCCCAGCGCGTCCACGTCACCGCGGCCCGCGTCGAGGGCGAAGAGGAAGCGGCCGGAGAGCGCGGCGGCGGCGGCCGACCCGCACACCAGGCCGTCCAGCTCGGACAACCAGCCGCTGACCGAGGGCGATCCGTCGAGTCCGGCGAGCGGCGAGGCCACGATGTTGCGGGCCCGCTCGTGCGCGGCGGACGGCAGCAGCCCGGCGGCGCCGAGCAGTTCGGCCGGCCCGCCGCCGCACTCCGCGTCGAGACCGCGCAGCTGTACGTTGCCCCGCGAGGTGAGATGCAGCTCACCGTCCCCGAACCGGCCGGCCACCGCGAGCAGCGTGTCCGCCCGGTCCGCGCTCAGCACCCCGCCGGGGACGCGTACCCGGGCCAGCGCACCGTCGTCGGCCCGGTGCAGCCGCAGCGTCCCCGGGCAGGCGTCGCCGCCGTCGCGGGGGGATGGGCCGCCCACGGAAAGGGGCGAGGGGGCGGAATCGGGCATGGCGGCGAGCATACCGACCGGGCCGGTCCCCTCGGTGGGCTCGCTCCTGTGACCTGCGGGACAGCGGGTGAGGCCGATCCGTGGGAACGGATGGGGCCCGCCCGCGGGACACGGGCAGGCTCGACCCGCTGGTCAGCGGGGTACGGAGAGCCGCCGGGCCAGCGCGCGGTGATCATCACCGCACCCCCGCCCCCTGCCCCCGTCCCGCCCCCGCCGCTTAGGATGCAGGCGGTGGTCCGTTCAGGCCGCCATCGCCAGACGGCGACAGGGGAGGAAGCCCGGTGAGATTCCGGCGCGGTCCCGCCACTGTGAGCACGGCCGCCACCACCGGCCGGGCGAGTCAGGAACTCCCTTCCCCGAGCGCCCGGTTCCCGAGCCGGACGTGGGGAGACCCTCCGACACCGCCCGGGGCGTGGACACCCCGAGGAAGGCCTGACGCAGCATGATCCTGCTCCTGTCGACGTCCGACACCGACCTCCTGAGCGCCCGCGCTTCCGAGGGACCCGTCAGCTACCGGTACGCCAACCCCTCCCGCGTCTCCCTCGACGGACTGCCGGAGCTGCTGGACGGCGTCGACCTCGTCGTCGTACGCCTCCTCGGCGGCGTACGGGCCTGGCAGGAAGGGCTCGACGCGGTGCTGGCCACCGGCCGCCCCGTCGTCGTGCTGACCGGTGAGCAGGCCCCCGACGCCCAGTTGATGGCCGCCTCCACCGTGCCGATCGGCATCGCCGCCGAGGCGCACGCCTACCTCGCGCACGGCGGGCCCGCCAACCTGGAGCAGCTGGCCCGGTTCCTCTCCGACACCGTGCTGCTGACCGGCCATGGCTTCGAGCCGCCCGCCCCGGCCCCCGCGTGGGGCCCGCTGGAGCGGGAGGCCCGCGAGGTGGCCGAGGGTGCGCCGACCGTCGCCGTCCTCTACTACCGCGCCCACCACATGAGCGGGAACACCGCGTTCATCGACGCGCTGTGCACCGCCGTGGAGGACGCCGGGGCCCGGCCGCTCCCGCTGTACGTCGCCTCCCTCCGTACGCCGGAGACCGAGCTGATCGACGCGCTCCGCGCCGCCGACGCCATCGTGACCACCGTCCTCGCGGCAGGCGGCACCAGGCCCGCCGAGGCGTCGGCCGGCGGCGACGACGAGTCGTGGGACGCGGGCGCGCTCACCGGGCTCGACGTGCCGATCCTCCAGGCGCTCTGCCTCACCAGCCCGCGCAGCGCCTGGGAGGAGAACGACGAGGGCGTCTCCCCGCTGGACGCGGCCACCCAGATCGCGGTGCCGGAGTTCGACGGCCGGCTGATCACCGTCCCCTTCTCCTTCAAGGAGATCGACGAGGACGGGCTCCCGGCGTACGTCGCCGACGCCGAGCGCGCGGCCCGGGTCGCCGGGATCGCCGTACGGCACGCGAAGCTGCGGAACATCCCGAACGGGGAGAAGCGCATCGCGCTCGTGCTCTCCGCCTACCCGACCAAGCACTCCCGGATCGGCAACGCGGTCGGGCTCGACACACCCGCCAGTGCCGTGGCGCTGCTGCGGCGGCTGCGCGCCGAGGGGTACGACTTCGGCCCGGAGGCCGACATCCCGGGGCTGGTCTCCGGCGACGGCGACGAGCTGATCTACGCGCTGATCGAGGCGGGCGGCCACGACCAGGAGTGGCTGACCGACGAGCAGTTGGCCAAGAACCCGGTCCGTATCCCGGCCGCCGACTACCGCCGCTGGTTCGCCACCCTCCCTGAGGAGCTGCGCCTCGCCGTGGAGCGGCACTGGGGCCCGGCCCCCGGCGAGATGTTCGTCGACCGGTCCGCCAACCCGGAGGGCGACATCGTCCTCGCGGCCCTGCGGCGCGGGAACCTCCTCATCCTCATCCAGCCGCCGCGCGGCTTCGGCGAGAACCCGATCGCGATCTACCACGACCCCGATCTGCCGCCCTCGCACCACTACCTGGCCGCCTACCGCTGGATCGCCGCCTCCGCCGACGACAACGGCTTCGGCGCGGACGCCATGATCCACCTCGGCAAGCACGGCAATCTGGAGTGGCTGCCCGGCAAGAACGCGGGCCTGTCGGCCGCGTGCGGCCCCGACGCCGCCCTCGGCGACCTCCCGCTGATCTACCCGTTCCTGGTGAACGACCCGGGCGAGGGCACGCAGGCCAAGCGGCGCGTCCACGCCACGCTGATCGACCACCTGGTGCCGCCGATGGCCCGCGCCGACAGCTACGGCGACATCGCCCGGCTGGAGCAACTCCTCGACGAGCACGCCCAGATCGCCGCGATGGACCCGGCGAAGCTGCCCGCGATCCGCGCGCAGATCTGGACGCTGATCCAGGCCGCGAAGCTCGACCACGACCTCGGCCTGGAGGACCGGCCGGAGGACGAGGGCTTCGACGACTTCATCATGCATCTCGACGGCTGGCTCTGCGAGATCAAGGACGTCCAGATCCGCGACGGCCTCCATGTGCTGGGCAACCCGCCCGCCGGGAACGACCGGGTCAACCTGGTGCTCGCCGTGCTCCGCGCCCGCCAGATCTGGGGCGGCACGGCCTCGCTCCCGGGGCTGCGCGAGGCGCTCGGCCTCGACGAGTCGGCCGCCACCCGAACCGCCGCCGACACGATCGAGGAGCAGGCCCGCGCGCTCGTCCAGGCGATGGACGACGCCGACTGGGACCCGGCCGCCGTGGCGTCCGTCGCCGCCGGGCTGCCGGACGCGGTGGCCGACATCCTCACCTTCGCGGCCACCGAGGTCGTCCCGCGCATGGCGGCCACGACCGACGAACTCACCCACGCCGTACACGCGTTGAACGGCGGCTTCGTGCCGGCCGGCCCCTCCGGCTCCCCGCTCCGCGGCCTGGTCAACGTCCTCCCCACGGGCCGCAACTTCTACTCGGTCGACCCGAAGGCCGTCCCCTCCAAGCTCGCCTGGGAGACCGGCCAGGCCCTGGCCGACTCCCTCCTGACCCGCTACCGCACCGACAACGGCGACTGGCCCACCTCGGTCGGCCTCTCCCTCTGGGGCACCAGCGCGATGCGCACGGCGGGCGACGACATCGCCGAAGCCTTCGCACTGCTCGGCATCCGCCCCGTCTGGGACGACGCCTCGCGCCGCGTGACGGGCCTGGAGCCCATCCCGTACGAGGAGTTGGGCCGCCCCCGGATCGACGTGACGCTGCGCATCTCGGGCTTCTTCCGCGACGCGTTCCCGCACACGGTCGGGCTGCTCGACGACGCCGTACGGCTGGCCGCCTCGCTGGACGAGCCCGCCGAGCAGAACTACGTACGGGCGCACACCCAGGCCGACCTGGCCGAGCACGGCGACGAACGCCGGGCCACCACCCGGATCTTCGGCTCCCGCCCCGGCACCTACGGCGCGGGCCTCCTCCAGCTCATCGACTCCCGCGACTGGCGTACCGACGCCGACCTCGCCGAGGTCTACACGGTCTGGGGCGGCTACGCCTACGGCCGCGAGCTGGACGGCCGCCCGGCCCGCGAGGAGATGGAGAGCGCCTACAAGCGCATCGAGGTCGCCGCGAAGAACACCGACACCCGCGAGCACGACATCGCGGACTCCGACGACTACTTCCAGTACCACGGCGGCATGGTGGCCACCGTGCGCGCGCTCAAGGGCACGGCACCGGCCGCCTACATCGGGGACTCCACCCGCCCCGAGACCGTCCGCACGCGGACGCTCGTCGAGGAGACGTCCCGCGTCTTCCGCGCCCGGGTCGTCAACCCGAAGTGGATCGAGGCGATGCGCCGCCACGGTTACAAGGGCGCGTTCGAGCTGGCGGCCACCGTCGACTACCTCTTCGGGTACGACGCCACGACCGGCGTCGTCGCCGACTGGATGTACGACAAGCTCACCGAGACGTACGTCCTGGACCCGGAGAACCGGCAGTTCCTCCAGGAGGCCAACCCCTGGGCCCTGCACGGCATCGCGGAACGCCTCCTGGAGGCCGAGTCGCGCGGCATGTGGGCCAAGCCCGACCCGGCGGTGCTGGACGCGCTGCGCCAGGTGTACCTGGAGACGGAAGGGAACCTGGAGGGCGAGGACTGACCTCGTCGTCACTCTTCCGCCGCCCCCTGCCCCGGATCGCCCGCGACCGGCACCATCACAGTCATGGGGACAACGGGGCAGGGGACGGCCGGGCAGGACGCCGGCGCTGGAGTCAACGAGCATGCCGTGCACGGAAGTTCGGCTATCCGCAGCGTCCTCGAAGCCCTGCGCCTGACGGTCGTGTCGGGGGTGATCGGCGCGGCGATCGCGGCCATCGCGGCCGGCGCGATCCTGGAGGAGCTGCCCGTCGTCCTCACCGGCGGCGGAGTCCTGGTCCTCCTCCTGCTGATCGGCTTCGTCTCCGGGCGCCGGCCCCCGGGGCCCGTCGAGCCGCCGGTCACGCGGACCGCCCTCGCCCGGATCGAGGACCTGCGGGCGACGAGCGGCGAATCGGCCGACGTACCGGTGGACTTCCGGCTGACCGTGGCGCCGGAGCCGGCGGCCCGCGTGGGCACCTCGGAGGTCACCGCGATCACCATCGAGGAACGGCACATGAGGCTCCGTGGCGACGCCGCCCGCCCGGCCGGCGGGACGATGCACGTCCAGATGCTCCCGTACGAACTGTTCCCCGCGCTGGTCCACGAGGCCCGCACGACCCTGGGCGTACGCGATCCGAAGAGCTGGCGCATCGACGTGACGCCCGGCGCGGGTCCGGGAGAGGGCCCCCGGGTCCGGGTCACGGTGACGGGCGAGGAGGGCACCGCCCACCTGGACGCGGACGCCACGGCCCGGGTCGTGGACCGGCGGCCGGTGGGGGAGACGGCGAAAGGCGGCTGACGCGGGGGTGCCGTCGGCGTCGACCCGTCTCCACATTTCATGCGCACCTGTTTTGGTACGTTGCCGCGGGTGACTGCCGAACAAGGGGGAAACGCTCGTGGCATGGGATGAATGGGAGCGGCTCAAGCAGGACGCCTCCCAGCGCCAGGACGTCGGGATGCGGCTCAACCAGCACCCGGCGGGTGACGGGCCCGGCCCGGCCACGAGCGGTGTCACCGGCGGGGTGAAGTCCACCAAGAAGGCGTGGAACGACGCCGGCGCGGGCGTCGGATCGCTGCGGGAGGGCATCGACCAGGCCGTGGGGAAGCTACAGGACGGGCAGAAGGGCCTCGGCGCGGGAGAGGGCTGCCTGACCGCGGGGGCGCAGACAACCGTGCACGCCTCGTGGGACCGCTACGTCAAGGCGCTCGGCAAGCGGTGCGACAGCGTCAAGGGCGTCCTGGAGAAGACCGGGCACGACCTGCTCCTGACCGATGAGGCCGTGCAGGCGGAGCTGAACAGCATCAAGACCGCGCACGCCGACACCCCCGCCGTCGGCGGCCAGAACGCGGGGAGGTGACGGCGCCGGTGAACCTCACGACGCTCAAGGAGCTCAAGCCGTCCGAGTGGGAGGAGGCGGCCGACGGATACCGTTCCACCGGTGACATGGCGGCCAAGTCCAAGGACCACCTGGAGAACGTGGTCACCGCCGGCATCCGCAAGTCCCTGCGGGGCGAGGCCGCCGACGCCGCCATCGCGGAGCTGAAGCGGGTCGCGGCCAACTTCCACTACACCCAGGTCCAGTGCGGTCTGTTGAGCGCCGCCCTCAACGGGTTCGCGTACGACATGGACGCGGCCCGCAAGAAGCTCCTGTCGGCGCTCGACGACGCGGCGGCCCGGAAGTTCCCGGTCGGCCCCGACGGAAGCGTCAGCTATCCGGAGGCCCAGCCGAAGAACGGCGTCGAGCTGCCGCCCAAGGGCGGCTCCACGACCGGGGCGACCGACCCCACCGCGCAGGCGGTCGGCCGCCAGGCGGCGAACATCAACCCCAACCCGCACGCCGCGGCCGCCCAGGAGATCGCCGACCGGATCGCCGGGGCGCTCAAGGACGCCTCGGAGGCGGACGGGAAATGGGCGCCCAAGGTCCGTGCGCTGACGGCGGACGACGACCTCACCGTCTCGGACGCCGACTGGAAGGACACGCGGTCCGACATGGAGGGCGTGCGGGACGCGGGCAAGGCGTACCTGGACGCGATCGGCGGGCCGCCGAAGGACGGCACCCCGAAGGCGAACGCCGCGTGGTGGGCGGGCCTCACCCCGGAGGAGCGGGAGGCGTACCTGTCGCTCGACCCCGCCCTGGTGGGCAGGCTCGACGGCCTCCCCTCCGACATCAGGGACGAGGCGAACCGGGTCGTGCTCGACGAGACACAGGCCGTGGCGCAGCTCCAGCTGAACAGCATTCCGGGGCCCCCCGCCAACGAGTGGACCTGGATGACCGCGGGCCGCTACCCGGTGAAGGTCCACACCGACGAGTGGATGGCCTGGGACAAGAAGTACGGGGACCAGCACCGGCAGCTGGAGACCTCGCTCAAGGGGATGAACTCCCTGCGTACCCGGTTCGACCAGACCGGCGAGAGAGGGCTGCCGGAGGCGTATCTGCTGGGGTTCAGCGCCGAGGGCAACGGCCGGGCGATCGTGGCCACCGGCAATCCGGACACGGCCGAGCACCAGGCGGTGTACGTCCCCGGCACGACGGCGAACCTCGGCAAGGTCGAGGGGGACATCGACCGGATGACGCAGCTGTGGCGCCAGACCCAGGAGGCGGCGCCGGGAGCGAACGTCTCCACCATCACCTGGCTCGGCTACGACGCACCGCAGGACGTCGTGAAGGACGCGCCCTTCGAGCACTACGCCTACGACGGAGCCCCCGCGTACCGGCAGTTCATGGACGGCCTGGAAGCCTCGCACAGCGGCCCCGGCGAACCGCACCGCACGGCCGTCGGGCACTCGTACGGCACCACCCTGATCGGGGCGGCGGCGGAGAAGGGCGACCTCAACGCCGACGACGTGATCCTCGCGGGGAGCCCGGGCGTCAAGGTCGGGTCCGCCGAGGAGATGGACGTCCCGAAGGGCCACGTGTGGAACCAGGAGGCGGACGGCGACGCGGTCCCCGACATCGGCCGCTGGGGCCACGGCGGCAGCCAGTGGTCCCTGGGCGGCGGCGTCTTCCTCATCCCCAGCGACGAGGCCTTCGGCGCCAACCAGATGAACACCGACGCCGAGGGCGGCGAGGGGCCGGGCGGCACCAAGGGGGTGGAAGGGCACAGCGGCTACTGGGACGAGTCCTCGACGGCGTTGAAGAACCAGGCGCTCGTCGTCGTCGGTGAATACGGTGACGTCACCGAGCCCGAGTGACCGCTCACCGCTCCCCCGACACCCACCGCGCCCGCGTGGGCGTGCCCGTACCCGACCGAGGACCTCCGTTGTTCCGACCTCCGCTCACCACCGGGCGCCGCGCCCCCGTGCACCGCTCCCTCCGGGGCCGTGTTCCCACCGCCCTCGTCCTGACCGCTCTCCTCCTCAGTGGATGTGGCATGAACGACTCCAACAGCCCCAGCTCGCCCAGCTCACCCGGCGAGGGTTCCGCCGGCTCCGACGACGCCTCCTCCGGCGTGCCGTACGCCGGCATCGCCACGACCGACGAGGCGGCGGACGCCCTCGAAGCCGTCTCCAGCAAGATCTACCAGTACGCCGGAGTGCCCGGTAAGGCGTCCGAGCCGGGCCCCGGAGTCAGGGAGTGCGAGGGGAAGGACCCGGAGCGGTTCTTCCGCGTGTTCCACCCGTGGAACTTCCAGCCCGGCTCCGCCGCCGACTCCGACGTGGCGATGGAGAACCTCAAGAAGAAGCTGAACACCGGCGGCTGGGTGCTGAAGAGGGAGTACCGGGACAACAGCAAGAACGAGAACCTCAACCTGGTCGCCGACAACGACGCCAAGAAGGTCAGCGTCTGGATCGTCCAGTACCGCGACCGGGCGAAGCCCAGCCTGGGGATCACGACGACGTCCGGGTGCTACGAGGTGCCCGAGGGCGCGAAGGTGGAGAAGTTCTGAAGCGGCGGCGGCGAATCGCCCGGACCGCTCCGGTCCGGGCCCGCCACCGCATCAGGCCGTGTCCTGGCCTCACTACCGGTCGGCACTACCGGTCGGCCACGCGGTCCAGAACGTTCTCGGCCAGCCCTTTGAACTCCCTGTAGCAGGTCTGCACGTACTTCTGGGTGCTGCCGAGCGCGCCGTCCGCGGCCTTGAGTTCGAACATCGGCTTGCGTGCGTCGTGAGCGAGGGGCATCAGGCTGCGGTAGTTGCGCAGCGTGGCGATGTGATGGGGGGCTTCCCCGGACGAAGGGTCCTTCGCGTCGTCCAGCACGGCGGAGGAATAGACGAGAGGAATGCGCCCGAGCCACCGCTCGTAGGCTTTCACCGGGCGGTCCAGACGCATCTCCGGCTGCATGATCACGTACCCCAGTGGTGTCATCTCCGCCGGGGGCGCCGAGATCCCCGCCGGCACCTGGGGCAGGACGACCTGCCGCCAGTTGTGCCGCCACTCCCGGAGGGTCGGCCCCAGGTTGCTGAGCCCCTTGAGGGAGAACAGATCGGCGGCGAGTGGCATCAGCACGCTGTCGGCCGCGATCAACGCGGCGCGGTTGATGGCACCGAGGTTGGGGCCGACGTCGATGAGCACGATATCGGCCTCGACGGACGCGGCGGCGTGCTCGATCATGCGGTGGAACGCGGTGGTGGTGCGGATCGCGGCGATGTCTCCGGCGAACGACTTGAACCACTCGTTCGAGAGCTTGTCCTCGAACCGGCTCAGGTCGAGGCTTCCGGGAAGCAACCACAGCCCCGGCTTCAGCAGGACCGGCTCCACCAGGGCCACGTCGCCCGTGCCCTCCAGGATGGGCCGCACCGCGTCGGCGACGGTCCGGCCCTCACGGATACGCCCCGTACCGTTCAATTTCGCCGGGACGAGGCCCTGGGCGATCAGCTCGGAGGGGTTGGACCACAGGTCCTCGATCTCGCTCTCGTCCAGGCACACGGACGTCAGGTTGGCCTGCGGATCGAGGTCCACGGCCAGGACGTTCCGGCCGAGGCGGCCCATCATGTGCGCCAGATGATAGGCGAGGGTGGTCTTGCCGACGCCGCCCTTGTTGTTGAAAAGCGCGATCGAAGTCGCGGTCATACGACCCTCCTGAGGGTCACGGCCCAGGACGAGTCGTCCACCTGGAACTCGGCGGGCGGATTTCCGTTGCGCTCCAGGGCCGCCCGCACCCTGCCGATGCCCCGGCCGAAGCGGTTGACGTAACCGAGCCCCTTCAAGGCGGCGGCGAGCGAGGGGTTGCGGTAGTCCGTCACCAGATCGAAGTTGTCGTCCCGTACCTGGCCGAACGGCCCGCCCGGATTGGTCACCTCGATCCGGTCGTCGAACCAGACGATGCGGGTCGGGGCGTAGGACGTTTCGTAGTTCCGGTGCATCAGGGCGTTCATGCAGATCTCCCGCAGGGCTTCCAGCGGGTAGTCCGGTTGCGGGGTCTCCCGAAAGCCGTCTCCGACGATCCGGGTCCTCAGATTGCTGCGCAGGAGAGGTTCGAGCCGGGCAGCCGTGCCGATCAGATTCTGCCGCAACTCCTGCTCGTCGGCGACGGGCGCGTCGAGGTCGACCCCTTCGTACCGCACGAACTGGACGTACGCCCCCGGGATGCTGCTGGACGGGTCGAGCCCGACGGTCAGCAGGCCCAGAGCGGTGGGGATGCCGTCCGGCGTCGCGAGGTGACAGGAGGCCAGCTGGACGGCGAGCGGGCGGCCGTTCTCCTCGATCACCTCGGGATCGACCATAGAAGGCAGATAGGAACGCTGGAACAGGTCGAGGTCCAGATCCTCGCGCGTCGCGCGGACCACCGGCCGGACGTCGAACGGAACGTCCCCCGAACGGCGGCGCTCGGACAGTACGCGTTCGTCCTCCCGCCCGGCCCGTCGGGTGGTGGGTCCCGGCCGGACCCAGACCACGCCGTCGCACCGCACGGGCGGCGCGGCCGAGGCTTCCACGCGCAGATGCACGACCGGCTTGCCCTTGTAGCGGGCTACGCGAACGGTGAGCGAGGGCCGGTCGAGAATGCGGCCGTCGTCCCGGAGGTCCGTCAGGGCCAGTAGCGCGCGATCGCTCGTGTCGACACCGTCCACCGGTTCTCCGGCGTCGTTCACGCCCACAAGGATGTCACCGCCCCCATGGCCACAGAGGTCGTTGGCCATGGCGCACACGGCCGTGGCGATGGCGTCACCGCGCTTGCCTTCCCGCTTTGCCGTGCGCTTGAACTCCAGCGTCGTGCTCTCGCGGGTGCCCAGAACTTCGGCCAGATCATCGTTGCTCACAGTGCGCATCCTCTCAGTTCCCGGCAGGCCGGGCAGTGGGAGCGCGGGGTGCCCGCCGGGAGGCCCCGAACTGGTCCGACGATCAGGCCGCCGGCCGCTTCGGCGCGTACGGGAGGCCGGCCCATGTGCAGGTTCCGGCACCCGGCGGGTGGGCGGGGCCGAAGCCCCAGAGGCCGAGACGCGCCTCCACCCGTTCCGCGACGGGGGCGAGCAGGCCCCGACGCCGTGTGTCGCAGGCGGCGGCGAGGCGGGGGTGACGGTGAGCGGCGTGTGTGTCGTGAACGGTGGACTGGAGCGCGTTCTCGGCGGAACACAGCGAGAGGTGGAGCTGCTCGCCGGCTCCGGTGAACCCGCAGGCGTACGCCACCAGGTCGTGGGCGAGCAGAAGCGCCGCGTCCGTCAGCTCCGGCGCCGCACGATGCGTGTCCAGGATGACCTCGACGGTCTCCTGGGCGATGTGCGGCGACGCGAGAGCCGAGGGCAGCGTCAGGCCGTGGACGAGGTTCGCCCGAGCTGCAACTGTCCACGTACCGCGCCCATCTGAACTGGATGGACGAGGCGAGTCTGTCCCCGGACGCCTCGCGGGACTTCGTCCACAGCATCGTTCGCAGCCTATGAGGAGTCCGACCGTGACAGAGATCCGTTGGGAAGAGCCCTTCTGCGGCGAGGGAAACAACTGCTTCCGCCTGGGTACCGACGCCGACGGCAACGCCTACATAGCGGTCGCCGGGCAGGAGGGGGCCTACCTGACTGACACCCGGGAGGCGCTGAGCACCCTCCTCCGGGACATCAAGGCAGGGAAGGCCGACCACCTGTTGTAGTGCTCGCACCTCTCGCTCCCGACCGGTCCCCCGGGCGGACGGGAGCCGTTGCTCCGCGACACGGAAATCGCCTGGAAACAGACGCCCCCGGCCGGGCAGGGTGGGCGGATGACGACCCCCGCCCGCGCGTTCCTGCCCGGACTCGACCTGTCCCGGATCCTCTACGAGGAGGCCGTGCGGCCGGTCCTCGACGCGGAGTACCCCGGACTGCGGTACGCCGCCGCCCGGATCGGCTCCGGCTCCGAGGTGCTCGGCTTCGACACCGCCCGGTCGGCGGACCACGAATGGGGCCCGCGCCTGGACCTGTTCCTGGAACCGGCCGACGCCGCCGCGCACGGGGAGCGGCTGCACCGCCTGCTCGCCGAGCGGCTGCCCAAGCAGGTGCGCGGCTGGCCGACGCACTTCCGGCACGCCGACCCTGCCGACCCGGTCGGGCACATGGAGCCGACGGACGGCCCGGTCCACCACCGCGTCCTCGTCGCCGACGTCGGCGGGTGGCTGCACGATCGGCTCGGCCTGGGCGTCGGCCCCGGCGGGGAGCTCCAGGCCCCGGCGGTCCGCGACTGGCTGGCCATGCCGCAGCATAAGCTGGCGGAGACCACGGGCGGCGCGGTGTTCCACGACGGCGTCGGCACGCTGACCAGGGCGCGGCAGGAGCTGCACTGGTACCCGGACGAGGTGTGGCGCTATCTGCTGGCCTGCCAGTGGCAGCGGATCTCCCAGGAGGAGGCGTTCGTCGGCCGCTGCGCCGAGGTGGGGGACGAGCTGGGGTCCGCCGTGGTCGCGGGGCGGCTCGTGCGCGACCTGATGCGGCTGTGCCTGCTCCTCGCGCGGGAGTACGCGCCGTACGGCAAGTGGCTGGGGAGCGCCTTCGCCCGGCTGCCCGGGGCCGGCGAACTGCTGCCCGGCCTGCGGGGAGCCGTCACGGCCACGGACCACCCGGCGCGCGAGGGGCACCTCTGCGACGCGTACGAGGCCGTGGCCGCGGCGCAGAACCGCTCGGGCCTCGCGGAGTCGGTGGACCCCGGGCGGCGGCCGTACCACAGCCGCCCGTTCCAGGTGCTGCACGCCGAGCGCTTCGCCCACGCCCTGGCCCGGAGCATCACCGACCCGGAACTGCGGGCCCTGCCGCTGACCGGGAGCGTGGACCAGTGGGCGGACAGCACGGACTTCCTCGGGCGGCAGGGGGCCGTGCGGGCGGCGGTCGACGCGCTGGGCTGACGGGCCCGCGGCACGGGCCCGTCGGCCGTCGGTCACCTGGTGACGATGATGACGAGACCGATGACCACTGCGACGACGAGTACACCGATCACCGGCGCGAACCAGGGCCCGTACAGGAAGCCGGACGGCAGGATCGGCTTCTCCTGCTCCGGGCCTGCCGGTACGGGCGACGGCTGCACGGAGGGCTTCGGCACCGGTGCGGTCCGGGGCGGTGGGGCGGTGGCGGGTGTGCACGAGGCCGGGAGAGGCATCGGCGGCGTAGCGGGAGCAGGGGCAGGGGCAGGGGCAGGGACGGCGGCGGGTGGCACGTGTGCCGGTGCGGGCGCGGGCACGGGGTGGGCGAGGAGGTCCGTCACGACCTGCTGCCACAGCTGCGGGGGCAGGTCGGGGGCCCGGCCGCCCGGGGGCGCGACCAGGATGCGGCGCAGCCACGCCATGCCGGTGTCGCGACCGTCCTTGAGGACGATGTTGAACAACGGCCGGAGATCGGGGGCCCGGTGGGGGTCCCGTACGAGCGGGGCGACGGCCCAGGAGAAGAGCTCGGCCGCCCGCTCCCGCATCTCCGGGGCGGACGGACCGTCCGCCCCGGACCGGCCGGGTCTGAAGTACAGGTTGTGCCGCAGCACTTCGGTGCAGAGTGCGTGTGCGGTCGCTTCGTCCCGGGAACGCTGTCGCTCCGCGCGGGCCAGCTCGGCCAGGACGAGATCGCGGGAGGCCCACGGCAGGCCGTCGGCGGACAGGAGGGTCAGCAGCGGGGCGTCCCGGAGGTCCCGGAGCCGGGCGGCCAGCCGGGCGGACTGGGCGGCGTCGACGCGCTGGTGGACCAGCAACTCCTGGTGCAGACGGCGTAGTTCCTGCTCGTGGCGCGCCTCCCGGTCCTGGCGCGCGTAGCGGTCCTCCTGCCGGGGCTCGGTCGCGTACCGGTCCTGCTGCTGGTCCTCGCTCGCGTACCGGTCCTGCTGCCGGTCCCGGCGTGCGTACTGGTCCTGCTGCCGGTCCTCGCTCGCGTACCGGTCCTCCTGCCGGTCCCGGCGTGCGTACTGGTCCTGCTGCCGGTCCTCGCTCGCGTACCGGTCCTGGTGCCGGGGCCCGCTCGCGTACCGGTCCTCCTCCCGTACGTAACGGTCCTCCTCCCCGACCGGTGCGGGGGCCGGGGCGTGCCGGGCGTTCAGCATGCGGCGCAGGGCCTCGCGCCGTTCCGGCCGGGGCAGGCGGGCCCCGGAGAGGAGTTCGCCGGTCAGCAGGGGCACGCCCGGAGTCTCGCCGGGGTGGTCGAGCACGTACTCGACCAGCTTCTTCGCCGCGGCCATCTCGACGTCCCCCTCGGCGGGCAGCCGCAGCCGGATACGGGCCAGCGACCGGGCGCCCACCGCCTGGGAGGACCACTCGGGCACACAGGTCAGGCGCAACGCGTGCGTGTCCGCCGTGTCGTACGTGGCGTAGCTCCACTCCGTTCCGAACCAGTCGCCGAACACCGACAGCAGCCCCAGGTAGAGCAGGGGGGCGGAGTTCCGGCGTGGCCAGCCGGGCAGTTCGTGCTCCGCGGCGAGGAGCGAGAGCCGCCGGGAGGGGTCGCGCAGCCACTCGGCGGTCGCCACCATCAACGGCTCCTCCACCACAGGGAGTTCGTCGAACATCTGGCGCAGTCGATCGGCCGCCGTCGCCCGCAGCCGGGCCCCGTCCAGCGTCGGCAGGCCCCCGGCGGCGGTCTCCGCGACGGCGCGGTCGCTCCAGGCGGTGCCGCCCAGAGCCAGGCAGCGCTGCGGCGTCAGGGTGTCCGCGTCGCCGAACACCGCGTGGCAGGCCGTGCTGGGACGGCCGCCCCGGTCCAACGTGGGCCACCGCTGGAGGAGTACGGTCCCGGCGGCCCGGGAGGAGACCCGGACGCTGCTCTGGCGCGGCGCCGGACCGGGGCCCGGCACCCAGAGCAGCGGGCCCAGTTCGCGGCGGAGGGACTCCGCGCGCTCGGCGGAGCAGGAGTGCGCCACCGCCGCCATCCCCGTACTGGAGCGGCCCTGGTTCCCGTCCCAGCGGAAGACCACCTGGTCGAGCCGGCCGCCCGGTCCGCTCTCCTCGCGCCGATCGAGGGCGTCGTTCACTGAGTTTCCCTTCCCACGCCGAATGATGCGGCGCCCCCGGGCGCCTCGATGATCCCGTGCATCGCCAGCAGCGACACCAGGGGTTCCAGCACCCGGCGCGGCCCCGCGCCCGCCGGGTAGCGGCCCTGGCTCTCCTGGCCACCGGTCGCGGACGCGATGTGCAGGGTGCAGCGGCGGAACGCGTCGAAGGGCCGCAGCCAGGCCTGTCCGGCGTGCTGCCGCAGCAGGGCGTAGACGTCCCCGCTCTCCTCCCGGAACTGGTCCGGGCCGATCGCGGCGGGCGGCCCCTCGCCCAGCCAGCGGTCGACCGGCGGCTGGAACCGGAGCAGGTCGGACTTGCCGAGCACCATCGCCGCCGGGGTCTCCAGATAGGGGCCCCGGCGCGGCAGCCGGTCGAGGACGGTGCCGAACGCCGCGTCGCCGTCCCGGTCCACCTCGGTGCCCCAGCGCTGCCGCACCTCGTCGAGCTGGGGCAGCGGCAGCGCGAGCGCCGGGTCGACGACGAAGACCAGGGCGTCGATGCCGAGCAGGAAGCGCAGCGCCCCGTCGGTGCGGACGAGGTCCTCGCCGCCGAGGTCGAAGAAGGCGACCGGGCGCACCCGTCCGCGCGCGTCGGTGAGCAGCAGCGACTCGACGAACCGGGCGAAGCCGTCCAGGCCGACCCCGCTCGTGTGGTCGAGCACCTTGCCGCTGCGCAATGGCTGCACCCGCTCACGGACGAACCGGGCGTGCTGTTCCGGGTTGACGGACTGCCAGCCCACCCCGTACCGCTCCAGGCCACCGTCGGTGATCTCGGCGATCATCTGGGTCAGCAGATGGCTCTTCCCGGTGCTGGACTGGCCGATCATGGCGACCGTCAGCGGGCGGCCGTGGGTGAGGTAGGGCACCGGGATGTGGTGCTCCGGGAAGTCCGGATCGGCCGTGCACTGCTGGACCGCGCCCCGCATCACGTCCTCGCGCCGCACCGGGTTGCCGATGCGGGAGAGGTCCAGGGGCCGGTACTGCATCTGGTCGTCCGTCACGAACAGCCTGCTCAGGTCCAGTTGGATGCCCTCCAGGCAGTACGGACAGAGCACCTCCCCGGGGGCCCGGTCCTCGGGCGTCCCGTCCTCCGGGTCCTCGGCGGGAGCGGGCGTCCGCCGCTTGGCGTCCAGCGCGCGGTCGAACGCCTCCTGGTGCGGGCGGGAGCCGTCCGTCGGAGTCGCGGGCCCCAGCCGCCGGGCCTCCTCGGGGGCCAGCAGCTCCAACAGGGCCCCGGGGGTGGGGCGTCCGGCCGCCGTGGGGGCGAAAGCGCGGGGCAGCGTCCCGGCGAGCACCCGGTGCCGGTCGAGGTCGGCGGGGGCCCGGTCGGCGGGGCCTGGCCGGCCGGTCACGAGCTGGTAGAGCACCTGGGCGGCGCTCCACACCGCGTCCCGGGGGTCGACGTGGCCCTCGCCCCGGTGCTGTTCGGGCGAGGCGAACGGGGCCCGGCCCCACGGCGTCCGGGGCCGTCCGGCGCGGGTGACGCCCTCAAGTCCCCAGAACTGCACCGACGTACCGTCCCAGAACACCGTCGCGGGGGAGATCCCGCGCGCCACGAGACCCTGGCTGTCCAGCAGACACAGGGCCAGCGTCAGATCCCGGGCGAACACCCGCTGGTCGGACGCGGACATCACATGGGTGCGTCCGACGGGCGTGCCGCGCGGGGCGGCGTACAGCAGGAACGGCTCGGGGGTGTCCAGCTCGTAGCCGATGACGGTGGGGAACAGATACGCGTACGGGGTGTTCTCCAGGGTCCGGTCGAGGCGCAGGGCGGTGCCCGCCTCGGTGTCCAGCAGGGTGCGGGCCACCGGGTTGGCGGCGTCGGCCGCCGACAAAAACACCTGGACGCACTGCTGCCCCCGGTCGTCGAGCAGCCCGTTGCGGATGCGCTGGGGCAGCGCCGGGTCCCGCCGCGAGGCCGGGCCGAAGCGGGCCGGGGCGGTGCGTCGCCGCCCGGTGGGGTCGGTGAAGACGAGATGGGGGCGCGGGGCCCCCGGTGACCCGGGCCGGGCCGGCGGGGTGGTGGTCACCACCGGTCGTCCTCCCTGAACTCGGCGTGGACGGCGGGTTCGGCGCGGTCGGCGCCGGTGCGGGCGCTGCCGCCGGTGCCCTGCCGGGGCAGGACCGTGTCGACGACGCCCATCCGCAGCGGGGTGAGCCGGATCAACCCCGCGTACCGCCCGGAGGAGGTCCACAGCGCCTCCTCGGCCGGCGGCGAACCGCTCTTGCGCCAGGCGGCCTCGATCTCGCCCTGGAGGGTGCCCGGGGCGAACCGGATCCACAGGGCGGCTTCCGGGTCGCGGCTGAGGAGGGCCCCCTGTTCCGGTGAGGACAACTGGACGACGGCCCCCCGGTCCGTCTCCCGGCCCACCAGCTCGGCGACCCGCAGCGAGTCGGTGCCCAGCAGTCCGGCGGCCGTGGTGCGGGCCCGGTGGTCGGCCGGGTACGGCGGTGGGGCCAGCACCCCGTAGCGCCACAGGTGGTGGCGGGCGGCGGACAGCAGCTCGCGGACCCGTTCCTCGGTCCGCGAGAGCGCGAGCGCCCCGGCCTGACCGCGTTCGACGGCGCCCCAGTAGGGGGCCATGGCGGCCAGCGCGGTGTTGCGGAGGTCCCCGGCGAGGGTGGCGACCAGGTCCGGTCCGCCCTCACCGATCTCCCGGTCCAGCCAGCGCGGTGCTCGGTCGCCCTCGCCGCTCCCCCACGGAGCGTCGTCAGGACCGGCGGGATACGCGGCCGGGGAAGGCGTGCCGTACGGTCCGGGGCCCCCGCCGTCCCGGTCGCCGTACGGGTCGCCGGCCCGGTCGGCCTCGTGATCGCCGTGCCGGTCCGGGGTGTTGTCCCAGGCGTAGGCGGCGGCCCAGTCGCCGTCGTCCGCGCCCCCGTCGGCGGCGTCGGACTCCGGGGTCTCCAGCGCGGAGGGCGCGGAGAGCCAGTCGTCGTCCTCGTAGGGACCGGCGCCGCCCGCCCCGGCCGGGGCGAGGGGCTCGGGTGCGGCCTGGGCGTCGGCGGCGGCAGCGGTCGCCCGCAGCATCCCGGCGACCGAACGCGCGGCGTCCGCGCAGTACAGCCGCTCCTCCGCCGCCCAGTGCTCGCGCACCAGCTCCGCCAGCAGGGTGTCGAGCCCGTCCAGCGCGGTGCGCAGCGCCGTCGTGCCGCGCCCGGCGGCCCAGGAGTCGGCGGCGTCCCGCCAGAGCCTGCGGACCGCCTCGGCGGTGAGACCGAGACCGACCAGCAGCCCGGTCCCGCCGAGCCAGAGCGGCGGGTCGGCGGCGTACGCGACCGCCGCCCCGGCCACCGCACCGGCGACGGCGGCGAGCCGGGGGCCCATCGGCCACCGGGCGGCGCGCCGGCCCGTGCGCAGCCGGTTCGCGCCCAGCAGCGCGACGACCACGAACAGCACCGGCACCAGCAGCGCCGCCAGGACGGCGGGCCACTGCCACAGGCCGCCCAGCAGCCCCGCCGCGCCCGCCATGAGCAGCACCGCACCCGGGGTGCGGGGCGGCGCGGCGTACTCGGTGGCGGAGCCGCGGGTCACCGACTCCTCGGAGTGGTCGGCGAGCCGGTGGAGCAGCGCGGTGCCCGGCACCGGCTCGACCCGCCCGGCCAGCGCGGTGAAGTGCTGGGCCACCGAACGCAGCGCCAGCCCGTCGCCGAGGAGCCTGCCCGCCAGCTCGCGGAGCCCCTCGCCGACGCGTTCCCCCGCACTGTCGGCCGCCGGCACCCGCAGTCCGAGGGCGCCGAGCCGGGCGGCGGCCTCCGCGGTGGGCGCCGCCGCTCCGCCGCCGCCCTGGAGGGCCCGTTCCACCAGGGCGCGGAACCCGCCCAGGTCCTCGCGGGCCTGGTGCAGATCCGCCTCCAGGGCATCGCGCCGGGCCGGGTGCAGCAGGCCGGGGAAGGACCGCAGCGCGACGAGGTCCTCGTCCGCGCGGTCCAGGGACTCCGCGCACGTGCGGTGCGCGAGGTTCGCCGGGCCGTCCGGCCGCCGGTGCCCGTGGCCCCGGCCGTCCCGCCCCGTCACGAGCGCGCGCAGCGGTTCGGGCAGCTGGGAGTCCGGGACGGTGTCGACCGGGTCGCCCGCCCCGCTGTCCTCGCCCGCGAACCGGGTCAGCGCGTCCCGCCAGGCCCGGTCCCTGACCTCCGTCGGCAGGTCCTGCTCCAGCAGCCGGACCCCGGGGGCGGCGACGGAGTCGGGCAGCTTCCGCAGGCCCTCCAGGACCCGGACGAAGACGTCCGGGACCGACAGGAGGTCCACCAGGACGGCCAGCGCCGCGGGGTCGTCCGGCTCCGGCCGGTCCAGGGCGGTACGGGCGGAACGCAGATCACCGGCCCACACCAGGCCGGTCGTGGCGGCCCGCAGAGTCGTGGGCCGCACCAGCCGGCGGTCGGGGAGGTACGCCTCCTCCCCGCCGGCGTACGAACCGGGGGAGCTGCCCACCAGCAGCACCAGGATGCGGGTCTCGCCCACCGCCCGGTAGCCGGAGAGCAGTTCGTACTGGAGCTGGTGGTCGGTCAGCCCGGCCGGGGTGTCGGTGACCAGGAACAGCGGGTAGTCCGGTTCCGGCAGTCCGGCCCGGCCCAGTTGCTCGGCCACCCGGTCGCGCACGGCCTGCGGGGTCGCCAGGGCCGCGGCCCCGGCGCGCAGGTCGAGACGGACCACGGCGGTGGTGTCCTCGGGAGAGGTCACTGCGGGCCCCCGTTCCGGGAGCGCCCCGCGCCGCCCTCGTCGTCCGTGTCCCAGCCGTCGCCGTCCCAGCCGCCCGCGGCCGGACGGCGGACCGGCGGCCTGTCCTGCTCGCCGAACCCGTCGGCGGCGCCGTCGTCCCTGCCGCCGTCGTCCCGCGCGCCGACGGGCTCGCCCCCGCCGAACCGGTCGTCGCCGGACCGGGAGCCGGTGTACCGGTCGTCGCCGCCGAACCGGGCGTCACCGGGGGAGTCGGTGAACCGGGCGTCACCCGCCCGCGACTCCGGGTACGAGTCGGTGAACCTTCCGTCCCGGGGCCGCTCGTCGCGGGGCCGCTCGTCCGCGAACCGCTCGTCCCGGCGTCCTTCGCCCCGGGCCGGCCGGTCCTCGCGCGAGGCGTCCGGCCCGTACCGCTCCTCCCCGTACCGCTCCTCCCCGTACCGGGTGTCCGTGTGCCGGGTGTCCGTGTGCCGGGTGTCCGTGTGCCGGTCCGCGCCGGCGTACCGCTCCTCCGCGTCGTACGGGGCCGAGCGCGGCGCCGAGCGCGGACCGGGCAGGGTGTCGTCGCCCAGCCGTTCGTCGGTGCTCGGAGCCGAGGTGCCCCAGTCCTCGTCGTCCTCCACGACGCGCCGGCGCTCCGGCGCGGGCCGGGAGGGGGGCGGCTTCGGGACGCCGCCGCGTACGTGTTCCAGCAGGGTCCGCAGCGTGGGCTGGATCGCCCGCTGGTCGCCGAACTCCATGTCCAGGGCCGCGGGCAGGGTCTCCGCCCAGAACTCCCACAGCGGCCGGATCCAGCCGTCCACGCGCCGGCCGCCGAGCTCCCGGCGTTCCTCCAGGAGCTCCAGCTGGCGCGGGGCGATGCGCTCGACGAGCTCGACGAACATCGGGTGCGGTTCGGTGCCCGCCCGGCCGAGCCCGAGGGGCTGGGCGCCCATCAGCTTGCCGCAGTAGTCCTCCACGGTCCGCTCGTCGTCCAGCACCGTCCAGCGTTCGTAGGAGCGCAGCAGCTCCGACCAGCTGGAGATGCCGCCGGGGAAGTCCCCGAGCCGCAGCCGTACGCCGGGGACGCTCGCCCCCTTCTCCGGGAACAGCCGCAGCCGCACCCGGGCGGGTGAGGCGGTATCGCCGTCCAGGACGTCGACCTGGCCGTTCCACATGCAGCAGAGCAGGCGGTGCAGGATCGTGCGCCGGTCCTCCTCGCTGCTGACCATCCAGTCGTCCTCGTAGCCCAGGCGCTGCCGCCAGCGCAGCACGTCGTGGGCCTGCTCGTCGTCCTTGGCCCTGGCCCACTGGCGCAGCACCTTGCGGGCCTCGGGCACCTGGGTGAGGCTCATCTCGCTGCGGAAGAGGACCACGGTGATCGAGTCGCTCTCCACGCCCCGGTACTCGACGGAGTTCTTCGCGTCGGACGGCAGCCGCAGCGCCTTGGCGAGGTACTCCTGCACCTCGTCCCCCGCCTGGACCCGCGGATGGGTGACCAGGACCCGCAGCGGCCCGGTGCCCTCCGGGGTGAAACCGACCGGCAGCAGACCGGTGAGCTTCCGGCTGAACAGGTCGAGCGCTTCCTTGCTGACCTGGTCGGTGGCGTCCGCGTCACCGGCGGCGGCCGCCAGCAGGGTGCTCATCGAGGGCAGCAGGGGCCGCTCCTCGAACTGCGCGCCGCTCTCGGCGAAGAGCCGGGTGATCCGCCCCTCCAGCCGGGCCTTGACGGCTCCGACGGCCCCGTCCGGGTTGCGGTGGCTCCGGGCGTGCACCTCCCGCCAGGTGTCCCCGTCGATGAGCCGCAGCAGCAGCGACGCCTCGTCGTCGCTCTCGCGGAGGCCCTCGCCGCGGACGAGCCGGGCCACGACGTCCTCGTAGAAGTGGTTGAGGCTGCGCTGCGGCGGCAGGAGGTACGAGATGCCGGTGCGCTCCGCGTACAGCTCCAGGCCCTTCTGCTCGGCGGACTTGCGCTCCTGGTCGGCGTGTTTGCGGAAGGAGTTCACCAGCCGCGCCAGGTCGGTCCCCGCCGTGTCCGCCTGCGACTGCCAGCGCTGCTGCTGCTCCCGCCAGGCCTCGTGCCAGACGGCCCGGCAGCGCCAGCGGTACCAGCTGTCCTGGGCCTGTAGGGCGGCCCGCACGTCGTCGTCACCCCACCGGGCCGGAGACATCCCGGCGATGCGGCCCTTGATCCGGGGGGTCTTCGGCGGCTGGTCGGTGACGCCCGGGGGCCGCTTCGGGGAGCGGGAGCGGGCGGTGAGCATGCCGAGGAAGCCGAGCCGGGTGATCTCGTCCTCGCTGTCCGGGACGCCCCTGACGAGGCGTTCGGCGAGGAACGGGTCGACGCTCTGGAGGAGCTTCTCGATCGCCGGGCGCGGGCTGAACCGGGCCGCCATCGCCGCGGCCTGACGGTCGGCGATGGACTGGAGCTCGGACAGCAGGCGCTGCATGTCCCCGATCCGGTTGTTGAGCGCCTCCTCGATCGCCCGGCCGCCGCGCGGCAGCGGCTGCGGGTCCTCGACGGGCAACTGCTTGCGCTCCCACAGCTCTTCGAGCTGGGAGTCGGCGAACAGCTGCCGGACCAGCGGCACGGTGTCGTCCTTCGCCGGGTTGCGCGGCCGCTCCACCAGTTCGGTGACCGCGACCCGCAGCAGCCGCCCGGCCACCAGGTCGGCCAGCTGGTCCATGGGGGCGGTCATCGAGGCGACCAGGCTGGTGGACACCCCCTGCCGGCCGATGCCGGTGGGTGACAGGGCGCTGCGCTGCACACCCCGGTTGATGAAGCTCGCGGCGAAGGTCTGGAAGTCGTCGTCGCCGGCCATCGACCGGCCCTGGGCCCGGCTGTCGCCCAGTTCGGTGCCGATCAGCGACATCACCAGCGAGACGATGGAGCGGCGCAGGTCGTCCTGGCGGATGCCCGCGGTCGGGCTGAAGAGGAACGCGGTCGGCAGGATCCCGGTGCGCAGCCGGACCGGGGTGATGCCCGGGTAGCGGATGCCGAGACCGGTCTCCTGATCGAGGTCGCCGATCTCCGCCCCGGCGGTCGGCGCGTTCTGCCCGTCGACCAGCCGGAACAGGTCGACGAGCGAGCGGGCGGCGTTCAGCTCCGCCTCGCGTCCGCCGCCGGTGGAGGCGGGGAACGAGGACGGCATGACGACCAGCGGGTAGATCTTCACGCCGTTGAAGCGGCGCATCTTGAACGCCTGGTTGATCAGGTGCAGATAGTCCAGGAAGATCCCGGCCCCGGTGCCGCCCGCGACGGAGAACGCGACGAACACGTCGCAGCCGGTGACCCGGCCGCCGCCCAGTTCGCTCAGCTCGCCCGCCGACTTGGCGATGGCGTCGATCGCCTGGAGGAGGGGTTCCAGGACCGGCTGGAGGGAGTGCCGCAGCGTGGCGAAGAGCGCGGCGCGGCCCACCGTGGGGAGCTGGCCCGCGCCGTTGTGCAGCGGGGTGACGCGCGGCTCGCCCTCGCGCGAGGGCAGCCAGCCCGCGACCTCCTCGCGCAGGCTGGCCCGCAGCATCTGCGTCACCTCCGGCGAACTGTCGAAGTTCGGCAGGAGGTTGTGGGTGGCCCGCGAGGTGCGGGCGTACGCCGCGCGCAGCGAGGAGTCCACATTGAACTGGGGCAGCCGCTGGAGGTCGGACTCGCTGAAGTCCGCGTACACGAACTGCAGGCAGTCGGGCAGTTGGTAGGGGGCGAGGCCGCCGATGTGCTGGAGGGCGGTGCCGTCGGGGCCGCACAGGTCCACGCGCAGCTTGCGTTCCAGTTCGGCGCCGACGAGGCCGCCGGTGCCGCCCAGGCCGACGAAGAGCATCGGCTGGAAGATCTTCATGTGTTCCTCCCGCTTCCGGCCGGGGTGGGGCCGGTTCGTCCATGGGCGTCGCCGCACCGCCGCGCGGGTCGCGGCCCGGGGGCCCCCCCGGGGCGGGGGGGGGGGGGGGGGGGGGGGGGGGGGGGGGGGGGGGGGCCCCGGTGGGGGTGGGGATCCGCTAAGGTGGGCGTCAGCCCCTCACGTGGCGCTATCTGACTGAACTCCCCCAGGGCCGGAAGGCAGCAAGGGTAGG